>LT599022.1:2100000-2295000 GCA_900079695.1 uncultured Alphaproteobacteria bacterium
GCCGGAGATGATCGTGCCGTTCAAGCGCCCGCTTTACGAGGCGGTGGTGCGCACGTTTCAGCCGACGGTGACGATGCTCCGCAACCGCCTCGCGAGTTTCCCGACCTGAATACGCGGCCGATCAACTCCCGAATTGACACCAGCGCCGCGCCGACGCACGGTTGAGGGACCTTCATCCCCCCCTGCCGACGGTCGCACCGCATGAAGCATTCCTCCCGCATCGCGTTGGGGTACCTCGTCATCGCGATCGTGTGGATAGGCGTTTCCGACTGGATGCTGGCGGCGCTGCTCCCCGATGCCTATCTCCACGTCTCGCTCTACAAGGGCTGGGTGTTCGTGCTCGGCACCGCGGCGCTGCTCAAGTTCTGGCTCGGTGCCGAGGAGAACCGCCGCGACGAGATCGAGGCGCGCCTGCAGGCGGGAGTGGTCACGGATTCCCTCACCGGATTGCGCAACCGCGCCGCCTTCATCGACCACCTTCGCCACGCGGTCGAACGCGCGCGCCGCGAGGGCTCGCGGTTCGGCCTCCTCTATCTCGACGTCGACGGCTTCAAGGACGTCAACGACACCCACGGCCACGCCGCCGGCGATGCGGTGCTGCGCGAGGTGGCGACGCGCCTGCGGGTGGTGCTGCGGGCCGCCGAAACGGCGGCGCGGTTGGGCGGCGACGAGTTCGTGGTGCTCGCCGAAACCGGCGGCGATTTCGACGCCCTGACCCGGCGCGTGGCCGCGGCGCTCGCCGCGCCGTATCTTCTCTCCGGAACGGAACTGCCGATCCGCGTCAGCATCGGCGTCGCTCGCTTTCCGGACGACGGCGCGGATGCCGACGCGATGCTGCACGCCGCCGACGCCGCGATGTATGCCGACAAGCGCGTGCACCGCGGAACCGCTGCCCCCTGAATGCGCAAACGCCCGCCGGACCGGCGGGCGTTCGACAGATCGGTTCGGTCGGGCTCAGTGGTAGGCGAACTCGCCCTTCGCCGCCGCAAGCATCGCGGCGGCGACCGCCAGTTCGCGCTCGATCGCGTCCTTTTCCCCCTCGCCGGAGGAAGCGAACGCGGCATACGCCGCTTCGGCCTTGGCAAAGCGGGCTTCGGCCGCCTGCGGCTGCAGGTCGGACACCAGAGCCGCCTCCTCGGCGAGCACGGTGCAGGCTTCCTCGGTCACTTCGGCGAAGCCGCCGGCGACGAAGATCCGCTCCTTCGGCTGGCCGTTCTCGAAGATCACGATCACGCCGGGGCGCACCGTGGCGAGCTTCGGCATATGCCCGGGGAGGGCGCCGAAGTCGCCCTCGGTGCCCGGAACCACCACCATCTCCACCGCCTGGCTGAAGAACAGCCGCTCGGGGGAGACGAGTTCGAACAGCGTGGTCGCCGCCATCTCTCGCTCCTTATGCTCGGGCCGGGATCAGGCCGCTTCCGCCATCTTCTTGGCCTTGGCGACGGCTTCCTCGATGGTGCCGACCATGTAGAACGCCTGTTCCGGCATGTGGTCGTACTTGCCTTCGATGATGCCCTTGAAGCCCTTGATGGTGTCGGCGAGCTGGACGAACACGCCCGGGCTGCCGGTGAACACTTCCGCCACGTGGAACGGCTGCGACAGGAAGCGCTGGATCTTGCGGGCGCGCGCCACGGTGAGCTTGTCCTCCTCCGAGAGCTCGTCCATGCCGAGGATCGCGATGATGTCCTGCAGCGACTTGTAGGTCTGGAGGATGCGCTGAACTTCGCGGGCGGTGGTGTAGTGCTCCTCGCCGACGACGCGCGGATCGAGGATGCGCGAAGTCGAATCGAGCGGATCCACCGCCGGATAGATGCCGAGTTCGGCGATCTGACGGCTGAGCACGGTGGTCGCGTCGAGGTGCGAGAAGGTGGTCGCCGGGGCCGGGTCGGTGAGGTCGTCGGCCGGCACGTAGACCGCCTGCACCGAGGTGATCGAGCCCTTCTTGGTGGTGGTGATGCGTTCCTGCAGCGCACCCATGTCGGTGCCGAGGGTCGGCTGGTAGCCCACCGCCGAGGGGATACGGCCGAGGAGCGCCGACACTTCCGAACCCGCCTGGGTGAAGCGGAAGATGTTGTCGACGAAGAACAGCACGTCCTGGCCTTCCTCGTCGCGGAAGTATTCCGCGAGGGTGAGGCCGGAGAGCGCGACGCGGGCGCGGGCGCCCGGCGGCTCGTTCATCTGGCCGTAGACCAGCGCGCACTTGGAGTTGTCGCCCTCGAGGTCGATAACCCCGGATTCGATCATCTCGTGATAGAGGTCGTTGCCCTCGCGGGTGCGCTCGCCGACCCCGGCGAACACCGAATAGCCGCCGTGACCCTTGGCGATGTTGTTGATCAGCTCCATGATCAGCACGGTCTTGCCGACGCCCGCGCCGCCGAACAGGCCGATCTTGCCGCCCTTCGGATACGGCTCCAGCAGGTCCACCACCTTGATGCCGGTCACCAGCACCTCGGTCTCGGTCGACTGCTCGGAGAACGCCGGCGCCGGACGGTGGATCGGCAGGCGCATGGTCTCGGAAACCGGACCGCGCTCGTCCACCGGCTCGCCGATGACGTTGAGGATGCGGCCGAGAGTGCCCGGGCCGACCGGCATCGTGATCGGCGTACCGGTATCGGTCACCGCCTGGCCGCGCACGAGGCCGTCGGTAGCGTCCATCGCGATCGTGCGCACGACGTTCTCGCCGAGGTGCTGGGCGACTTCGAGCACCAGACGGCGACCCTGGTTCTCGGTTTCGAGTGCGGTCTGGATCGCCGGAATCTCGCCCGGGAACTTGACGTCAACGACCGCACCCGTGACCTGGGAGATCGTACCGACGTTGGTCTTCGTCATGAGTGTCACTCCTATCGAACTGCGGCCAGCGTTTTGTGGCGCCGCATCTCAGTGTTAGACGGCTTCGGCGCCGGAAATGATTTCGATCAGCTCGCGGGTGATGAACGCCTGGCGCGTGCGATTGTACGTGAGCGTCAGGTTGTCGATCATATCCCCCGCGTTGCGGGTGGCGTTGTCCATCGCGGTCATCCGCGCGCCGTGCTCGGAGGCCTGGCTCTCGAGCAGGAAGCGGAACACCTGGACCGACAGGTTGCGCGGCGCGAGCTCTTCGAGGATCGCCTCCTGAGAGGGCTCGTAGTCGTAGTGCTTCGCGGCCGGCGCCTCGCCGTCCTCGTCCTCGGGCGCGGCGAACGGCACCACCTGCTGCCAGGTGACGATCTGCGTCATCGCCGACTGGAACCGGTTGTAGACCGCCCAGCAGACGTCGAACTCGCCCGCCTCGAACATCCGGATCAGGGTCTGCGCGACTTCGTCGCCTTCCGCGAAGGACACGCCCTTGCGGCCGAGACCGGTGCGCTGATCGACGATCAGGCCGCCGAACTCGGTGCGCAGCATGTCGCGCCCCTTGCGGCCGACGGTGAGGATCTTGACCCGCTTCTCGATCGCCAGAAGCTCGCGCACCCGGGCGCGCACCGAGCGCACCACCGCGGCGTTGAAGGCGCCGCACAGGCCGCGGTCGGAGGTGAAGACCACGATCAGATGGGTCTTGTCCCGGCCGGTTCCGGTCATCAGGCGCGGCGCCTCGGCGTCGGCGTCGAGACCGGCGGACAGGTTCTGCATCATCCGGTCCATGCGCTCGGCATAGGGTCGCGCGGCCTCCGCCGCCTCCTGCGCGCGGCGCAGCTTGGCGGCGGAAACCATCTTCATCGCCGACGTGATCTTTTTCGTCGACTTGACTGAGCTGATGCGCAGCCGGAGGTCCTTAAGGCTCGGCATGGGCTGTCCCCCTTCCCGACGGGATCACTCGAACGCCTTGGTGTACGCGTCGAGCGCCGCCTTCAGCTTCGCCTCGGTGGCGTCGGAGATCGCCTTCTCGACGCGGATCGCTTCCAGGATGTCGGCATGGTTGGCGCGCAGGTCGCGCATCATTCCGGCCTCGAAGCGGGTGACCTCGGAGACGTCGATGCCGTCGAGGTAGCCGGCGGTGCCGGAGTAGATCGCCACCACCTGCTCTTCCACCGGCAACGGCGAGAACTGCGGCTGCTTCAGCACCTCGGTAAGGCGCGCGCCGCGGGCGAGGAGCTTCTGCGTCGCCGGGTCGAGGTCGGAAGCGAACTGCGCGAACGCCGCCATCTCGCGATACTGGGCGAGTTCGAGCTTGATCGAGCCCGCGACCTTCTTCATCGCCTTGATCTGCGCGGCGGAGCCGACGCGCGACACCGAGATGCCGACGTTCACCGCCGGGCGGATGCCCTTGTAGAACAGCTCGGTCTCGAGGAAGATCTGGCCGTCGGTGATCGAAATCACGTTGGTCGGGATGTAGGCCGAAACGTCGCCCGCCTGGGTTTCGATCACCGGCAGGGCGGTGAGCGAACCGGCGCCGTGCGCGTCGTTCATCTTCGCCGCGCGCTCGAGCAGGCGCGAGTGGAGGTAGAACACGTCGCCCGGGAACGCCTCGCGGCCCGGCGGGCGGCGCAGCAGCAGCGACATCTGGCGGTAGGCGGTCGCCTGCTTCGAGAGATCGTCGTAGAAGATCACCGCGTGCATGCCGTTGTCGCGGAAGAACTCGCCCATCGCGCAGCCGGTATAGGGCGCGAGGAACTGCAGCGGCGCGGGCTCCGACGCGGTGGCGGCGACGACGATGGTGTAGTCGAGCGCGCCGTTGTCGGCGAGGATCTTGGTCACCTGGGCGACGGTCGAGCGCTTCTGTCCGACCGCGACGTAGATGCAGTAGAGCTTCTCGCTCTCGTCCTTCGCCTTGTCGTTGATGCGCTTCTGATTGATGATGGTGTCGAGGATGATCGCGGTCTTGCCGGTCTGGCGGTCGCCGATGATCAGCTCGCGCTGGCCGCGGCCCACCGGGATCAGGCTGTCGATCGCCTTGATGCCGGTCTGCATCGGCTCGTGCACCGACTTGCGCGGAATGATGCCCGGCGCCTTGACCTCGGCCAGCGTCGTCTTGACGTCGGAGAGCGCGCCGCGGCCGTCGATCGGCTGACCGAGGCCGTCGACCACACGGCCGAGCAGACCCTTGCCGACCGGCACCGAGACGATCTCGCCGGTACGCTTGACGGTGTCGCCTTCGCCGATGGTGCGGTCGTCGCCGAAGATCACGATGCCGACGTTGTCGGCCTCGAGGTTGAGCGCCATGCCCTTGATGCCGCCGGGGAACTCCACGAGTTCGCCGGCCTGGACGTTGTCGAGGCCGTAGACGCGCGCGATGCCGTCACCGACCGAGAGAACCTGTCCGACTTCGGCCGATTGCGCGTCGACACCGAAATTCGCGATCTGCTTCTTCAGAATGGCGGAGATTTCCGCAGCGCGGATTTCCATCAGCCGACCCCTTTCATAGCGAGTTGCAAGCGTTGCAGCTGCGAACGCAGCGAGCTATCCACCATACGCGAGCCGATCTGCACGACCAGCCCGCCCAAAACCTTCGGATCGACGGCGAGGTCGAGCGCGACTTCGCGCCCCGTCGCCGTCTTCAATGCCTTCGCGAGCGCGTCCTTCTGCTTCGCGGTCAGCTCCTTCGCCGACGTCACCGCCGCGGTCACTTCGCCGCGCCGCGCGGCAAGCTTGGCGAGCACGCTCTCGAAGATCGCGTCGAGCGCGAACAGGCGGCGATTGGCGGCGACGAGCAGCACGAACTTGCGGGTGATCTCGCCGATCTCGGCCTTGTCCAGAACCGCGCCGACGCCTTGCACGTGCTCGTCGCGGGAAAAGGCGGGGCTGGCGATGAAGCGCTGCAGATCCGCGCTCTCGGCGAGGACGTCCCGCAGTCGCTTGACATCGGCTTCGACGGACTCCACCGCGCCGGTCTCCGCGGCCAGCTCGAGCAGAGCGTCCGCATACCGGCCGGCAAGCCCCATAACATCAGAAGTCATTGATGACACTGGGACAGACCCTCAAGTTAGAGTGGATACCCGGCGGAGATCCCCTTCTCCCCGGATCGCATGTGCGGACACCCCCGTTCGCGGGGAGGATGTTTATCATTCTTGCCCCGCCCTCGCAACCCTGGCTCGGCGCGGCCCGCCGGGATTTTACAGGAAAATCGCCGCCGGGAAACCGCAGATCCGGCGGGTTTCGGTCAAGCGCATGAATTCGTTTCATCTACCGCACGTTCGGGCGGGTTTGGCTCATGCGAACCGCTCCGCACCCCCCGGTGGGAGTAGGGCGCGTCAGAGAAAGGTGTAGGGGTCGACGTCGAGTCTCACCCGTGCCGAACGGGGAATCGCCACCCGCGCCATCCAACCCCGCAGAAGCGGCTGCATCCGCACGTCCCTCGGCGCGCTCACCAGCAGCCGCCAGCGCGACCAGCCGCGCAGGCGCGCCAGCACCGCCGGCGCGGGGCCGTAGAGCTTCACCCCCTCGCCGCCGGGGAAGGCGCGGCCGATGTCCCGCGCCAGCGCCTCGGCCTCGGCGTCGCCGCGGGCGGCCACGATCACCGCCGCAAGACGGCCGAACGGCGGCAGGCCGAGCGCCTTGCGGCCGATCTGTTCGGCCGCGACGAAGGCATCGCGGTCGCCCGCGGCGAGCGCGGCGATCACCGGCTGCGCGGGATCGAAGGTCTGCATCAACACCTTGCCGTGCAACCGGCCGCGCCCGGCGCGACCGGCGACCTGATGGAGGAGCTGGAAGGTCCGCTCGGCGGCGCGCAGGTCGCCGCCCGCAAGGCCGACGTCCGCATCCACCACGCCGACCAGGGTGAGGCCGGGAAAGTGATGCCCCTTCGCCACCATCTGGGTGCCGACCACCACGTCGACCTCCCCTGCGGCGATCGCGTCGAGCGCCGCCTTGACCTCCGCCGCACCGCCGATCTGGTCGCTCGCCAGCACCAGCCGCCGCGCCTCGGGGAAGCGCCGCGCCACTTCCTCGGCGATCCGCTCGACGCCGGGGCCGCAGGCGACGAAGCTCTCCTCCGCCCCGCATTCGGGGCAGGTTTCGGGCAGCCGCGCGGAATAGCCGCAGTGGTGGCACTGCAGATGCGCGCCGCGGCGGTCGCGATGCTCCACCAGCCACGCGGTGCAGTGCGGGCATTGCAGGCGATGACCGCAGGCGCGGCACAGGGTGAGGGGCGCATAGCCGCGGCGATTGAGGTAGAGCAGCGCCTGCTCGCCCTTCTCCAGAGTCTCGCCGATCGCCGCGACCAGCGGCGGCGCCAGCCAGTTGCGGCCGCCCGGCAACGGCTCGGGCGGGGTCGCGCGCAAGTCCACCAGTTCCACCGACGGCATTTCCGCGCCGCCATGGCGCTTCGGCAGAGAGAGCGTCGCATAGCGTCCGGCGCGGGCGTTGGCGAGGGTTTCGAGCGACGGCGTGGCCGACGCCAGCACCGCGGGAATTCCTTCGACATGCGCCCGCACCACCGCCATGTCGCGGCCGTGATAGAGCACGCCGTCCTCCTGCTTGAACGCCTGCTCGTGCTCCTCGTCGACGACGATCAGGCCGAGATCGGCGAACGGCAGGAACAGGCCCGAGCGCGCGCCGATCAGCACCCGCGCCTCGCCCCGCGCCACGGCGCGCCAGGTGTCGCGCCGCTGCGCCGGGGTGAGCCCCGAGTGCCACACCGCCGGGGCGACGCCGAAACGCCGCGCGAACCGCTCCAGCCATTGCGCGGTCAACGCGATTTCCGGCACCAGCACCAGCGCCTGGCCGCCGCGCCGCACCACCTCGGCGATCGCCTCGAAATAGACCTCGGTCTTGCCCGAACCGGTGACGCCGTCCAGCAGCGTCACCGAATAGCCCGCGCCGACCCGCGCCACGAGATCCGCCGCCGCCGCCGCCTGCTCGGAACCGAAGGTCACCGGCTGCGCGTCCGGGTCCGGCGCGGGGAACCGCCGTCGCGGCAACTCTGTCGCCACCAGCGCGCCCTCGGCGAGCATGCCGCGCACCACCGCGTCGCCGACATCGCCGCGCCGCGCCGCATCGGCGACGCCGAGCGGGCCGCAACCGTCGAGCGCCGCCCACAGCCGCTCGCGCGCTGCGGTGCGGCGCATCCCGGCGGGCCAGACCGCGGCGCGCGTCACCCCGGCGGCGGAGACCTCCGTCTCCAGCGCCGCGGGCGCCGACAGCACCATCCGCAGCACCGCGCCGGGCGGCGAGAGAGTGTAGTCGGCGACCCAGTCGACGAACCGCCGGAGCGCCGCCGAAAGCGGCGGCAGATCGGCGACCTCCAGGATATCCTTGAGCTTTTTCGGATCGACCTCGCCCGCATCTGGGCCCCACGCGGCGGCCCACAGCGCCCGCCCGCCGACCGGCACGCGTACCAGCGCACCCGGCGGAACCGCCCATCCCTCGGGCACCTTATAAGTATAGTCGGCGCCGAGCGGCAGCGGCACTCGCACCGAGACGCGGCCGGAAACGGCATCGTCGGCGTTGGCGCGGGGCGCGTTCATCGGCTAAACTCCATTTCGCGATCCGAAGGCAACCCCTGTAGCAAACCAGCCGAGCGCGGTGCCATGAAATTCTTCCTCGATACGGCGGACATCGCCGAAATCCGCGACCTTGCCGCCACCGGCCTGGTCGACGGCGTCACCACCAACCCCTCTCTCGCCGCCAAGATCGGCCGACCGATGACCGAGATCATCGCGGAAATCTGCGCGACGGTCGAGGGGCCGGTCAGCGCCGAGGTACTCGCTACCGACCTCGACGGGATGCTGCGCGAGGCCGACGTGCTGAAGGCGATCTCCCCCAACGTCGCGATCAAGGTGCCGCTCACCTTCGACGGTCTCAAGGCCTGCCGCAGGCTTGCCGACGAGGGCGTGAAGGTCAACGTCACCCTGTGTTTCTCGCCGGTGCAGGCGCTGCTGGCGGCGAAGGCGGGCGCGGCGTTCGTCTCGCCGTTCGTCGGGCGGCTGGACGACATCGGCCACGACGGCATGGGGCTGATCGCCGACATCGTCGCGATCTACACCAACTATCCGCATCTCGGCACCGAGGTTCTGGTGGCGTCCGCGCGCCATGTCCACCACGTGCTGGAGGCCGCGCGCCTGGGGGCCGACGTCGTCACCCTGCCGCCCGCGATCCTGCGGCAGATGGTCAAGCACCCGCTCACCGACAGCGGCATCGCCGCGTTCCTCAAGGACGCGGAGAAAGCCGGACTCAGCATTCCGCCGCGGAGCTGATCTTGACCGCCGACACCGCCCTCGCCGACCTCACGCCCGCGCCCGCCGAGGTCGAGGCGTTTCTGCGCGCCCATCCGGATTTCCTCGCCGAGCGTCCCGACCTGCTGCGGGCGATGACCCCGCCGAGCCGCTTCGGCGACGGCGGCGACCCGATCGCCGACTTCCAGGCGGCGATGATCCGGGGTCTGCGGCTCGACGTCGAACGTCTGTCGCGCACCTCGGTGGATCTCGTCGCCACCAGCCGCGGCAACCTCTCGCGCCAGCAGCGCACCCATTCGGCCGCCCTCGCCCTCGCCGCCGCGGCGACCCCCGCCGATTTCCATCGCGTGCTGATCCGCGACTGGCCGCCGATCCTCGACGTCGACGCGGTGGCTCTGGTGCTGGAGGAGGCCGGGACCGCCGCCGTCGAAGAAGGGCCGGAGGGGATTCTCCGCGTGCCCGCCGGAACCGTCGACGCGGTGTTCGCGCGCGAGGCGCCGGGCGCGCGCATCGTGCTGACCCCCGAGCGCCGCGGCGGCAACCGCCTGTTCGGCAAACCCGGAGCGCGGATCCGCTCCGACGCCCTCTGCCGTCTCGACGACCCGGCGACCTGGGAGCCCGGCGGGCATCGCCCCGCCCCGGCGGGACTGCTGGCGGTCGGAGCCTTCGCGCCGGAAACCTTCCACCCCGAGCAGGCCACCGACCTACTGGAGTTCCTCGCCCGCCTGCTCGCGATCGTGCTCGGCCGATGGTGCGCGCCGACCCCCTGAGCGGCCTGTCGGCCGCGCCCGCGCTCGCCGTCCGGGTCGGCGAGTGGCGCGACTGGCTGCGCGCCGAGCGCCGCGCCAGCGCCCACACCCTCGACGCCTACGCCCGCGACGTCGCGCGCTTCCTCGCCTTCCTCACCGAACACCTCGGCCGCGCCCCCGATCTCGGCGACCTCGCCGAACTCGCGACGCGGGACTTCCGCGCCTATCTCGCGGCGCGCGGCGGCGAGGGCATCGGCCGCGCCTCGCTGGCGCGCGAGCTGTCCTCCCTGCGCACCCTGTTCAAGTGGCTGGAGCGCGAGGGGCTGGTGGTCAACGCCGCGCTGGCCGCCCTCGCCGCGCCGCGCAAGCCGCAGACCCTGCCCCGCCCGCTCTCGGCCGACGAGGCGCTGGACGCGGTGCGCGCGGCGGCGGCGGCGGCCCGCGAACCCTGGATCGGCCGACGCGACACCGCGATCCTGCTGCTGCTCTACGGGGCGGGCCTGCGCATCGGCGAGGCGCTCGGGCTCGACGTCGCCGACCGGCCGGCGGGCGGCACGCTGCGCGTCACCGGCAAGGGCAACAAGACCCGCGTCGTGCCGGTTCTGCCCGCGATCGCCGCGGCGGTGGACGCCTATCTCGCCGCATGCCCCTACCGCCTCGGCGCGGGCGACCCGCTGTTCGTCGGCGCGCGCGGCGAACGCCTCAACCCCGGCGTGGTGCAGCGACAGATGCGCCACCTGCGCGGCCTCCTCGGCCTGCCCGAGAGCGCGACGCCCCACGCGCTGCGCCACAGCTTCGCCACCCACCTGCTGGAAGCCGGGGGCGACCTGCGCAGCATCCAGGAGCTGCTCGGCCACGCGTCGCTGGCGGCAACCCAGCGCTACACCAAGGTGGACGCCGCGCATCTCAAGGCGGTTCATGGCGCCGCCCACCCGCGCGACCACAATTCAAGCGGGTAATATGCTCTAGTTGTACGAATTTTTGCGTGCTCGCAGATTGCGCGAGATTGTATACTCCTCCTCTACCTCGGATTCCCGGCAAGGAGGGGGCGCATGCGCGACAACGGCCCGGTCACCCAACGCGAAGTCGACTTCCCCGAGAACACCCGGCTGGTCTCGCGCACCGACGACAAGGGCCGGATCACCTTCGTCAACGCCGCGTTCGCGGCGATCAGCGGCTTTTCCGAGGAGGAACTGACCGGGTCCGCGCACAACATCGTCCGCCACCCGGACATGCCGCAGGAGGCGTTCGCCGATCTCTGGGCGACGCTGAAGTCGGGCAATCCCTGGCGCGGCCTGGTCAAGAACCGCACCAAGAGCGGCGACCACTACTGGGTGCGCGCCGACGTGATGCCGGTGATCGAGGATGGCCGCCCCGCGGGCTACGTGTCGATCCGCTCCAAGCCGAGCCGCGCCGAGATCGCCGAGGCGGAACGGGCCTACAGGCTGTTCCGCGACGGCAAGGCCCACGGTCTCGCGATCGAGGGCGGCAGCGTGGTCCGGCGCGTGCCCGCGTGGCGAAAGTGGCTCGGCAGCCTCGGCGGGCGGCTGGCGGTTCAGACCGGCGCGACCCTGGCGCTGCTGGCGCTGGTGGCGGCGATCGGCCTCGCCGCCCTGCACACCGCAGACAGCACCCTCCAGACGCTCCACCGCGACCGCCTCGTGCCGACCGCGCAACTTGCCGAGATCGACCGGCGGATGCGCGTCGGCCTCGACGATCTGGTGCGCATCGCGGCCGCCCTCGAGCCGGGCGGCGGCGACGCGGCCGCGGCCGTTCGCGACGCCGAGGCGAACCGCGACGCGATCGCCGCGATCCGGAAGACCGTCCGGGCGCGCGCCGTCCCCGGCGAAGGCGCCGACCTCGCAAACGCGTTCGAAACGAGCACCGCCCGTTACGCCGCCGAAGGCCTGGCGTCGGGGATCAAGCTCGGACAGGCGGGCGACGCCGCCGGACTCGACCGCCACGTCGCGGCGACGGCTCGGCCGCTGCTGCGCGACGCCGAGACCGCGATCAACCGGCTGATCGACTTCCAACAACGTACCGCCGAAGCCGAATTCCTGCACGCCGACGACCTCGCGCGGCTCTCGGTTCTGGCGATCGCCGCGCTGTTCGCGATCGCCTGCGCAGTGGCGGTGGCGGTCGCCTGGAGCGTGCGTCGCGCAGTGAACCGCCCACTCGCCCGCATGAGCACGCACTTCGCCGCGATCGCCAACCGCGACGACGACCATCCGATTCCCGAGGAGGAGATCGCCGAATTCCGGCACACCTCGCGGATGCTGCGGGCGATGCAGGGCCTGCTCGGATACGCGGCGCAGGAGAAGATCGAAATCGACCGCCGCAGCACCGCCCGCGCCAAGGCCGACCTGCACACCCTCGCCGACACTCTGGAATCCCGGGTCCACAGCGTGGTCGAGGAGGTCGGCCAGGCGTCGCGACACCTGGCCGACAGCGCCCGGACGCTGTCGAAGAACGCCGACATCACCCGCGAGCGCAGCCACGCGGTGCAGGAACAGGCCGAGGAGGTGCGGCGGAACGTCGATTCCGTCGCCGCCGCGACCCACGAACTCGCCGCCGCCGAGCAGGAGATCTCCCGGCAGGTGGTCAACACCGCGGAGATCAGCCTCAACGCATCGCGTCAGGCGGCGGATACCCGCGCCGCCGTGGGCAAACTCTCGGAATCCGCCACGCGCATCGGCGAGATCGTCGCGGTGATCACCGAGGTGGCGGGCCGCACCAACATGCTCGCGCTCAACGCCACCATCGAAGCCACCCGCGCGGGCGACGCGGGCAAGGGTTTCGCGGTGGTGGCGGGCGAGGTCAAGGCCCTCGCCCATCAGACCGGCCGCGCCACCGAGGACATCAGCCGCCAGATCCGCGCGATCCAGGCCGAAACCGAGACCACGGTGGCGGCGATCAACCGCATCACCACGACGATCTCCGAAGTCAGCGAGGTGTCCTCGGCGGTCGCCGCGGCGGTCGAGGAGCAGGGCGTCGCCACCCGCGAGATCGCCCGCAGCGTCAACGAAGTGGCGCTCGGCACCCAGGCGGCGTCGGAAAACGTCGCGGTGGTCGCCCGGGTCGCGAGCGACACCGAGACGATGGCGATGGAGGTTCTGACCTCCGCGGATACCCTCCGCGACGCCGCGCAGGTTCTGGACCGGGAGGTCAGCAACTTTCTGGCCGGGATCCGCCGTTGAATCCCACAAACGACCGCCCACATTCTATGCAGTTTCTGTGGCTGCATAAAATTCACGCTTTTGCATATTGCGATCGTATGCGGATTCCGGTCTATTGAGCGGAGTGTCGTCGTCGCCAGGAGTTCCGGTTTCCCTCCCGTTCCGTTCGAAAGAGGCCGCCCATGCCCCGTCGCATGCGCTTGATCATGAGCACGATCCAGAAGGACGTCCAAGGCTTCGCCAAGAGCAGCGAAGCGATCGCCAGCCAAACCCAGCTTCTCGCCCTCAACGCCACCATCGAGGCCGCCCGCGCCGGAGATGCCGGGCGGGGCTTCGCGGTGGTCGCCTCCGAGGTCAAAACCCTCGCCCGGCAAGCGGCTTCCAACTCGGAGGACATGCGCACCGTCGTCCTCGGCCGCATCAAACAGGGCCTCGATATTTCCGACGTCCTGGTGCGCGACCTCGAAGGCTCGCGCAACGTCGACATGGCGCAAACCCTGGTGCAACTGATCGTCCGCAACCTTTACGAACGCACCGCCGACGTCCGCTGGTGGGCCACCGACGACGCCTTCCGGCGCGCCCTCGAAGCCCCCTCCCCGGATCGCATCGCCCACGCGGCGGCACGCCTCGCGACGATCAACCGCTTCTACTCCGTCTATCTCGACCTCGTGCTCGTCGACCGCGAAGGCCGCACCGTCGCAACCTCCCGCGCGGCCGATTTCCCCGAGGTTTCCGGCCACGACTATCGTGACGCCCCGTGGTTCAGACAGGCGATCGCCACCGCGAGCGGCGACGATTACGTCGTCGACGACGTCGCCACCGATCCGGCGCACAAGAACCGTCCGGTGGCGCTCTACGCCGCCGCGGTGCGCGCGGGCGGCAAGGTCGACGGCGAGGCGATCGGCGCCCTCGGCGTGTTCTTCGACTGGGGCGCCCAGTCGCGCACCATCGTCCGCGACGAACCCACCTTCACCGACGACGAATGGAGCCGCACCCGGGTGCTGCTGCTCGACGCCAACCAGCGCATCATCGCCGCCTCCGACGACCGCGACCTCTACCGCCCCTATGCCTTCGACACCCAGGGCCGGAGCAAGGGCACGGTCGTCACCTCCGACGGGCGCGTCATCGCGTTCGCCCGAACCATCGGCTACGAAGCCTACGACGGCCTCGGCTGGATCGGGGTGGTGGAGCAGCGTCGCCTCTCCGACGACGAATTGCGCGAGCGGATGAACGGCCATCCCATCGCCGCCGACGCGCCGCGCATCACCCATTGAGACGGAAAAGGCCGGGATCGCTCCCGGCCTTTTTCTCGAGGACCTTCATCCGGTTCAGATGTGGATGGCGCGCTTGCCGACGTCCATCGCCGCTTCCTTGACCGCCTCGGCGAGGCCGGGATGGGCGTGGCAGGTGCGCGCGATGTCTTCGGCGGAGGCGCCGAACTCCATCGCCAGCGCCACTTCGGCCACCAGTTCGCCGACCGCCGGACCGACGAGATGCGCGCCCAACACCTTGTCGGTGCGCTTGTCGGCGAGGATCTTCACGAACCCGAGGGTCTCGCCGCTCGCCTTGGCGCGGCTGTTGGCGAGGAACGGGAACTTGCCCACGGCGTAGGCGACGCCCTCGGCCTTCAACTGCTGCTCGGTCTTGCCGACGCTCGCGATCTCGGGGTTGGTGTAGACCACCGACGGCGTCACCGCGTGGTTGACGTGCCCGGCCTGCCCGGCCAGCGTCTCCGCCACCGCGACGCCCTCCTCCTCGGCCTTGTGCGCCAGCATCAGACCGCCGACCACGTCGCCGATCGCGTAGACGCTCGGCACGTTGGTGCGGTTGTGCGCGTCCACCGGCACGAAGCCCTTGGGGTCCACCACCACGCCCGCGGCCTCCAGCCCGAGACCCTCGGTGTAGGGGCGGCGACCGATCGCCACCAGCACCACGTCGGCCTTGATCTCCGCCGCGTCGCCGCCCTTGACCGGCTCGATCCGCACCGTCGCGCCCGACTTGCCGGTCTTCACGCCCGTCACCTTGTGCGCGAGCTTGAAGGCGATCCCCTGCTTCTCGAAGATCCGCTGGGCCTGCTTGCTCACCTCGTCGTCGAACGGCGGCAGGATCTTGTCGAGGAACTCGACCACCGTCACCTTCGCGCCGAGCCGCGACCACACCGAGCCGAGCTCCAGCCCGATCACGCCCGCACCGATCACCACCATCTCGCCCGGCACCTTCTCCAGCGCCAGCGCGCCGGTCGAGGACACCACGGTCTTCTCGTCGACCTCGACGCCCGGCAGCGGTGCGGACACCGAACCGGTGGCGATCACGATGTGCTTGGCGGAATACTCGACGTCGCCGACCTTGAGGGCGTTCGGCCCGGTCAGGGTCGCCGCACCCTTCACGTAGGTCACCTTGTTCTTCTTGAACAGGAACTCGATGCCCTTGGTGAACTCGGCCACCACCTTGTCCTTGCGGCCCATCATCGCCGCGAGGTCGAGTTCCACGCCCGCGATTTTCACGCCGTGCGCGGCGAACTCCTCCTTCGCCGCGTGGAAGTGGTGCGACGACTGCAGCAAGACCTTGGACGGAATGCAGCCGACGTTGAGACAGGTGCCGCCGAGCGCACCGCGCTTCTCCACGCACGCCACCTTCATCCCCAACTGCGCCGCGCGGATCGCGCAGACGTAGCCGCCCGGCCCGCCGCCGACCACCACCAGATCGAATGCCGTTTCCGTGTTCGTAGCCATTCTTCAGCCCTTTGAAAAAGAACAGGCCAGGGGCGCCGCCCCTGGACCCCGCTAGGGGCCTCGGGCCCCTAGAACCCCGTTTGCTTTTGCGCGAAGCGCCATCAAGCCGCCACGCCGCGCGAAGGGCGAATCCCGCTTCGCGGAAAAACAAACACATGGGAGGTGCGGAGGGACCGAGTCCCTCCGCGTTGCTGTTATCAGACCCCGAGCACCAAACGCGCCGGGTCCTCGAGGGCTTCCTTGACCTTGACCAGGAAGGTGACCGCCTCGCCGCCGTCGATGATGCGGTGATCGTAGGAAAGCGCGATGTACATCATCGGCCGCGCCGCGATCGAGCCGTCGGGCATCACCATCGGGCGCTGCATGGTCTTGTGCATGCCGAGGATGCCCGACTGCGGCGGATTGATGATCGGCGTGGACATCAGCGAACCGTAGACGCCGCCGTTGGTGACGGTGAAGGTGCCGCCGGTCATGTCTTCCATGGTCAGCTTGCCGTCGCGCGCCTTGCCGGCGAGCGAGGCGATTTCCTTCTCGATCTGCGCGAACGACTTCACGTCGCAGTCGCGCACCACCGGCACCACCAGACCCTGGTCGGTGCCCACCGCGACGCCGACGTCGTAGTAGTTCTTGAAGACGATCTCGTCGCCCGAGATCTCGGCGTTGACCGCCGGAATCTCCTTGAGCGCGGCGACGCAGGCCTTGACGAAGAACGACATGAAGCCGAGGCGGATGCCGTGCTTCTTCTCGAACGCCGACTTGTACTGCTCGCGCAGCGACAGGATCCCGGTCATGTCCACCTCGTTGAAGGTGGTGAGGATCGCGGCGGTGTTCTGGGCGTCCTTGAGGCGCTCGGCGATGCGGCGGCGCAGGCGCGTCATCTTGACGCGCTGCTCGCGCGGGTCGGCGGCGCGGGGCGCGGCCGGGGCGGAGGCCTTGGGCGCGGCGGCCCCGAGCGGCTGCGCCGCGGCCGGGCCGGCCATCACCTTGGTGCGCCCTTCGAGGAAGTTGATCACGTCTTCCTTGGTCAGGCGGCCGTCCTTGCCAGTAGCGGGAATCGCCTTGGGATCGAGGTTGTTCTCGGCGACCAGCTTGCGCACCGCGGGGGCGAGTCCGTCGTCGGCCTCGGCCGGGGTTCCGGCCGCGGCGACCGCGGCGGCAAGCACGTCCGCGCCCGCGGCGGGCTTGGGCGCGGCGGCCGGAGCGGGCTTCGCCGGAGTCGGGGCCGCGCCGGCGGCGCCGATGCGGGCGAGCAGCGCGCCGACCTCGACTTCGGCGCCTTCGGCGGCGACGATCTCGGTGAGGGTGCCGGAAGCCGGAGCGTTGACCTCGACGGTAACCTTGTCGGTTTCCAGCTCCACCAGCGGCTCGTCGGCCTGGACCGCCTCGCCGACCTGTTTGAACCACTTCGCGACGGTGGCCTCGACCACCGATTCCCCTAACGTCGGGACGACGATTTCGTAAGACATGTTTTCCTGACCATTCGTTCTTTGGCTGTCGGGCTCCGGTCAGCCCTTCTTCTTGACCGAACCTTGCGGCATCAGGCGCGCGAGCGTGGTGCTGCGGCGGAACGGCTGGAACAGCTCCTCCCGCTTGCCGGTGAGCGCCTGTTCGACGATCGCCGCCTGTTCCTTGGTGTGGTTGCGCATCAGACCGGTCGCCGGCGAGGCCGCGGCGCGGCGGCCGACGTAGGTCGGGCGGATGTCGGCATGGCCGAGTTCCTCGGCGAGGAACTGCAGACGCGGCAGCACGAACAGCCACGCCCCCATGTTCGCCGGTTCCTCCTGCACCCAGAAGAGCTCGGCGTTGGGGTAGCGCGACAGATGGCGCTCCAGCGCGTTCTTCGGCCACGGATAGAGCTGCTCAACGCGCACGATCGCGACGTCGTCGATCCCCCGTTCGGCGCGGCCCGCGGCGAGGTCGAAGTAGACCTTGCCCGAGCACAGCAGCACGCGACGGATCTTGTCGTCGGGGGCGAGGGTTTCCTGCTCCGGAATGGTGCGGAGGAAGCGGGTGCCGGGCAGGAAGTCCTCGAGCTTCGAGATCATCCGCTTGTCGCGCAGCATCGACTTCGGCGTCATCACGATCAGCGGCTTGCGGAAGTTGCGGCGCACCTGACGCCGCAGCGCGTGGAAGTAGTTGGCCGGGGTGGTGAAGTTGCCGACCTGCATGTTGTCTTCGGCGCAGAGCTGGAGGTAGCGCTCGACGCGGCCGGAAGAGTGCTCCGGCCCCTGGCCCTCGTAGCCGTGCGGCAGCAGGCAGACCAGACCCGACATCCGCAGCCACTTCGATTCCGCCGAGGAGACGAACTGGTCGAAGATCACCTGCGCGCCGTTGGCGAAGTCGCCGAACTGGCCTTCCCACAACACCAGTTGGTGAGGTTCGGCGAGGGAATAGCCGTATTCGTAGCCGAGCACCGCGTTTTCCGACAGCGGGCTGTCGAGCACTTCGAAGCTCCCCTGGCCTTCGCCGACGTGACAAAGCGGAACGTAACGGGCTTCGCTGTCCTGATCGGTGAGCACCGCGTGGCGATGCGAGAAGGTGCCGCGACCGCTGTCCTGGCCGGACAGGCGCACCGGCGTGCCTTCCTTGAGGAGGGTGCCGAACGCCAGCGCCTCGGCCGTCGCCCAATCGATGCCCTGGCCGGACGCGAACATCTCGCGCTTCGCCTCGATCTGACGCAGTACCTTGCGATTGATGTTGAAATCGCCCGGAACGGTGGTGATCGCCGCGCCGACCGCCTTCAGTTCGTCGAGTTCGACGCCGGTGCGGTCTTCCTGGAAGGCCTCGTCGGGCGCGGTCTCGACCGGCAGTTCGCTGTCTTCGTCGTGTCCGGGAATGATGCCCTTCCAGCGTCCTTCCAGCCAATCCGCCTTGTTCGGGCGGTAGGTCGAGGCCGCCGCGAACTCGCCGTCGAGGCGGTCGTGGAACGCCTGCACCATCGCGTCGCCTTCGCCCGCGGCGAGCACGCCCTCGGTTTCCAGCGTCTTGGCGTAGATCTGCCGGGTGGTGGGGTGGCGGGCGATCTTGCGGTACATCAACGGCTGGGTGAACGCCGGCTCGTCGCTCTCGTTGTGGCCGTGGCGGCGATAGCACACCATGTCGACCACCACGTCGGCGCCGAACTCCTGCCGGAACTCCATGGCGATGCGGGCGGCGTACACCACCGCCTCGACGTCGTCGCCGTTGACGTGGAAGATCGGCGCTTGCACCGCCTTGGTGATGTCGGTGCAGTAGGGGCCGGAGCGCGAGAACTGCGGCGCGGTGGTGAAGCCGATCTGGTTGTTGATGACGAAGTGGATGGTGCCGCCGGTGGTGTAACCCTTGAGCTGCGACAGCATCAGGCACTCGGCCACGATCCCCTGCCCCGCGAGCGCCGCGTCGCCGTGAATCAGCAGGCCCATCACCTGCTTGCGCTCGGCGTCGCCGCGCTGCGCCTGCTTGGCGCGCACCTTGCCGAGCACCACCGGGTCGGCGGCTTCGAGATGCGACGGGTTGGCGGTGAGCGACAGGTGGACGTCGATGCCGTCGAACTCGCGATCCGCCGAGGTGCCGAGGTGATACTTCACGTCGCCCGAGCCCTGCACGTCCTCCGGGTTCGCCGGGTTGCCCTGGAACTCCGAGAACATCGCGCGGTAGGGCTTGTGCAGGATCGAGGTGAGCATGTTGAGACGGCCGCGATGCGCCATGCCGAGCACCACCTCGCGCAGGCCGAGCTGACTGCCGCGCTTGAGGATCTGCTCGATCGCCGGGATCATCGTCTCGCCGCCTTCGAGGCCGAAGCGCTTGGTGCCGGTGTACTTGAGCTGGAGGAAGCGCTCGAAGCCCTCCGCCTCGGTGAGGCGTTCGAGGATCGCGCGCTTGCCGCGGTCGGTGAAGTTGGCCTGACTGGTGGCCGCCTCGATGCGCTTCTGGATCCAGGCCTTCTGGTCCGGGTCCTGGATGTGCATGTATTCGACGCCCATGTGGCCGCAGTAGGTGTTCTGCACCACCTGGATGATCTTGCGCAGCGTCGCCTTCTCCAGCCCGAGCACGTAATCCATGTAGATTTCGCGGTCGAGATCGTCCTCGGTGAAGCCGTAGGAGCGGTAGTCGAGCTCCGGATGCTGCACCGGCTTGACCATCTTCAACGGGTCGAGGTCGGCCATCAGGTGGCCGCGCACGCGGTAGACGCGCACCATCATCAGCGCGCGGATCGAATCGATGATGCGCTTGCGGATATCCGCCTCGGACGCACCCGGACCGGCGAGCGCCGCCGCACCCTCCTTGACGCCCTTGCCCGCGGGCTTCGGCTTCGGCGCGTCGGGATCGGGCACGCCGATCACCTTGGAGCCGCGGTTCGCCCACGGCGTGGCGATGAAGTCGCCGTGCACCGCCGAGGGATCGTCGCCCAGCTCGTTGAAATACGGGATCCAACTCGGATCCACCGACCCGGGGTCCTCGAGATACCGGGCATAGAGCTCGGCGATGAACGTGGCGTTGGCGCCGGTCAGGAACGACGAATCGAGATATCCAACCATTGGTACCCGGACCGCGGCGGGGCTTCCGCCCGGTCTCCCTGTTGTGGTTTCGCTTCCGGCGGGCCGAAAGCACGAACGCGGCCGCCGGAGGGTCCGGCGGCCGCGCGGGGTTTCACAGACCCTTGAGGGCCGTTTGCATGGTTTGCCCCAGCGCGGCGGGAGAGTCCGCCACGTGGAGACCGCAGGATCGCATGAAGTCCATCTTTTCGCGGGCGGTACGGTCGCCGCCGGCGATGATCGCGCCGGCGTGGCCCATCCGTCGGCCGGGCGGCGCCGCCGCCCCCGCGACGAAGCCGACCAGCGGCTTCCGGCAGCCGGACTCCTTATAGAACATCGCGGCGTCCTCTTCGGCCGAGCCGCCGATCTCGCCGATCATGATCATCGCCTCGGTCTCGTCGTCCTTGATGAACATGTCGAGCGCTTCGATGAAGTTGGTGCCGTTGACCGGATCGCCGCCGATGCCGATGCAGGTGGACTGCCCGAGCCCGGCGGCGGTGGTCTGCGCCACCGCCTCGTACGTCAACGTGCCCGAGCGGGACACGATGCCGACCTTACCGCGCTTGTGGATGTGCCCCGGCATGATGCCGATCTTGCACTCGCCGGGGGTGATCACGCCCGGGCAGTTCGGCCCGATCAGGCGCGAGTCCGAGCCTTTGAGCGCACGCTTCACCCGCACCATGTCGAGGATCGGAATCCCCTCGGTGATGCAGACGATCAGCGGAATCCGGGCGTCCGTCGCTTCGAGGATCGCATCCGCAGCATAGGGCGGCGGCACGTAGATCACCGTGGCGTCGCAGCCGGTCGCCTCCTTGGCGTCCCACACGGTATCGAACACCGGCAGGTCGAGGTGCTTCGAGCCGCCTTTGCCGGGGGTGACGCCGCCGACCATTTTGGTGCCGTAAGCGATCGCCTGCTCGGAATGGAAGGTGCCCTGCGCGCCGGTGAAGCCCTGGCAGATCACCCGGGTGTCCTTGCCGATGAGAACCGCCATTACTTCGCCTCCTTCACGGCCTTGACGACCTTCTCGGCCGCATCCGCCAGATTGTCGGCGGCGATGATCGGCAGTCCGCTCTCGGAGAGGATCTGCTTGCCGAGCTGGACGTTGGTGCCTTCGAGACGCACCACCAGCGGCACGTTCAGGCTCACCTCCTTGGCCGCGGCGATCACGCCTTCGGCGATCACGTCGCATCGCATGATCCCGCCGAAGATGTTGACGAGGATGCCCTCGACGTTCGGGTCGGCGAGGATCAGCTTGAACGCCAGGGTGACGCGCTCCTTGGTGGCGCCGCCGCCGACGTCGAGGAAGTTGGCGGGCTCGCCGCCGTAGAGCTTGATGATGTCCATCGTCGCCATGGCCAGGCCCGCGCCGTTGACCATGCAGCCGATGTTGCCGTCGAGCTTGACGTAGTTGAGGCTGTGCCGCACCGCTTCGAGTTCGGCCGGGTCCTCTTCGTCTTCGTCGCGCAGGTTCTCCACCGCCTGATGACGGTAGAGCGCGTTGTCGTCGAAGCTCATCTTCGCGTCGAGGGCGATGATCCGGTCGTCGCCCGTCACCACCAGCGGGTTGATCTCCACCAGCGCCGCGTCGAGTTCGACGAACGCCTTGTAGAGGCCGGTCACCTGCTTCTCCATCGCCCGCACCTGCTTGGCGCCGGTGAGCCGAAGCGCGTAGGCGACGCGGCGCGCGTGGTAGGGCTGCAGCCCTTCGACCGGGTCGATCGCCAGCGAAACGATCTTCTCCGGCGTCTTCGCCGCCACCTCTTCGATGTCCATCCCGCCTTCGGTGGAGGCGATCAGCGACACCCGCGAGGTCTTGCGGTCGACGAGGATCGAGAGGTAGAGCTCGCGCCGGATGTCGCAGCCCTGCTCGACGTAGACGCGCTTGACGCGTCGCCCCTCGGGGCCGGTCTGATGGGTGATGAGGGTGTTGCCCAACATCTGATGCGCGAGCTTCTCGACCTCGCGCGCGGAGCCGGCGAGGCGGACGCCGCCGCCTTTGCCGGCCTCCGCCTCCTTGAACCTGCCCTTGCCGCGGCCACCCGCGTGGATCTGCGACTTCACCACCCAAACCGGGCCGCCGAGACGCTCGGCGACGGTGAAGGCATCCACTTCGGAATATACGACGCCGCCGTCCAGAACGTCGACGCCGTAGCCCTTCAGCAATTGCTTGGCCTGGTACTCGTGAATGTTCATGAGTTCCGCCGGTCCTTTTCGGTTACATCAGCGCCGCGGCGGCCTTGCAAAGGCCGTCGACCGCCGAAACGGACTTGTCGAACATCGCCTTCTCGTCCGCATTGAGCTCGATTTCGACGATCTTCTCCACGCCCTTCGCGCCGAGCACGGCGGGCACGCCGATGAACATCCCCTTCACGCCGTACTGCCCGTCGAGGTAGGCGGCGCAGGGCATCACCCGGCGCTTGTCGAGCAGCACCGATTCCGCCATCGCCACGGCGGCGGCGGCGGGCGCGTAGAACGCCGAACCGGTCTTCAGCAGGCCGACGATCTCGGCGCCGCCGTCGCGGGTGCGCTGCACGATCTGCGCGATCTTCTCGTCGGTGGACCAGCCCATCTTCACGAGATCCGGCACCGGAATGCCCGCGACCGTGGAGTAGCGGGTCAGCGGCACCATGCTGTCGCCGTGGCCGCCCAGCACGAACGCGGTGACGTCGGCGGTCGAGACCTTGAACTCCTCGGAGAGGAAGTAGCGGAAGCGCGCGGAATCGAGCACGCCCGCCATGCCGACGATGCGGTGGGTCGGCACCCCGGACTTCTGCTGCAGCACCCACACCATCGCGTCGAGCGGGTTGGTAATGCAGATGATGAAGGCGTTCGGGCAGTAGGTCTTGATCCCCTCGCCCACCGCGCTCATCACCTTGGAATTGATGCCGATCAGGTCGTCGCGGCTCATGCCCGGCTTGCGCGGCACCCCGGCGGTGACGATGACCACGTCCGCGTCCTTGATCGCGGAATAGTCGTTCGCCCCCGCATAGGCGGAGTCGACGCACTCGATCGGGGTGGATTCCGCGATATCGAGCGCCTTGCCCTGCGGGATGCCCTCCGCGATGTCGAAGAGGACGACGTCGCCGAGCTGCTTCAACCCGATGAGGTGCGCCAGCGTACCGCCGATGTTCCCCGAACCGATCAACGCGATTTTATTGCGTGCCATAAAAGCCCCCACGCTCCTGTCCGAGCGTTGCCTTAAAGGTTGACGTTGCGGGCACTGCGGCCTCCCGGGCGCCCGGTTCTATACCTTTTGACTACCTTGTTTGCCATATCCTTTCAAGCAAGGCAGCCATCGGGTTTTGCGGCATCTCCACCCTCCCGGCTAGGGAAGATGGGGACTGCCCACATAGTCTTCCGCCTGCATTTCGATCAGGCGGGAGACCGTGCGATGAAACTCGAACCCGCCCTCCGAACCGCCGTAAAGACGTTCGGGCGGAACCTCGGCGGACGCGACCAGCTTCACGCGGTGATCGTAGAGCACGTCCACCAGCGTGACGAAGCGCCGCGCCGACGCCTCCTGCAACTCGGACATCCGCGGGATGCCCGCCAATACAATGGCATGAAAACGCGCCGCGATCTCCATATAGTCGGTGGGACCGAGGGCGCGCGCGCAAAGATCGTCGAATCCGAACCACGCGACGCAGCCCGCCGCCCGCGGCACCGGCACCTCGCGCCCCTTGACGCGGACGCTGTCGGGATGCGGCGTGTTCGAACCGGCGATTTCGAGGAAGATGCGTTCGAGCTCGGCGTCGGTTTCCGGCCCCAGCGGCGTGAGGTAGAGCTGCGCGCCGCGCAGCCGCCCGAGGCGATAGTCGCGCTCGGCGGCCAGGTGGAACACGTCCATCCGCGCCACCAGAAGATCGATGAACGGCAGGAACTTCTCGCGTTGCAGGCCGTCCTTGTAGAGGTCCTTGGGCGGTCGGTTGGACGTGGTCACCACCACCACGCCGAGGTCGGTGAGCGCGGCGAACAGACGGCCGACGATCATCGCGTCGCCGATGTCGCGAACCTCCAGCTCGTCGAGGCACAGCACCCACAGATCGTGCGCGATCAGCCGCGCGATCGTCGCCAGCGGATCGGCCATGTCGTCCTTGGCGTAGGTGTGCGGGGCGCGGCGCATCGCGTGGAGCTGTTCGTGCACCTCGCGCATGAAGGCGTGAAAGTGGATGCGGCGTTTGGCGTGGATCGGCAGGGTTTCGTGGAACAGGTCCATCAGCATCGACTTGCCGCGGCCGACGTCGCCCCAGATGTAGATGCCGCGCGGCGGTTTCGGGATTTCGGCACGGCCGAAGCGCAGGCGGTCGAGCCATCCGCCGAAGCCGCCCTCCGCCACCGGCGCGGGACGGTAGCCCGCGAGCCGGTCCGACAGCGTCTGCAACTGACTGGCGATTTCCTCCTGTCCCGGATCGGGTTTCAGCCTGCCGCCGGCAAGCATCGCGCAATAGGCGGCCAACACCCCGCCACGTTCCGGCTTGCCGCCGTCGACTGCGCCGAATCCTGCCTCGACATGCATCAGGAAGACCTCAACCTCCGCGCGCCCGAACGGAGCGCCCTTCCATAGATGGGCACACCGGCGGCAAGGTCAATCCATACCGTTCTCTTAATCGCGGCAATCTGTTACAGTGTCGGCCCCGCGCAAAACCGAGGCCGATTCCGATGACCGCACCGCCCCGTTTCCGGCTCCGCCGTTCCGCCGTCGCGGCCCTCGCGCTCGCCGCCCTGACGTTCACCTCGGCCTGCGCAGGGGCATTCGTGGACCGCCGCCGCGACACCGGCACCGGCAAGCTCGTCTACGTCGGCGAATCCAAGCCCGACGCGCCGTCGATCTGCTACAACTCCTGGACCGCAACGCCGCAGCAGGTCGCGCAGATGGCCCAGCAGGTGTGCGCCGAACGCGACGAAGAGGCGGTGCCGGTGCGGCAGACCACGTTCGACTGCCGTCTCTTCTACCCGGTCCGCGCCGACTTCAAGTGCGTGCCGCGCGGCAGCGCCCTGCCGCCCGCGCCGTGAGCGGCGGAGACTACGCCGAAGCCCTCTCGCGGTTCGTCTCGGGGGATCGCGACCCGACCCTGTTCGACGCGGTGCTCGCGGCCGATCCCGGCCACCGCGCCGCCCGCCTCAATCGCGGCGTACTGCGCCACCAGCTCGGCCGCGACGCCGACGCCCTCGCCGATTTCGACGCGCTCGTCGCGCTCGACCCCGACGACGCCGGAGCGCGGTTCAACCGCGCCACCACCCGCCTCCGCCTCGGCCGCACCGCCGAAGCCGCCGCCGACCTCGCGCTCGCGGCGGCGCAAGAACCCGATGCGGTCGACATCCGCGTCCAGCTGGTGCGCGTCCGCCTCGAACTCGGCGACGTTGCGGCCGCGCTCGCCGACGCCGAAGCCGGACTCGCCCGCGCCGACGCGGCGCCCCTCCACGACATCCGCGGCCTCGCGCTCGCCGCCTGCGGCCGCCTGGCCGAGGCGGAAGCCGCGTTCGTCGCCGCGGTTGCGCGCGACCCGGCGCTGCGCGACGCCCATCACAACCTCGGCCTGGTGCGGGACGATCTCGGCCGCCCCGACGACGCGCTGACCGCCTACGCCGCGGCCGCGGCGCTCGATCCCGCCGATCCGGAGCCGCGCTTCTGCGCCGCGCTCGCCCGCCTCGCGCGGGGCGACCTCGCGGCCGCGTGGCCGGACTTCCGGCGCCGCCACGCCCGCCCCGGCGCGCCCGAACCGCGCCACGCCCATCTGCCCGAATGGCGTGGCGAACGCCTCGACGCCCCGCTGCTGCTGGTGAGCGAGCAGGGATTCGGCGACACCCTGCTGTTCGGCCGCTTCGCCGCCGCGGCCGCACGCCGCGCCGGAGCCGCGATCCTCGAAGCTCCCGCGCCGTTGCTGCCGCTGTTCGCGGAGGTTCCCGGCCTATCCGTGACCGACCGTTTTACCGGGCATGCCGCCGCCCGCTGCGGGCTGCCGGATCTCCCCGCGGTTCTCGGCGTCGGCGACTTTTCGGATCTTGCCGCGTTCCCGGCGTCCTACCTCGCCGCGCCGCCTGCGCGCATCGCGCACTGGCGCCAATCCCTCGGCGATGCGGCGGGACCGCGGCTCGGCATCGTCTGGCGCGGCCGCGCGGAAACCCGAACCGCCCCCCACCTCACCCGCGCGATCCCGCTCGCGGCGCTTCTCGGCGCGCTACCGCCGGACGCCGACATCCTCCCCCTCCAGCCGGTCGCCGACCCCGACGACGCGCGCCGCCTCGCCGACGATCCGCGCGTCCGCGATGCCGCACCCGCCGACTTCGCCGATACCGCCGCCCTGGCAACGCTCTGCGATCTCGTCGTCGGCGCCGATTCCGGCCCGATCCACGCCGCCCTCGCGGTCGGCGCGGAAACCTGGGTGCTGCCGCCATTCTCCCCCGACTGGCGCTGGAGCACCGCCCCCGACACCACCCCGTGGTATCCCGCCGCCCGGCTGCTCCGGCAGCCCGCCCCGGAGCGGTGGCCGCTCGCGGCGCTGAAGCGCGCAGTGCTGGATAAATTCCGCTGAACCGCCCGGCCCGGATCATGCCCTAACGCAAAACGCCCCGGCCTTGCGGCCGGGGCGTTGCGTTCGTCCGGTGGGAGGCCTCAGAAGGCGCGTTCCATCACCAGAATCTTGAGGTCGGCGATCGCCTTCGCCGGGTTCAGGCCCTTCGGGCAGGCCTTGGTGCAGTTGAGGATGGTATGGCAGCGATAGAGCTTGAACGGATCCTCGAGGTCGTCGAGGCGTTCGCCCAAGGCTTCGTCGCGGCTGTCCTGCACCCAGCGCGCCGCCTGCAGGAGGATCGCCGGGCCGAGGTAGCGGTGGGCGTTCCACCAATAGCTCGGGCACGAGGTGGCGCAGCAGAAGCACAGGATGCATTCCCACAGGCCGTCGAGCTTGTCGCGCTCTTCCGGAGACTGCAGACGCTCCTTCTTCGGCATCGCCGAACTGGTCTTCATCCACGGCTCGATCGCGCGATATTGCGCATAGAGGTGGGTGAGGTCGCAGACCAGATCCTTGACCACTTCGAGATGGGGCAGCGGGTAGACCTTCACCGGGCCCTTGATGTCGGCGATCGGCTTGAGGCACGACAGCGTGTTGATGCCGTCGATGCACATCGAGCACGAACCGCAGATCCCTTCGCGGCAGGAGCGGCGGAAGGTCAGGGTCGGATCGATGTCGTTCTTGATCTTGATCAAGGCATCCAGAACCATCGGCCCGATTTCGTCGAGGTCGACCTCGAAGATGTCGAGCGTGGGGTTGGACTTCTTGTCCGGATCGTAGCGGTAGATATGGAACTCCTTGACGTTCTTGGCACCGGCCGGAGCCTTGTGGGTCTTGCCGGGCTTGACGCGGGAGTTACGGGGCAGAGCGAACTGAACCATGGTTTCTCCTCGGTATCCGGTGGGACACCTTCAAGTCCTGATCAATACACGCGGGCCTTGGGCTCGATGTACGCGATCTCGTCGGTGAGCGTGTGGGTGTGCACCGGACGATAGTCGAGTTTGACCTTGTAGGAGTCGTCGCACCACGCGAGGGTGTGCTTCATCCATTCCTTGTCGTCGCGGTTCGGGAAGTCCTCTCGGGCATGCGCGCCGCGGCTTTCGTGCCGCGCCTCGCCGCCGACCACGGTGGTGACCGAGCAGACCATCAGGTTCTCGAGTTCCATCGCCTCGGCAAGGTCCGAGTTCCAGATCAGCGACCGGTCGGCGAGCTTGATGTCCTTGATCGTTCCGGCGATCGCGGACACTTCCTTGACGCCTTCCTTGAGGGATTCCGCAGTGCGGAACACCGCGGCGTTCTTCTGCATCGCGAGCTGCATGTTGAGCCGGATGTCGGCCACCGAATAGCTGCCCGATGCGTGGCGCAGCCGGTCGAAGCGGGAGAGCGAGAGCTCGTCCTTCGACGCCGGCAGGGTCTTGACGAGTTCGCCCGGCTTCAGGATCTCCGCGGTGCGGAGCGCCGAGGCACGGCCGAACACGACGATGTCGAGCAGCGAGTTGCAGCCCAGGCGATTCGCGCCGTGGACCGAGACGCACGCCGCCTCGCCGATCGCCATCAGGCCGGGAACCACGGCGTCGGGGTTGTCCTTGGTCGGACGCAGAACCTCGCCGTAGTAGTTGGTGGGGATGCCGCCCATGTTGTAGTGCACGGTCGGCAGCACCGGGATCGGCTCCTTGGTCGCGTCGACGCCGGAGAAGATCTTCGCGGTCTCGGTGATGCCCGGCAGGCGCTTGTGCAGGGTATCGTGGCCGAGATGCTCGAGGTGCAGGTCGATGTGATCCTTCTTCGGGCCGACGCCGCGGCCCTCGCGGATCTCGATGGTCATCGCGCGGGAGACCACGTCGCGGGAGGCGAGGTCCTTCGCGGTCGGCGCATAGCGCTCCATGAAGCGCTCGCCCTCGGAGTTGGTGAGGTAGCCGCCCTCGCCGCGCGCACCCTCGGTGATCAGGCAGCCCGCGGTGTAGATGCCGGTCGGGTGGAACTGCACGAACTCCATGTCCTGCAGCGGCAGGCCGGCGCGCGCGACCATCGCGTTGCCGTCGCCGGTGCAGGTGTGCGCCGAGGTGCACGAGAAGTAGGAGCGGCCGTATCCGCCGGTGGCGAGCACCACCATGTTGGCGCGGAAGCGGTGCAGAGTGCCGTCCGAGAGGTCCCAGGCGATCACGCCGTGGCACGAGCCATCGTCGTCCATCAGCAGGTCGATGGCGAAGTACTCGATGAAGAACTCCGCGTCGTGCTTCAGGCTCTGCTGATAGAGCGCGTGCAGGATCGCGTGGCCGGTACGGTCGGCCGCGGCGCAGGCGCGCGGCACCGGGGCCGCGCCGAAGTCGCGCATGTGGCCGCCGAACGGGCGCTGGTAGATCTTGCCCTCGTCGGTGCGCGAGAACGGCACGCCGAAGTGCTCGAGTTCGTAGACCGAAGGCACCGCCTCGCGGCACATGTATTCGATCGCGTCCTGGTCGCCGAGCCAGTCGGCGCCCTTGACGGTGTCGTACATGTGCCACTGCCAGTTGTCGTCGGACATGTTGGCGAGCGAGGCGGCGACGCCGCCCTGAGCCGCCACGGTGTGGCTGCGGGTCGGGAAGATCTTGGTCACGCAGGCGGTCTTGAAGCCCGCTTGGACCATGCCGAGCGTGGCGCGAAGGCCCGCGCCGCCGGCGCCGACGACGACGACGTCGTATTCATGGTCGATCAGTTCATAGGCGGACATCGAATTACCCCCTCAGCGCGACAATCAGGACGGAAACCACGGAGACGATCCCGAGCGCGAACGCCATCAGGTTCACGAAGACCTTCACCGCCAGCTGCACAGACCGCGGCTCCACGTAATCCTCGATGATGACTTCCATGCCCATCTTGCCGTGCAGGAA
The DNA here is from genome assembly GCA_900079695.1 of uncultured Alphaproteobacteria bacterium. Lineage (NCBI taxonomy): Bacteria > Pseudomonadati > Pseudomonadota > Alphaproteobacteria > uncultured Alphaproteobacteria bacterium. The sequence goes on from LT599022.1 coordinate 2,129,646, forward strand.
GGCCGCGGCGATGAAGCAGATCATCAATCCCGCGTTCCAGGGCTTGCCGAGCCAGGCCGCGAACTCGGCGTAGTCCGCCCCCGCGACGCTGATCACGCCGCACGCGAACCACAGGGTGAGCGGCACCAGCGCGATCGCCGACAGGCGTTCGATCCACCAATGGTGGAAGCCGTCCCTCGCCGAACCGAGCGCGCGCGCGGTCCCGAGGTCACTGCGCATTTTCGCCATTTTCTGTTCCTCCTCCCGCTCTCAAAGGCTCAGGCCGAGAACCCACGCGACCACCGTCAGCGTGAGCGAGCAGGCGACCATGATGTAGCCCGACTTGTAGATCTCGGGCAGCGACAGGATCCGTCCGGTGTCCCACAGCATGTGACGGACGCCGTTGCACATGTGATAGAACAGCGCGAACGACCATCCGAAGATCATGAAGTAGCCGAGCCACGACCCGATGAAGCTCATCGCGGTGTCGTAGGCGCTCGGCCCGGCCGCGGCCGAGACGATCCAGTACGCGAACATCAGCGTTCCCACGAACAACGCGCCGCCGAAAAAGCGGTGGATGATCGAAAGGAACGAGGTCAAAGCAAACATGTTATAAACTTGGAGGTGCGGCGAAACGGGCCCCCCTCTCTTCAGTCTCTCTTCCAGCAAGGTCATGGCGGAGTGCCCTCTTCCAGAATGGAGGGGGGAAGCTGAAATCGGACCGTTGCGGTCCTCGTTCCCCTCCAGATTCGCACAGCAGATCAAACTCCTGAGCGACAGACTACGCGGTATCCAAGACCCAAGTCAACGACCGTCGGCGTCGCCGGAATATATCTATATGCGTATTAATTTTAGGGATAATATATGCCCTTACGCCTATTCCCCCGGAGCGCATTCCATAGCCGATATGGCCTCCGCCAGGGCCACCATACGCCGTGCGTTGTCAACGTGGAGTTGCTCGATCAACTTCCCGTCGAGGACCACCACCCCCTTTCCCTGCGCCACCCCTTCGGCGTAGGCGGCGATCAGCTCCCGCGCCTTGGCGACTTCGCCCGGAGCGGGCGCGAAAACCCGATTCGCGACCTCCAGCGTCTTCGGATGGATCAGGGTTTTGCCGTCGAATCCCATCTGTCGGCCCTGCAGGCAGGCGGCGGCGAAGCCGTCGTCGTCGGCGAGGTCGAGATGCACGCCGTCGAGCGCCGCGACTCCGGCGGCGCGGGCCGCCAGCACCACCAGGCCGAGGCTCGCGAGAAACGGCTCGCGATCGCGGGTGTGTTCGCAATGGAGATCCTTGGCGAGATCCGAGGTGCCCATCACCAGCGCCGCCACGTGCGGCGAGGCGGTGGCGATCTCCAGGGCGCGGAGGATTCCGATCGGGGTTTCGAGCATGCAGAAGATCGGCAGATTCTCCGGCCCGCCCGCGGCGCGCACCGCCGCCTGCACCTGCCGCACCGCGTCGGCGCTCTCGACCTTCGGGATCGCGAGCCCGTCGATGCCGAGCGGCGCCACCGCGCGCAGGTCGTCCATGCCCCACGGCGTGTTGAGGGCGTTGATACGGACGATCACCTCGCGGCGGCCGTACGGACGCCCCCCGGCAAGCGCGGCGGCGACGGTGCGCCGCGCCTCCGGCTTCGCGTCCGGCGACACCGCATCCTCGAAGTCGAGGATCAGGCCGTCGGCGGGCAGGCTCTTCGCCTTTTCGAGGGCGCGGGCGTTGGACCCCGGCATGTAGAGCACGCTGCGGCGCGGGCGAACGGTGACGGCCATGGGGAATTCTCCTGATTTTCGCGGGTCTGCGTCTTGGAAATGTCGTGTCCCGCCCACTTTAATCCAACCGCGGAAGGTGGCAAGATCGGCCCTTCGCCAAGGCTTTCCCCGGTCCGGACACACCCGATGAGCATCCTTTCGATCCAGTCCCACGTCGCGTTCGGCCATGTCGGCAACGCCGCCGCGGTGTTTCCGCTGCAGCTCATGGGCCACGAGGTCTGGCCGATCCACACCGTGCAATTCTCCAACCACACCGGCTACGGCGCCTGGACCGGGCAGGTGTTCGACGCCGCGATCATCGGCGAACTGCTGCGCGGCATCTCCGAACGCGGCGCGCTGCCCGGCTGCCGCGCCGTGCTCTCGGGCTACATGGGCTCGGCGGCGACGATCCGCCAAGTCGCCCAGGCGGTCGCCACCGTGCGCGCCGCCAGCCCCGGCGCGCTCTACTGCTGCGACCCGGTGATGGGCGACGTCGGCCGCGGCGTGTTCGTCCAGCCCGGCATCCCCGAACTGATGATCGAAACCGCGGTGCCGCTCGCCGACATCGTCACCCCCAACCAGTTCGAACTGGAAATGATCACCGGCCGCAAGATCGCTTCCCTCGGCGAAGGGATCGCCGCCGCCCGCGCGGTGATCGCGATGGGGCCGAAGGTGGTGGTCGTCACCAGCCTCGTCACCCCCGACGCGCCCGCGGAAGACATCCGCGTTCTCGCCGTCACGCCCGAAGCGGCGTGGACCGTGACCACGCCGCTGCTCGCCTTCCCCACCCCGCTCAACGGCGCGGGCGACGCGCTCGCCGCCCTGTTCCTCGGCCACACCCTCAAGGGGCTCGCCGTCCCCGACGCGCTCTCGGCCACCGTTTCCGGCCTGTTCCAGCTCTTCGCCGACACCCAGGCCGCCCAAACCCGCGAACTCCAGCTCGTCGCCACCGGCGCCAAGCTCCTCGCCCCCGCCCGCACCTTCCCCGCCGTAACGGTAGGATAAGTCGGGACCGGGGCTCCGCCCTGAACCGGCCTGCCTCTACCGCACCAGCGCGTCGAGGGCGTCGAGGAAGCGGGAGCGATCGCGGGAGGAGAAGCCGCGCGGGCCGGACGTGACTTCGCCGGTGGCACGGAGATCTGTCATGAGGTCGCGCATCGCGAGGGCGAGCCCGACCGAGCCGCCGTCGAACACCTTGCCGGTGGGCGAGATCGCCCGGGCTCCGGCCTCGACGCAGCGCGCGGCGAGCGGCACGTCGTTGGTGACGCAGACATCGCCGGGGGCGATCGCGGCGGCGATCCATTTGTCGGCGGCGTCGGGACCCGCCTCGACCAGCACCGAGCGGACGAACGGCAAGGTGGTGCGGAAGCCGCGGTTGGAGACGAGCACGACCGACAGGCCGCGGCGCTCCGCGACCTTGATCGCCTCGTCCTTGACCGGACAGGCGTCGGCGTCGACGTAGAGAGTTGTCATCCGCCGAACCTGCCATATCTCGCGACCCGCATCCACCCCCACGAGACGATCACCGCGGAGGCCGCGCCGAGGCACGCCTCGAAGAACCGCAGACCGGCGGTGACGAGCGGATGCGCGCCGGGGTTCATCTGCCCCTGAAGGAGGATGACGGTGACGGTGATCGCGGCGAGCCGGCCGCCGTCGTTCTGATTGAGGAGATGCGCGCCCGCCACCGCAAGGGCGATGCAGACGCCGAGGGCAAGCGGGGAGAACGGCCAGAGCATGAGATAGCCGCCCGCGATCACCGCGCCGAGGATGGTACCCCAGAACCGCAGGCGCGCGGCGGAACCGGTGGCGGAGATGTCGTTCTGCAGCACCACGATCGCCGAGATCGACGCCCACAACGCGCCGAACACCGCCGACGCGGGATGGAGGATGCCGGTGGATTCCAGTGCGGCGAGGAAGGCGATCAGCACCGCCAGCGCGACCTGACAGCCGCGGGCGAGCGAAGAGACGAAACGATCGGGGAGGGTCATCGAGGATTCCGCTGAAATGACGAACGGCGCGACCACTGCCGCGCCGTCGTCATCATCGGCGGAGGGCCGCGCTCACTTCTTCAAGTGGTCGCGGATCAGCACTTCGGCAATCTGCACGGTGTTGAGGGCCGCGCCCTTGCGCAGATTGTCGGAGACGCACCAGAACGACAGGCCGTTCGGCACGGTCTTGTCGGCACGGATGCGCGAGACGTAGGTGGCGTCCTCGCCCGCGGCCTCGACCGGGGTGACGTAGCCCTCGTTCTCGCGCATGTCGACGACGATCACGCCCGCCGCCTTCTTCAGCACCTCGCGCGCGGCGACGTCGGTGATCGGCTTCTCGGTCTCGATGTTGACGTACTCGGCATGGCCGATGAAGCACGGCACGCGGCAGCAGTTCGCGTGGACCTTGATGTCCGGATCGAGGATCTTCGCGGTCTCGACCACCATCTTCCACTCTTCCTTGGTCTCGCCGTCGTCGAGGAAGACGTCGATGTGCGGAATCACGTTGAAAGCGATCTGCTTGGTGAACTTCTTCTGCGTCTTGGTGAACGGCTCGTTCATGTAGATGCCGCGGGTCTGGTTGAACAGCTCGTCCATGGCATCCTTGCCGCCGCCCGACACCGACTGATAGGTGGAGACGACGACGCGCTTGATCTTGAAGGCGTCGTGCAGGGGCTTCAGCGCCACCACCATCTGCGTGGTCGAGCAGTTGGGGTTGGAGATGATGCCGCGCTTCTTGTAGCCCGCGATCGCCTGCGGATTCACTTCCGGCACCACCAGTGGCACGTCCGGCTCCATGCGGAAGTAGGAGCTGTTGTCGATCACCACGCAGCCCTGCGCGGCGGCGCGCGGCGCGAACATCTTCGACACCGACGCGCCCGGCGAGGCGAGGGCGATGTCGACGCCGGTGAAATCGAAAGTCTCCAGGTCTTTGACCTTCAGCACGGTGTCTTCGCCGAAGGAGATCTCGGTCCCCGCCGAGCGTTTCGACGCCACGGCAAAAACCTCGTCCACCGGAAAGTTCCGTTCCGCGAGAATGCTCAGCATCTCGCGGCCGACGTTACCCGTCGCGCCGACGACTGCAACCTTGTAGCCCATTTCGATTCCCGTTCGTTGCGGCTCCGGGAAGGCCACCACGGCCCTCCCTGTCATGGTCTGGTAGCGTATAGGAACCGCCGGGCCGCGCAAGCGAAACCGGCGATTCCCGAGGCGGTTCTTCAGCCCGCGGCGAGGTGGCGGAGCACCGCGTCGCCCATGCCCCGGGTGCCGACCCGGGTGGCGCCCGCCTGCATGATGTCGCCGGTGCGGACGCCCTCGGCGAGGGTCGCCTTGACCGCGGCCTCCAGGCGGTCGGCGGCGGCGTCGAGATCGAACGAATAGCGCAGCATCATCGCCAGCGAGAGGATCATCGCCAGCGGATTGGCGAGGTCCTGCCCGGCGATGTCGGGGGCCGAGCCGTGCACCGGTTCGTAGAGGGCGTGGCGCTTGCCCGAAGCGTCGGCCGCGCCGAGGCTGGCGGACGGCAGCATGCCGAGCGAGCCGGTGAGCATCGCCGCGCAGTCGGAGAGGATGTCGCCGAACATGTTGGTGGTGACCACCACGTCGAACTGCTTGGGATTGCGGACGAGCTGCATCGACGCGTTGTCGACGTAGAGGTGCGAGAGCGCGACCTCGGGATAGCTCTTGGCCACCGCTTCCATCTCCTCGCGCCAGAGGATGGTGGATTCCAGCACGTTGGCCTTGTCCACCGAGGTGACGCGCTTGCCGCGCTTCATCGCCAGGTCGAAGGCGACCTGGCCGATGCGGCGGATTTCCGGCGTGGTGTAGACCAGGGTGTTGTAGCCCTTGCGATCGCCGTTCGGGAGGGTGTCGATGCCGCGCGGCTGGCCGAAGTAGATGCCGCCGGTGAGCTCGCGCACGATCATGATGTCGAGCCCCGCGACCAGCTCGCGCTTGAGCGACGAGGCGTCGGCCAGTTCCTCGAACACCAGCGCCGGGCGGAGGTTGGCGAACAGCCCCATGTCCTTGCGGATGCGCAGGAGGCCGCGCTCGGGCTTCTTGTCGAAGGGCACGCCGTCCCACTTCGGACCGCCGACCGCGCCCATCAGCACCGCGTCGCAGGCGAGGCAGTCGGCGACCGTTTCGTCGGTGAGCGGCACGCCGTGTTCGTCGATCGACGCGCCGCCGATCAGCCCCTCGCGCAGGTCGAAGGACGCGACGCCCGCCCCGTCCATCCATTCGATGATGCGCACCACCTGCGCCATCACCTCCTGACCGATCCCGTCGCCGGGGAGCAGCATCACCGTCTTCTTCGCCATCGCTCGCATGCCTTTCGTTGCGTCGTTCCGTAATCGGGGGACCGATTATTCCGCTCCCGCCCGGAAAAGCCAGGAAAAACCGCGCCCGCCGCCCACGAAAAAGGCCGGGGGAGCCCCGGCCTTTTCGCAACCCGCGGCGCGGCGGATCAGACCCAGGGCTGTTCGGCCTTGCGGGCGGTCTCGTAGGTGTCGATCTTCGGCTTCTTCTCCAGCGTCAGGCCGATGTCGTCGAGCCCGTTCAGGAGGCAGTGACGGCGGAACGCGTCGGTCGAGAACTTCACCACTTCGCCGTCCGGCATGTGGATTTCCTCGGCCTTGAGATCGACGGTGAAGGTGGCGTTGGCGCCGTTCTCGGCGGCCTTCATCAGCCTGTCGCAGATCTCCTGCGGCAGCTTGATCGGCAGGATGCCGTTCTTGAAGCAGTTGTTGTAGAAGATGTCGGCGAAGGACGGGGCGATCACGCAGCGGATGCCGAAATCGAGGATCGACCACGGCGCGTGCTCGCGCGACGAGCCGCAGCCGAAGTTCGCCCCGGCGACGAGAATCTTCGCGTGGCGATAGGCGGGCTTGTTGAGCACGAACTCGGGGTTCTCGTTGCCCGCGTCGTCGAAGCGCATCTCGAAAAACAGGCTCTTGCCGAGGCCGGTGCGCTTGATCGTCTTCAGGAACTGCTTGGGAATGATCATGTCGGTGTCGACGTTGATCATCGGCAGCGGGGCGGCGACGCCGTTCAGAACTTCGAACTTTTCCATGGTGTCTTCCCCCTTACGCCTGGAACTTGCGCACGTCGGTGAGATAGCCGGTGATCGCCGAGGCGGCGGCGATCTCGGGGCTGACGAGATGGGTGCGGCCGCCGCGGCCCTGGCGTCCCTCGAAGTTGCGGTTCGAGGTGGAGGCGCAGCGTTCGCCCGGCTCCAGCTTGTCGGCGTTCATCGCGAGGCACATCGAGCAGCCCGGTTCGCGCCACTCGAAGCCCGCCTCGCGGAACACCGCGTCGAGCCCCTCGGCCTCGGCCTGCTTCTTCACCAGGCCCGAGCCCGGCACCACCATCGCCTTGACCGACGGGGAGACCTTGCGGCCCTTGGCGACCGCCGCGGCGGCGCGCAGGTCCTCGATCCGGCCGTTGGTGCACGAGCCGATGAAGACGCGGTCGATCTTCACCTCCTCGATCTTCTGCCCGGCGGCGAGGCCCATGTAGTCGAGGCTGCGGCGCATCGCCTTGGCCTTGCCCTCGTCGGCGGCGTCGTCCGGGTTCGGCACCGTGCCGGTGATCGGCACCACGTCCTCGGGGCTGGTGCCCCAGGTGACCTGCGGAACGATTTCGGCGGCGTCGATGACGATCTCGCGGTCGAAGTGGGCGCCCTCGTCGGTGACGAGCGTCTTCCAGTAGGCCACCGCCTTGTCCCAGTCCGCGCCCTGCGGCGCCATCGGCCGCCCCTTGATGTAGGCGAAGGTGGTCTCGTCCGGCGCGATCAGGCCGGCGCGGGCGCCGCCCTCGATCGACATGTTGCAGATCGTCATCCGCCCTTCCATCGAGAGATTGCGGATCGCCTCGCCCGCGTACTCGACGACGTAGCCGGTGCCGCCCGCGGTGCCGATGGTGCCGATGATCTTCAGCACGATGTCCTTGGCGGTCGCGCCCTTGGGCAGCTTGCCCTCGACGCGGATGCGCATGTTCTTGGCCGGGGCCTGCACCAGGGTCTGGGTGGCGAGCACGTGCTCGACCTCCGAGGTGCCGATGCCGAAGGCGAGGCTGCCGAACGCACCGTGGGTGGAGGTGTGGCTGTCGCCGCAGACGATCGTCATGCCCGGCAGGGTGAAGCCCTGCTCCGGCCCGACGATGTGCACGATCCCCTGGCGGTCGTCGCTCATCCCGAAGACGCGCACGCCGAACGCCTTGCCGTTGGCCTCGAGGGTTTCGACCTGGGTGCGCGACTCGGGATCGGCGATGCCCTTGGAGCGGTCGGTGGTGGGCACGTTATGATCCGCGACCGCGAGGGTCTGCATCGGCCGGTGAACCTTGCGGCCGGTAAGCGCGAGTCCCTCGAACGCCTGCGGGCTGGTCACCTCGTGCACGAGATGGCGATCGATATAGATCAGGCAGGTGCCGTCGTCCTGGCGGTCGACCAGATGGCTGGCCCAGATCTTGTCGAACAGGGTACGCGGTGCGGTCATAACGGGAATGCTCCTCGTGGCACATGAGCAATTTTCCGGCAGTTCGCCGGGCGGACCAAGAAATATACGCGCGATCCGCCGAAAGCCAAGGGCCTTCGGCGGCGCGCGGTCATGTCCGTCTTGCGCCGGGCGGGGAGCCCGACGGATGAGGCTTACGCCTCGCCTTCGGCGGCCTTGGCGCGGGCCTTGAGAATCGCCGCCTTGTCCTCGGCGATGCGGGCGGCGCGGCCGCGCAGCGCACGGAGGTAGTAGAGCTTCGCGCGGCGGACCTTACCGACGCGGGTCACCTCGATCTGCGCGACGTTCGGCGAGTAGAGCGGAAACACGCGCTCGACGCCTTCGCCGAAGGAGATCTTGCGGACGGTGAACGACGAGTTCAGCCCGGCGTTGCGACGGGCGATGCACACGCCCTCGTAGACCTGGATGCGCTCGCGGGTGCCTTCGACCACCTTGGTGTGGACGCGCAGGGTGTCGCCCGGCTTGAAGTCCGGGACGGGGCGAGCTTCGGTGAGCTTCGCGATCTGTTCGGCTTCGAGCGTTTCGATGATGTTCATGACCTATTCCTCTTTCTTCCGTCCCTGGGACGCCTGGTAGGCTTCCCAAAGGTCGGGTCGCCTGATTCGTGTGACTTCTTCCGCCTTGCCCCGCCGCCACTTCGCGATTTCCGCGTGGTGGCCGGAGTTCAGCACGTCCGGCACGGGCCTTCCGGCCCAGATCTGCGGGCGCGTGTACTGGGGATATTCCAGCAACCCGCGCTCGAAACTCTCCTCATCGAGCGAGTCCGGCTGGCCCATCACCCCCGGCAGCAGCCGCACCACCGCGTCCAACAGCACGGTGGCGGGCAGTTCGCCGCCGGAGAGGACGAAATCGCCGAGGCTGACCTCCTCGATCTCGTGGGCTTCCAGCAATCGCTCGTCGACGCCTTCGAACCGGCCGCACAACAGCGTCGCGCCCGGTCCGGCGGCCAGTTCCCGGACCCGTTCCTGGCCCAGTCGCCGTCCGCGCGGCGTGAAGTAGATCAGCGGTCCGGCGCGTCCGCCCGCCCGTTCGCGCGCCGCGACGATCGCCCGGTCGAGCACGTCCGGGCGCATCACCATGCCCGGACCGCCGCCGAAGGGCGTGTCGTCGACGGTGCCGTGGCGGTCGAGGGCGTAGTCGCGCAAGTTGATCGCGTCCAGCTCCCAGATCCGCCGTTCGAGCGCCCGTCCCGCCAGCGAGAACCCGAGCGCGCCCGGGAACATTCCGGGGAAGATGGTGAGCACGGTGGCGAGCCAGCCCTGCCCCACTTCCCCCTCCTGCCCTTCCGCTCGCGGAAGGCTCTCCGCCGTCATCCTTCGTCTCCCTCCGGCTTCGCGCCGTCGTCGACCAGCCCCGCGGGCAACTCGACGACGATCCGTCCGCCGGACACGTCCACCACCGGCACCACCGCCCTGGTGAACGGAACCGTGATCACCTTGCCGTCGCCGCCGCGGATGTCGATCACATCCCCGGCGCCGTGGTCGAACACCGCGACGACCCGGCCCACCGGCCCGCCGTCCGCGTCCTCCGCCGCCAGCCCGATCAGGTCGGCGTGGTAGAAGGTGTCCTCGTCTTCCGGCGCGGGCAGCCGCGCGCGATCGACGTAAAGCTCGGTACCCTTGAGCGCCTCGGCGGCGTTGCGGTCGGCAACGCCCTGCACCGCGGCGATCACCACGCCCTTGGCCAGCCCCCGGACCTTGAGCGAGAAGGTTCTCGCTCCGGCCTTGTCGGAAACCGGGCCGTAGGCGCCGACGTCCTCGGGCTCGGCGGTGAACGCCTTGATCCGAACCTCGCCGCGGATCCCCTGGGGACCGACGATCACGCCGAGGCAGACACGGCTCGCGTCATCCATCACCGCTTACGCCCCGTCCGGATCAGCCCTCGGCCGCGGCGGCCTCGGCGGCCTTCGCCTTCTCGGCGGCGCGCTCCTGGGCCTTGCGCTTCGGCGCGGACTTCTTCGGCTGCTCGCCGATCGCCGGAGCCGGAATCACCCCGGCCTGGCCGAGGAAACGGGCGACGCGGTCCGACGGCTGGGCGCCGACGCCGAGCCAGTACTTCACGCGCTCTTCCTTGAGGATCAGACGGTTCTCGTGATCCTTCGGCAGCATCGGATCGTAGGAGCCGACGCGCTCGATGAAGCGGCCGTCGCGCGGGGCGCGCGAGTCGGCGACGACGATACGATAGAACGGACGCGCCTTGGCGCCGCCGCGAGTGAGACGAATACGAAGCATGGTTCGCTTTTACCCTTCGTTCCTGTGTGCAACTTCCCGCCCCGGCCGAAGCCCGGACGAACCCTTGGGCGGCAGCGCCGCCCGAACCCTTACTTGAACTTGAACCCGCCGGGGAACCCGGGGGGCAATCCGCCGCCGAAACCCGGGGGCAGCCCGCCGCCGCCCATCGGGGGCATGCCGCCGCCGCCGAAGCCGGGCGGCAGGCCGCCCTTCTTCCCGAGCTTCTTCATCTGCTTCATCATCTGCGCCATCTGCTCGAACTGCTTGAGCAGCTTGTTGACGTCCTGCACCGAAGCGCCGGAGCCCGCGGCGATGCGCTTCTTGCGCGACGCCTTGATGATTTCGGGGAAGCGCCGCTCCTTGACCGTCATCGAGAGGATGATCGCCTCCTGGCGCTTGAACGTCCCCTCGTCGATGTTGGCCGCGGCGATCTGCTTCTTCATCTTCGCGACGCCCGGCAGCATTCCCATCAGGCCCTTGATGTCGCCCATCTTCTTGATCTGCTGAAGCTGCGCGAGCATGTCCTCGAGGTCGAACTTGCCCGAAAGCATCTTCTTCGCGAGCTTTTCGGCCTCTTCCTGCTTGAAGGTCTCCGCCGCCTTCTCGACCAGCGAGACGACGTCGCCCATGCCGAGGATGCGCCCGGCGATGCGCTCGGGATGAAAGACCTCGAGCTTGTCGAGCTTTTCGCCCGCGCCGAGGAACTTGATCGGCCGACCGGTGACCGCGCGCATCGACAGGGCGCCGCCGCCGCGGGCGTCGCCATCGATGCGGGTCAGCACGATGCCGGTGACGCCGACCTTCTCGTTGAACTCTCGCGCGAGGGTGACCGCGTCCTGGCCGGTCATCGCGTCGACCACCAGCAGGGTCTCGTGCGGCTTGGCGACGTCGCGGACCTTCGCCACCTCGTCCATCAGCTCGGCGTCGATGTGCAGGCGGCCGGCGGTGTCGAGGATGACGACGTCGAAGCCTTCCTTGCGGCCGACCGCCATCGCGCGCTTGGCGATCGCCACCGGCATCTCGCCCACCACCACCGGCAGCGACGCCACGCCCGCCTGCTGCGCGAGCTGGGCCAACTGCTCCTGCGCGGCGGGGCGATAGACGTCGAGCGACGCGAGAAGAACCTTCTTCTTCTCCTTGTCCTTGAGGCGGAGCGCGATCTTGCCCGAGGTGGTGGTCTTGCCCGAACCCTGAAGGCCGACCATCAGGATCGGCACCGGCGGCACCGCCTTGAGGTCGAGTTCGGTGGCGTCGGAGCCGAGGGTCTCGATCAGGGCGTCGTGGACGATCTTGACCACCATCTGCCCGGGGGTGATCGACCGCACCACCTCCTGACCGGTGGCCTCCTCGCGCACCCGCTCGATGAAGTCCTTGACCACCGGCAGCGCCACGTCGGCTTCGAGCAGCGCGACGCGGATCTCGCGCATCGCGGCGTCGACGTCCGACGCCGAAAGCGTCGCGCGACGCTTCAGCTTGTCGAAAATCCCACCCAGACGATCGCTCAGAGACTCGAACATCGGTCCATCCGCACAGCCCAAAACCCAACGCGTCCGTGCGCGAGTCTTCGCGGACGAACGGACTTCCTCGGAAGCGTCACGGGCGCACCTCGCCCAACGGACACGGGAAGATGGGTTGAAGTACGCGATCCGGCCCCCGGAGTCAAGCCCGGCCGCGGGAGAAACGCGGTTTGCAGCGGCGGCGGAGAGTCCTATGCTTCCGCTCCGTCACGATCCCCTTCCCACCGAGCGAAACCATGCCGACCCCGCGAACCCGCGTCTACTATTGCGACGACCAGCAGCGATTCATCGATGCGTTCGTCGAAGCCCACTCCGGCGAATTCGAGATCCACAGCAGCCTCGACATCTCCTGCGCCAAGGCGGAGGTGCAGAAGCTGATCGACCGGGGCGAACGCCCCGACGTCATCCTGCTCGACATGTTCCACCCCAAACCCGGCCCCGATTTCGAGGCGCGCTGCGACCTCGCGAAGCGGAAGCTCGAGGAGCTCGCGGACAAGGTCCGGGAAGTCCGCCCCTACGTCAACGCCGCCTGGCGCGCACGCGGGCTCGACGCGCTCAAGGAGCTGCGCACCCTGCGTGCCCTCGACCGCGTGCCGATCCTGTTCTACACCCAGCGCGGTCTGGTGTTTCTGAGCGAGACCGAACTCACCGAGATGTACGCGCACGACGCCGACTGGATGATGAAGGACGAGGACTTCCGCTCGCCCGCCACCGAGCGCGCCCGCCTGACGCAGATGGCGGCGCGCTATCGCCGGGCGGATCCGCCGCCGCGCCGACCCGCCCGGGACGCCGCGATCGCACTCGCGGCGATCGCGGCGACGGCCGTCGCGGCCGCGTTCCTGCAAGGGCCGCTCGGACGCCTGCACGACGCGCTGTCCGGCCTGTTCGGCTGACTCAAAGGCGCTTCATCGGGATCGTCCAGGCGAGCGCGCAACCGCAGGCGACATACCCCGCGATCAGCGTGAACACCAGGCCGAAGCCCTGCCCCATCGCCCGCATCACCGTGTCGCGCACCTCGGGCGCGAGCCCTTCGAGCGCCGCCGGGCCGTATTCCACCAGCGCCGCGAAGTGGCGCGCGGCCTCGGCGTCGATCGCCGCGACCGAGGCGAACAGCAGCATCGAGGCGAGCGCGGTGCCGAACGCCGCGCCGACCGAACGGGCGAACGCCACCGAGCCGGTCGCCGCGCCGAGCATCGCCGACCCCGCCGCCACCTGCACCGTCACCTGCACCACTCCCATCACCGAGCCCATCAGGAACGCGCAGATCGCGAGCGTCGCCGCCACGCCCGCCAGCGACAGCGGGAACACCGCCAGCAGCAGCAGCAGCCCGACCACCGGAATCAGCGCCAGCGACGGAAACAGGGTGGTGCGTCCGGTGCGGCTCACCAGCCAGCCGGTGGCCATCGACCCCGCGCCGATCCCGACCGCGATCGGCAGCATCAGCAGGCCGATTTCCGAGGCGGCGGTGCCGCGCGCGACGCGCAGATAGATCGGCACGAAGGTGATCAGCGACACCAGCGCCGCGCCGTGGCAGGCGGCGAGCGCGTCGGGCCGCCAGATGTCGGGCTTGCGCAGCAGCGCGAACGGCAGCAGCGGATGCGGCGCGCGGCGCTCGCGGCGCAGCAGCAGCGCCAGCGACAGCAGCGACACCGCCACCAGCGCGCCGACCGCGGGGGTGAAAGGCGTCCCCGCCGACTGGATGCGTTCGAGCCCGAGCAGCGCCGGAACGATGAACAGCACGAACCAGCCGAGACCGGGGAAATCGAAGCGGAACCGTTCGCCGCCCGGCGCCCGCGCGTCGAGGAAGCGCCACACCAGCCACGCCGCGAGCACCGCCACCGGGATATTGATGAGAAAGATCGAGCGCCAGCCGAACGCCTCGGTCAGATAACCGCCCGCGAGCGGACCGAAGGCGTTGGAGGTGACGAACACGGTGGCGAGGTAGCCCTGATAGCGGGCGCGCTCGCGCGGCGGCACCGCCTCGCCGATCAGCGACTGCGCCAACGCCATCAGCCCGCCGCCGCCCAGCCCCTGTAGCACCCGTGCGAACGCGAGGGCGGAAAGAGTCGGCGAGGCGGCGCACATCAGCGACGACACCGCCACCACGCCGAGCGCCACGAACATCATGTTGCGGCGGCCGAGCGCGTCGCCCAGGCGGCCGTAGACCGGCGCGGCGACGGTGGCGGCGATCAGGTACGAAATCACCACCCACGAAATCCGCTCCACGTCGCCGAGGTCGGCGGAGATCGCCGGCAGCGCGGTGGCGACGATGGTCTGGTCGACGACGCCGAGGAACATCGGCAGCATCAGCGGCGGGAACACGCGGAAGAACGGGGTGTCGCTCGTCGCCCGGGGCGGCGGCGCGGCATCTCTAGGGGCCACTTCGGGGATCCTTGTCCGGGGTATACACCCATCTGCGCCCAAGCCGGGGCAACGTCAAGAGCGTTGGAGTCGCGGCTGCTGCGGAGTAAGCTCATGGCTATGATCCATTCCCTCGATTCCCGGCTCGCGCCGTATGGGCTGATCGTCCTCGGCGGCTTCCCCGTCGAAGCCGGCGACCCGCCCTTGCCCTCGGGCGCACCGGCGCGGTTCGGCGCGCTGATCGGCAATGCCGGCCCGGCGATGTGGCGGGCGTTCGCCGCCGCGCGGCGGGACGAACCGCACCCGCTCAACGCCTGGAACCGGCGCGTCGTCGATCCGGTCGCCGCGGACCTGGGCGCGACCGCCGTCTATCCGTTCGACGAACCGTTCCTGCCCTTCCACCGGTGGGCCGGGCGCACCGGCACGATCTTCGCCTCGCCGATGACGCCCGCGATCCACCCGGTCTACGGCACCTGGTTCGGCCTGCGCGGCGCGCTGTTCTCGGCGGAACCGCTGGCGGACATGCCGCCGCCCGTCGCCCATCCCTGCGAAAGCTGCGTCGAGAAGCCCTGCCTCGACGTCTGCCCCGCCGACGCGATCCGCACCAAGGACGGCGGACGCTGCCTCGACCACCTCGAACGTCACCCCGAAAGCGACTGCGTCGCCCACGCCTGCCGCGCCCGCCGCGCCTGCCCGGTGGGGCGCGAATTCGCCTACCGTCCGGACCAGGCGCGCTTCCACATGGAGGCGTTCGTGCGCGATTTCGGCGACGTGATGCGCAAATGGCGGGCGTCCACTGCGGGAAAGTCTCTGGACTCCACCTGAGCCCATCACTTAATAAGTGGCCATGAACACCAACGCGGCACATACCGGCCTCGCCGGGCGGCGCTTCCGCAAGATGCACGGACTCGGCAACGATTTCGTGATCTTCGACGCGCGCGTCGAAGCGCTCGCGCTCGCGCCCGCCGAGATCGCGGCGATCGCCGACCGCCGCCTCGGCGTCGGCTGCGACCAACTGATCGTGATCGAGCCGGGCGACGACGCCGCCGACGCCTTCATGCGGATCTACAACGCGGACGCCTCCGAAGTTTCCGCCTGCGGCAACGCCACCCGCTGCGTCGGCCGGATCCTGATGGAGGAGAGCGGCGCCTCGGACGTGCGGCTGCGCACCCGGGCCGGGCTGCTGCGCGCCCGCCGCGCCACCGACGGCCGGATCACCGCCGACATGGGACCCGCGCGCCTCGACTGGCAGGAAATTCCGCTCGCCAGCCCGTGCGACACCGCGCGCGTGCCGTTCGCCCTCGGGCCGCTGGTCGAGCCGGTGGCGGTGTCGATGGGCAACCCGCACGCGGTGTTCTTCGTCCCCGCGGTCGCCGCGATCGACCTCGAAACCCTCGGCCCCGCGGTCGAAACCGACAGCCTGTTCCCCGAAAAGACCAACGTCGAGATCGTCGAGGACCTCGGCCATGGCCGCCTGCGCATGCGGGTGTGGGAACGCGGCGTCGGCATCACCCGCGCCTGCGGCACCGGCGCGTGCGCCACCCTGGTGGCGGCGGCGCGCCGCAACCTCGCCGGGCGCAGCGGCACCGTGGTGCTCGACGGCGGCGAACTCGACATCGCGTGGGCCGACGACGGCCACGTGCTGATGACCGGAACCGCGACCCTCGCCTACGAAGGCGCGCTCGGCGAACTCGAAACCGGAAAACCCGAATGACCGACGCCGTCCGCGTCGTCACCTTCGGCTGCCGCATGAACGCCTACGAGTCCGAACTCATGAAGGGCCATGCGGAACAGGCGGGGCTGACCGACGCCATTCTCGTCAACACCTGCGCCGTCACCGCCGAGGCGGAGCGCCAGGTGCGCCAGACCATCCGCAAGCTCCATCGCGAAAGCCCGGAGGCGAAGATCATCGTCACCGGCTGCGCCGCCCAGCTCGCGCCGGAAAAATACGCGGAGATGGACGGCGTCGCCCGCGTCCTCGGCAACCGCGAGAAACTCACACGCGAAGGCTACGCGGCGGACGCCGCCGGACCGATCCACGTCACCGACATCATGACCGCGCGGGAAACCTCCAGCCACATGATCGAGGGCTTCGACGGCCGGGCGCGCGCGTTCGTGCAGGTGCAGCAGGGGTGCGACCACCGCTGCACCTTCTGCATCATTCCGTTCGCGCGCGGGCCGAACCGCAGCCAGCCGAAGGACGCGATCGCCGCGCAGATCCGCACCCTGATCGCCGCGGGCACGCCCGAGATCGTGCTCACCGGCGTCGACATCACCGCCTACGGCGCGGATACGCCGGAAGGCCCGCACCTCGGCCGCCTGATCCGCCACCTGCTCGACGCCGTGCCGGAGATGACGCGCCTGCGCCTCACCTCGCTCGACCCGGTGGAGATCGACGACGACACCTTCCGCCTGCTGGTCGAGGAACCGCGCCTGATGCCGCACGTCCACCTCTCGGTGCAGGCGGGCGACGACATGATCCTCAAGCGTATGAAGCGCCGCCACCTGCGCGCCGACGTCCTCGACGTCGCCCGCCGCCTGCGCGCCGCGCGGCCGGACATCGCGCTCGGCGCCGACGTCATCGCCGGGTTTCCCACCGAAACCGACGAGATGTTCGCGAACGGCCTGGCCCTGATCGACGAGGCGGACATCACCCACCTCCACGTCTTTCCGTTCTCGCCGCGCCCCGGCACCCCGGCGGCGCGGATGCCGCAGGTCCGGGGCGAGGTCGTCAAGGCGCGCGCCCGCGCGCTGCGCGACGCCGGGCAGCGGCGGATGGCGGCGCTGCTCGACACCTGGGTCGGCCGCACCGCGACGATGGTGGCGGAGGCGAACGGCCACGGCCGCACCGACCATTACCTGCCGATCGCCTTCGAAACCGACGGGTTGACGAACGCGCCCGAAGTCGGCACCGTCGCCCGGGTCAAGATCACCCGCCACGACGGCGCCACGCTTTACGGAATCCCGGCATGAGCGAAACCGAAACCACCGGCTGGCTCGCGCGCCTGCGCCAAGGGCTCGCCCGCTCCTCCTCCCGCCTCGCCACCGGCATCGCCGCGCTGTTCTCGCGCCGCATCCTCGACGAAGCCGCCCTCCAGGACCTCGAGGACCTGCTGATCACCGCCGACATCGGCGTGTCCACCTCGGCACGGCTGGTCGAGGCGCTGCGCGGGCGCAACCTCGGCCGCGACGTCTCCGCCGACGACGTCCGCGCCGCGCTCGCCGAGGAGATCGAGACCATCCTCGAACCGGTCGCGAAGCCGCTGGCGTTCGACGCGTCGAGGAAACCCCACGTCGTCCTCGTCGTCGGCGTCAACGGCGCGGGCAAGACCACCACCATCGGCAAGATCGCCAAAACCCTCAAGGACCAGGGCCTGGGGGTGGTGATGGCGGCGGGCGACACCTTCCGCGCCGCCGCGGTGGAGCAGCTCCAGGTGTGGGGCAAGCGCACCGGCTGCCCGGTGATGGCGCGCGAAACCGGCGCGGACGCCGCGGGCGTCGCCTTCGACGCGCTCAAACTCGCCACCGCGCGCAAGGACGACGTGCTGCTGATCGACACCGCCGGACGCCTGCACAACCGCAAGGAACTGATGCAGGAACTCGAAAAGATCTCGCGCGTGCTCAAGAAACTGGTGCCCGACGCGCCGCACACCACCCTCCTGGTGCTCGACGCCACCACCGGCCAGAACGCCCACCAGCAGGTCGACATCTTCAAGGAGATGGTCAAGGTCGACGGTCTCGCGATGACCAAGCTCGACGGCACCGCCAAGGGCGGCGTGGTCGTCTCGATCGCCGAGAAGCACGGCATCCCGGTCCACTACGCGGGCGTCGGCGAAGCCGCCGAGGACCTCCGCCCGTTCTCCGCCCGCGACTACGCCCGCGGCCTGATGGGCCTGCCGCTCGGCGAATGACCGTTTCCGGTTTGGTTTTCGCGCGGAGCGCCATCGAACCGTCGCGCGGTGCGAATGTCCTATAGCGTAACGCGCAAAACGTAACGAATGGGAGGTGCGGAGGGACCGAGTCCCTCCGCGGCGTTTTCCCCATCACTCCGGCTTGGGCAGGAACTTGCCCTCCGCCCAGGCGGCGATGCGGTCGCCGAGGAGGAGGTCGGCGCGTACGCGGTAGAGCGGCGGGCGCGCCGCCAACGGACGGGCCACGAGTTCGACGACCGCGTCGACCGGCACCGGCGCGACGTAGCGGACGCGAAGATCGGCGGTGAGCCCGGCGACGCCCTCGTGGAACAGGCAGTGGGTCATCGCCGCGTCGAGCAGGGTCGCGATGGTGCCGCCGTGGAGGATGCCGTCGTAGCCCTCGAACTCGGCGCGGGCGGCGAAGAATCCCCGCACCCCGCCGTCGACGTCGGCGACGAACGACAGCCGGAGCGAGCGGGGATTGTGGTCGCCGCACGCGACGCAACGGGAATGCCCGAAGCGGTGCGCGAGTGCGGCGGCGTCCATCGCCGTCAGTGTCCGCCGCAGGTACAGGTGGATCCGAGCGGGCGGATCTCGCCGGCGATCACGCCCGCGATCGCGTCGCCGACCGCCACCGCGCCGGAAACCCCCGACACCGGGATCCCCGCCGCGGCGAACGCCGCCAGCGGATTGGCGCCAATCCCGGCAGCGACGACGCGGGTGACGCCGCGCTCGGCCAGCAGTTGGACCGGACCGGAACAGTCGCCGTGACCGGCATTGGGCAACACCGCGACGCTCGCGACCCGACCCTCGGCGAGGGCCACCAGCGTGAACGCCTCGCAGTGCCCGAAGTGCTCCGACACCGGCGCTTCCAGTCCGCCGGGCAGGTCCGAAGGCACCGCCACCAGTTCCATCATGACTCGTCTCCTTGTGGATGATCCGGGTCCGCGCGCCGCGGGCCCTCAACCGGCGGATCGCGGCGGCGGCGGCCGGAGCATCCCGGCCCCCGCATCACCACCGGACCGCCCTCGATACGCAAAGCCCAGCCGCGAGTCAGCGCCTGCGCGACGATGGCGCGCGCCTCGGCCAACAGCCGCGAGAAGGTCGGGCGCGAAATCTCCATCCGCTCCGCCGCGGCGCTCTGGTCCAGGCCCTCGACGTCGGCGAGGCGCAGCGCCTCCAGACCGTCGAGCGGCAGGACCGCCTCGTGCAACTGCCGCATCGGAATTCCCCGGGGCTTGTAGTAGCAGGCGGGCGCATCGGCGCACACCGCCCGGAGCTTGCGCGGACGCGGCATCGCGTCGCCTCCCGTTATGAACCTGTGCTCATAATGCGCCGCATCGCTGAGGTGTCAAGAATTACGAGCATATGTTCATAACTGGAGCGACGAGGAAGCACCGAAGCGAGCGCTCCGAGGCGCGGCGTCAGACGAGAAGATTGAGGTAGGTGCCGCGCGGCGCGGTCCGGTCGTAGACCCGGCCGTTGGCGGAGACGAGATTCTCCGGGTCGGCGACGCGGCGGCGCGTGCCGGTCTCGGGCGCGGAGTCGGAGGCGGCACGGTCGGCGCCCGGCGAAACCCGGCGCACCTGCGGCCGGGGCTGACCGAGGTCCTGCGGGCGGATCGTCGCGGATTTGATGCCGTTGCTCTCCATGCGCGCAATCTAATCGATTTTTATGGAAGCAACAAGCGGAGTCCGGTCAGGCGAGAAGATCCACGACCTGCCCGGTGGAGCCCGCGGGCACCGACGGCGCGTCGGTGGCGGGCGGCGACGCCTGCTCGAGAAGTTGCACCGCACTCTGCCCGAGCTCGGCGGACTGCTTCATCGCCGCGATGCTCAGGGTCTGCTGCAGCATCGCCTGATTGGCGTAAACTGCGGTCAGCGCGTCCATTCTGGACCTCCTTCGGATGAATCCGTATGGCGCAGTCTATCACACCTTGCCGTGGCAGTGCTTGTATTTCTTGCCCGAGCCGCAGGGGCAGGGCGCGTTGCGCTGCACGCGGGTCCAGGTGGAGGGGTCGTTGGGGTCGATTTCCGGCTCCGCCGGGCGTGGCGGCAGGGGCGCCGTCTGCGGCGCGGGCTCCGCCTCGGGCTGACGCAGCTCGATGCGGCAGAGCATCGTCGTCACCCGCTCGCGATAGAGCGCCAGCATCCGCTGGAACATGTCGAACGCTTCCTGCTTGTACTCGTTCAGCGGGTCGCGCTGACCGTAGGCGCGCAGGCCGATGCCCTGGCGCAGGTGGTCGAGGGAGAGGAGATGCTCCTTCCAGGTCTGGTCGAGGATCTGCAGCACCAGCGACTTCTCGACCATCCGCATCAGGCCGGGGCCGTAGTTGGCGGCCTTCTCTGCCATCAGGCGGTCGGCGGCGTCGAGGATGCGCTCGAAGATCTCCTTGTCGGCGATGCCTTCCTCGGCGGCCCAGTCGGCGACCGGCAGGTCGAGCCCGGTGATGCGGCGCACGTCCTCGGCGAGGCCCTCGGTGTCCCAATGCTCGGGCATCACCCGCTCGGGGATGCGCGCGGCGACCACGTCCTCCAGCACCTCGTGGCGGGTGTCGGCGACGAGTTCGGCGACGTCCTCGGCGATCATCAGCTCCTTGCGCTGGCCGTAGATCGCCTTGCGCTGGTCGTTCATCACGTCGTCGAAGCGCAGCAGGTTCTTGCGGATCTCGAAGTTGCGCACCTCGACCTTCTGCTGCGCCTTTTCGAGGGCCTTGTTGATCCACGGATGGGTGATCGCCTCGCCCTCTTCGAGGCCGAGCTTCTGCAGCATGCCGTCCATGCGCTCGGAGCCGAAGATGCGCATCAGATCGTCTTCGAGCGACAGGAAGAACTTCGACGCGCCCGGATCGCCCTGGCGACCGGAGCGCCCGCGCAACTGGTTGTCGATGCGGCGGCTCTCGTGACGCTCGGTGCCGACCACGTAAAGGCCGCCCGCGGTCTTCGCCTGCGCCGCGCGGTCGGCCACCTCGGCGCGGATCTCCGCCTCGCGGCGGGCGCGCTCGGCGGGATCGGCCACCTCGGCGAGTTCGTTGGCGATGCGCATCTCGACGTTGCCGCCGAGCTGAATGTCGGTGCCGCGGCCCGCCATGTTGGTGGCGATGGTGACCGCGCCGGGCACGCCCGCCTCGGCGATGATCGCGGCTTCCTGCTCGTGATACCGGGCGTTCAGCACCTGCGGCTTGACCTTGCCCTTCTTGCGCAGCATCTGCGCCAGCATCTCGGACTTCTCGATCGAGGTGGTGCCGACCAGGATCGGCTGGCCCCGGTCGTGGCAGTCCTCGATCAGCGCGATGATCGCGTCGAACTTCTCGCGCGCGGTGCGGTAGACCTCGTCGTCGTGATCCTTGCGCGACACCGCCACGTTGGTGGGAATCTCGACCACCTGGAGCTTGTAGATGGTCTCGAACTCGACCGCCTCGGTCTGGGCGGTGCCGGTCATGCCCGCGAGCTTCGGATAGAGGCGGAAGTAGTTCTGGAAGGTCACCGACGCGAGGGTCTGGTTCTCCTGCTGGATCTTCACCTTTTCCTTGGCTTCGAGCGCCTGGTGCAGACCTTCGGAATAGCGGCGGCCCTCCATCATCCGGCCGGTGAACTCGTCGATGATGACGACCTGATTGTCCTTGACGATGTAGTCGGTATCGCGGCTGAAGAGCTTGTGCGCCCGGAGCGCCTGGTTGACGTGGTGGACCAGCGACACCTGGCCGATGTCGTAGAGGCTCGCGCCCTCGGGGATCACGTTCATCCCGCGCAGGATTTCCTCGACGTGCTCGACGCCCGCGTCGGTGAGGGTGACCGCGCGCTGCTTCTCGTCCTTCTCGAAATCCTCCGCGCCGAGCTGCGGGATCACGGTGTCGGCGAGCTTGTACATCTCCGAGGAATCCTCGGCGGGGCCGGAGATGATCAGCGGCGTGCGCGCCTCGTCGATGAGGATCGAGTCCACTTCGTCGACGATCGCGAAGTTGAACGGCCGCTGGACCATTTCCTCCAGGCTGAACTTCATGTTGTCGCGGAGGTAGTCGAAGCCGAACTCGTTGTTGGTGCCGTAGGTGACGTCGGCGCCGTAGGCGGCGCGGCGCTCCTCGTCGGACAGTCCGTGAACGATGGTGCCGACGCTGAGGCCCAGGAACTCGTACACCCGGCCCATCCACGCGGCGTCGCGCTTGGCGAGGTAGTCGTTGACGGTGACGACGTGCACGCCCTTGCCCGACAGCGCGTTGAGGTACACCGGCAGGGTGGCGACGAGGGTCTTGCCTTCGCCGGTCTTCATCTCGGTGATCTTGCCCTGGTGCAGCACCATGCCGCCCATCAGCTGCACGTCGAAGTGGCGCTGGCCGAGGGTCCGCTTGGCCGCCTCGCGCACCGTGGCGAAGGCCTCCGGCAGGAGCGAGTCGAGCGATTCGCCGCCGGCGATGCGGTCGCGGAATACCTGGGTACGTCCGCGGAGGTCGTCGTCGGAGAGGTCGACGATGCTCGGTTCGAGCGCATTGATCGCCGCGACCGTCTTGCGAAGGTTCTTGACGATCCGATCATTGGCGCTGCCGAACACGCGCCGTGCAATCCCACCGAACATTCGGAAACCCCGGTTTTTGGCGGCTTCGGACCGGATTGCCCGGTCCGCGCCGATTGAAGACACCCCCACCGTCGCCGCAGGCAGGCCCGCGCGCGCGGCAAAAGATGTAGAGCCCGGGCGCTCCCCTGTCAATCGAAGCGCCGCGGCGCCACGCGCACCGCTTGAACGGACCCACCCAATAATCTAGAATTGAGCGTTGTCGTCAGAACGACGCCGACATGACGTTTGGCGCTTGCCCCCAGAAGGAGGAAGCCATGTCCGACATATCCTCGACGCTGCGGACCCAGGAAGTCTCGGAGCGCATCCATGCGCAGTATGCCCGCGCCCAGGGCATCGCCGTGCAGGCGCCGCAGGCGGTATTTCCCGAGGACCGGGTGGAGCTGTCGTCGACGGCGCAGCGGGTGGTGGAAGGCGGCGCAACCGGCGACCGGTCCAGCTTCCGCCAGGACGTTCTCGCGGAAGGCGACGGCGCCCTCTCCCGCATGACCGCGCGGCTCAACCGGCTGATGTCGGTCTACGGCGTCACCAGTTCGCAGGAAACCATCAGCGGCCACCGCGTCGTCGACGTGCTGCAGAACGAGCTGAAGCGTCTGGTCGGCACCGTCGAACCGCCGGCCATCGACAATCAGGTCAAGCAGGAACTCAACTTCATCGTCCGGCAGATGGAAATCCGCCAGGACTTCTTCGACGGCCTCGACGACAGCGGCACCGCCGCCTCGATGACGATCGAGATCGGCGACGCCAGCCTGGAATGGGGCCCGGCGGGCCAGTCGGGAGCGCTGCTGGCGCCGCCCGCCACCCCGGGTACCGATGCCGCCGGCAACGCCGTCGACCTGTCCCAGGTCGGCGACGGCGTCTACCACGTGTCGGCATCCTCCTCCGGCGGCGGCGCGTCGGCCTTCGACCGCAACGCCGGGCGGCTGGCCGCCGACGCCGCCCCCGCACGGGCGCGCCCCGACCTCAACCAGGACGGCGCCCGCAACGAAGCGGACGCCGCCGTCGGCGTGGTGATCGTCCACGACGACCAGAGCCGTCAGGCCGCCACCGGGATCGCCCAGTTCGTCGCCGATCTCGCGGTGCCGATCGCGGTGCGCGGCGCCGAGGCGACGCCGTCGCGGCCGCAGGCGTTCGAGGACCGGGACGTCTGACGCCCCGGCCTCGCGTCGAATTTTCCCCGAATCCCCGCGCCAAGGCCTTGTGCGCGGCGAAAAACCGTCGGATATAATCGCGATGCCCGAGCGGCCGCGCGCGACCTCGCGCCCCGGCCGCCTTCCCACCCCTTTCAGGTTGTCCGTCATGAGCGTCACCTCGCTATTGAAGTCCCAGACCGCCGGTTTGGCGATCGCCGCCGCCCTTTGCCTTGGCCTTGCGCTGCCGCAGCCCGCGCGCGCCGACGACGACCCGGTGGTCGCGACGGTCAACGGCGAGGCGATCCACCGCTCGGCGCTGGAGCAGATCCGCGCCGCGGTGCCGTATCTCAAGGACGTGCCGCTCGAACACGTCTACGACGCGCTGCTCGACAACGTCGTCGACCTCACCCTGGTCGCCGCCGAGGCGAAGAAGCAGGGCCTCGCCAAGGACCCGGTGGTGGAGCGCAACATGAAGGCCGCCGAGCGGCAGATCCTCCGCTCCGTCTACCTCACCCGCGAGATCGACAAGAAGCTCACCGACGCCCAGATCAAAACCGTCTACGACGAGTGGGTGAAGGCCAACCCGCCGGAAGAGGAAGTCCACGCCCGCCATATCCTCCTCGCCACCGAGAAGGAGGCGAAGGCGGTGATCGACCAGCTCGGCAAGGGCGCCGACTTCGCCGCCGTGGCGAAGGAGAAGTCCACCGGCCCGTCCGCCGGTTCGGGCGGCGACCTCGGCTACTTCAAGGCCACCGACATGGTGAAGCCGTTCGCCGACGCGGCGTTCGCGATGAAGCCGGGCGAGGTGAGCAAGGAGCCGGTGAAGACCCAGTTCGGCTGGCACGTGATCAAGGTCGAGGACCGCCGTACCGCGCCGGTGCCGACGCTCGAGGAGATCAAGCCGCAGCTGCGCGAACAGGCCGCGGGCGAAATCGCCATGGAGATCGTCAAGGGCCTGCGCGAGCATGCCGAGGTCAAGAAGTTCGACCTCGAAGGCAAGCCGGTCAAACCCTGATCCCGAATCTCCGCCCGAGGACACCCCGATGAGCACCAAAGTCTCTCCGCTCGCTCCCGCCGCCTTTCCCGCCCTCGTTCCGGTCGCGGGCGTGCGTTTCGCCGCCGCCAGCACCGGCCTGCGCTACTCCGGCCGCCCCGATCTGATGGTCGCCGAAGTTCCCGCGGGCTCGCCGGTGGCGGGCGTGTTCACCCGCTCCAAGACCCGTTCGGCGCCGGTCGACTGGTGCCGCGAGGCGCTGAAGGGCGGCTCGGCGCGGGTGATCGTGGTCAACTCGGGCAACGCCAACGCCTTCACCGGCAAGGCCGGCGTCGCCGCGGTCGAAGCGACCGCGGCGGGCGCGGCCGAAACCTTCGGCTGCGGCGAGAACGAAGTGTTCATCGCCTCCACCGGCACCATCGGCGTGCCGCTCGACGCGTCGAAAATCGTCGCCAAGCTCCCCGAGGCCAAGGCGGCGCTCTCCGCCGAGGCGTGGGAGGCGGCGGCGCGCGCGATCATGACCACCGACACCTTCCCCAAGGCCGCGTCGGTCGTCACCGAGATCGGCGGCGTGCCGGTGACGATCGCCGGGTTCGGCAAGGGCTCGGGAATGATCCAGCCGGACATGGCGACGACCCTCAACTTCGTCTTCACCGACGCCGACCTGCCCGCCCCGGTGCTGCAGGAGTTGCTGAAGGCGGGAGCCGACAAGTCCTACAACTGCATCACCGTCGATTCCGACACCTCCACCTCCGACACCCTGCTGCTGGTCGCGACCCGCAAGGCCGGAAACGCGCCGGTGGCGAAGGCGTCCGACCCGGCGCTGCGGAAGTTCCGCAAGGCCCTCGACGGCCTGCTGATCGACCTTGCGCAGCAGATCGTCAAGGACGGCGAGGGCGCGAGCAAGTTCGTCACCATCGCCGTGAGCGGCGCGGCCTCGGCCGCGGCGGCGCGCCGGATCGGCCTCGCGATCGCCAATTCGCCGCTGGTGAAGACCGCGATCGCGGGCGAGGACGCCAACTGGGGCCGCATCATCGCCGCGGTCGGCAAATCGGGCGAGACGGCGGACCGCGACCGCCTCACCATCGCCATCGGCGGCGTGCCGGTGGCGGCGGAAGGCCAGGCGGTGCCGGGCTACGACGAAACCCCGGTGGCCGCCCACTTCAAGGGACGATACATCGACATCGCCGTCGACGTCGGCGTCGGACGCGGCAAGGCGACGGTCTGGACCTGCGATCTCACTCATGACTACATCAGCATCAACGCCGACTACCGCTCCTGACGACTGCGGCGGCTGCCGCCTCGCGCCGGGGCCGCGACTGGTCCCGGGGCTGCCGCTCGTGCTGGTGGCCGCGGCGGTGCTGGCGGACGCGGACAACCGCGTCCTCCTCGCACAGCGGCCCGAGGGCAAGAGCCTCGCCGGACTGTGGGAGTTCCCCGGCGGCAAGGTCGACGCGGGCGAGCCGCCTGAACTGGCGCTGATCCGCGAACTCGACGAGGAATTGGGGATCGCGGTGAAACCCGCCTGCCTGCTGCCGCTCACCTTCGCCTCGCACGCCTACGAAAGCTTCCACCTGCTGATGCCGGTGTTCCTGATCCGCACCTGGGACGGCTTTCCGCGCGGGCGCGAGGGCCAGGGGCTCGCCTGGGTCAAGCCCAACCGCCTCAAGGATTACCCGATGCCGCCCGCCGACCTGCCGCTGATCGCGCCGATCCAGGACGCGCTCGCCTAAAAGGAGGAGTTCCCGTGTCTCAGCCCAGCGCCTGCGTCATTCTCATCGGCAACGAGATCCTCTCCGGCCGGATCAAGGACGAGAACCTCCCCTTCCTCGCCAAGCGCCTGAGCCAGATCGGCATTCCGGTGCGCGAGGCGGTGGTGATCCCCGACGTCGAAGACCGCATCGTCGCCGCCGTCAACGATGCCCGCGCCCGCTTCACCTACGTCTTCACCACCGGCGGCATCGGCCCGACTCACGACGACATCACCGCCGCCAGCGTCGCCAAGGCGTTCGGCGTCGCCTGGACCCTCCACCCGGAGGCGAAGCGCATCCTCGAAGCCTACTACGGCGACACCGTCAACGCCGCGCGCCTGCGGATGGCGATGACGCCCGAAGGCGCGAGCCTGATCCCCAACCCGGTGTCCGCCGCACCGGGCTTCCGGATGGAGAACGTCCACGTGATGGCCGGGGTGCCGAGCATCATGCGCGCGATGTTCGACGGCATCGCCCACACCCTCTCGGGCGGCGACCCGGTGCTGTCGCGCGCGATTTCGGCGGACGCCCGCGAGGGCGACCTCGCGCAGCGGCTGGCGGAAATCCAGTCCGAGCACCCGGGCGTCGACCTCGGCAGCTATCCCTTCGGCCTCGGCGAGCGCATCGGCGTCTGCATCGTCGGCCGCTCCACCGACAGGAACGATCTCGACGCGGCGATGGACAAGGTCGCCGCGATGTTCCGCGCCCTCGGCCTCGACCCCGAGGAATCCGACCCGGCGGCGACGAATTAGAGGGGCTTTTCCGGAGCGCTCCATTTGCGGCAGCAGTACTTCGCCCGTTCGGCGACTCCCCGGTTGGGGTCGTGCCGGAGAGATGTAAGAACCGCCCAGTCGCACGCGTCAGGCCCCATGTCGATTGCGTAATCGACAGCCTCCCTCCGCACGAACGCGCTCCGATCCGACGCGGCAAGATCCCAGACGCGACGTCTGCTCGGCGAGATGGTCAACGCCCGGGTTTCCCACCGAGGAAGAACCGTCGAAACTCCATTGGGTTTATCGACCCACTGCCGAGTGCTCCCGATCATCCACCGCGCCCGCCCCCGGAGGAGCGCCTCGACGGCGGTCGCGCGGACAAGCGGCGCACGCGCCGCCACGGCAATTTCCTCCAGGTCCGCATCCAGGCAGTCCGATCCCAAGATCCGGGAGAAATTCCGCCTCAGCGGGCCGTACACCGCCTTAAGAAGGAACCTTTTCGCTCCTTCGGCAAATCGGGGAATGGACAAGGCCTCCTCGAGCACCCGATCCGGCGCATACCGACGCCCCCACAACGCGGTTCGTTCCAGGAGTATGGGAAACAGGGAAGCGAGTTGGGCCTCCGGCAATTCCGCCAATAACGCCATGAACCGACGATCGGCCATTGCTCGAACCTCGGCCACCCAGTCGTTACGTCGCTCCAGGACGATGGCCGCGATGATCGCCTTTTTGTGCAGGCCGGGCATCACTCGCAACGCATGCTCCCGCACGAACCCGCTATAGTGAAACACGTAATAGTACGCCAACGCCGGGCATATCTCGAGATTTCGGAACTCCACGTCGTAGACGGTTTGCCTGGGGACGTATTGCCCGGACATCGAGACAGCGGCGTACTCCAGCGCCCGCCTCACTTTTTTCTCGACTGGGACGGCCTGTTCGGGAGGCAGAGCACATAGAGCCGTCACATACGTTGCGATTTCCGGTTGAAAACGCCCGTTCCGAACGGCGTCACCCAAGCGTCCGGCCGCGAGCGCAACCGCCGAGAGTTCGCCATCGGAAGGAGTGGCCATATCCGCCGTTCCGAACCTCGCCGGTCGCAACAACCTCCCTACCCAAGACCTCACCACCGCCGCCCCCGCAGCTTTCCAAAACACACCCGCCTCACAAAATCCGATGTCCCGCCGCCGTCATCAGGGCTTCAGCTTGTCCGGCGACGGCGGATTTCAGCAGCAGGTGGTCGGTGTCGTAGCTCGACACCACGAACACGCCCAAACCCGCCTCCGACAGCGGGCGCACCACCGCGAGCAGGATGCCCGCCTCGTCGAAGGCGAACGGGCCCTCGAACTTCCAGCATCTCCAATCGAGATCGGCCCGCACCCCGGCGGGAATCCGCTCCGCCGGGCAGGTGATCGAGAGCTCGTCGCCGCTACGGGTGATCGACACCAGGCCGGGGCCGTCGGCCCAGCCGGGGATCGGGGCGTCGGGCGCGAGTCGCGCGACCCCGTAATCGCCCGCAAGGCGTTTCAAGGCGATCGTCCGCGCCATTCCTGGTTCTCCCCCACAGCGGCCGTGATTTGCCAGGATCGCACCCGCGTGCGCTTGCCACAAGCTTCCCGAACCGATCATAATTTCTTCCGACATTCGCGCGAGGCGATTGGCGAAGCCGCCGACAGTGCCCATGTGCGATCGATAAGTATCTGCGTGCCAAAAATTATCCGATTTTGGAGGGTGGAACGAATGGACCGCAAATCGCGTGCGTTGGGTAGCGCGTTGGTCGCGGCGGCGGTGGCTCTGACCCCGCTCGCCGCGTTCGCCAAGGATTGGAAACCGCAGCGTCCGATCGAGATCGTCGCCCCGGCGGGGCCGGGCGGCGGCTGGGATCTTCTCGCCCGCACGATGCAGAAGGCGCTGACCGAGGAAAAACTCGTCGACCGCCCGATCATCGTCTCCAACAAGCCGGGCGGCGGCGGCGCCACCGGCTGGAACTACCTCAAGGGCAAGGAAGGCCAGGGCGAATACCTCGCCGTCACCTCGCCGCTGCTGATCCAGAACAACGTCCTCGGCAAGAGCGAGCTGACCTACAAGAACTTCACCCCCCTCGCCGCGCTGATGACCGAATGGGAAGTGGTGGCGGTGAAGGCCGATGCGCCGTGGAAGACCGGCAAGGACTTCTTCGAGGCGCTCAAGAAGGACCCGGACAGCATGCACATCGGCGTCGGTCCGGCCCTCGGCAACGACGACCACATCCAGTTCCTCACCCTCACCAAGGCCTACGGCGGCGATCCGAAGAAGGTGAAGTTCGTGGTCTACCCGGCAACCGCGTCGGAGCAGATTCCGGCGCTTCTCGGCGGCCACATCCAGGCGATCACCATCAGCATGGGCGAAACCATGGAGCAGGTGAAGGCGGGCAAGCTGCGCCTGCTCGGCATCTCCTCGCCCGAGCGGGTCTCCGACCTGCCGGACGTGCCGACCTGGACCGAACAGGGGGTGGACTTCGTGTTCCCGCACTGGCGCGGCGTGATCGCCGCCCCCGGCCTCTCGGCGGAACAGAAGGCGTTCTGGGACGCCACCATCGCCAAGATGGTCGCTTCGCCGACCTGGAAGAACTCGCTCAAGACCCTGCAGTGGTGGTCGTTCTACCAGAACGCCGACCAGCACGCGGCCTTCCTGGCCAAGCAGACCGATCTGATGTCCGAAACGCTCAAGGACGTCGGCCTGGTGAAGTGACGGCGCGCGGCGCGGGCCTCCCCGCGCCGCAGCTTTCCTGGGGGTAAGCCAATGACCAAGAATCTCACGGCCGGTATCTTCGCGGTGGTGCTCGGCACGGCGTACCTGATCGGCGCATTCATGGTGCCGGTCTACGAAGCGGGCGACATGGTCGGCCCGCGCGCGTTTCCGTTTCTCGTCTCCGCGATCGTGATCGTCTCCGGCGCCGCGCTGATCGCCAAGGACCTGCGCGCCCCCGAGCGCACGCCGTTCGCGTGGGGCTTCGCCGCCGAGCCGGTGCTGTGGCTCAGGATCCTCGCGATCATGGCGCTCGGCATCGTCTACGGACTGGTGCTCGACTGGCTCGGCTATCCGATCGCCACCTTCCTGTTCATGACCGGCGTCGGCTCGCTCATCAACGTCGGCAAGCCCGGGCAGAACCTGCTGATCGCGGCGATCTTCGCGCTCGTCACCTTCGTGGTGTTCGCCATGGTGCTCAATCTCAGCCTGCCGCGCGGCCTGCTCGGCGACGTGCTGCCCTTCTGACGCGGAGTCCGGTTCCATGGATGCGATCTTCCACAACCTCGGTCTCGGTTTCGAGGTGGCGTTGCAGCCGATCAACCTGATGTGGCTGGTGATCGGCGGCCTGCTCGGCACCGTCATCGGCATGTTGCCCGGCCTCGGCCCGGCCACCGGCGTCGCGGTGCTGATCCCGCTGACCTACGGCATGAGCCCCGCCACCGCGCTGATCACCATGGCGGCGGTCTACTACGGCGCGATGTTCGGCGGTTCGCGCGCCTCGATCATGATCAACACCCCCGGCGACGCCTCGGCGATCGTGTCGTGCTTCGACGGCTATCCGATGGCGAAATCCGGCCGGGCGGGCAGCGCGCTCGCCACCTCGGCGATCGCCTCGTTCGTCGGCGGCGTCGTCGGCATGGTCTTCCTGATCTTCTTCACCGCGCCGGTCGCGGAGCTTGCGCTGAAGTTCGGCCCGGCGGAAAAGTTCTCGCTGATGCTGTTCGCCCTCACCGCCACCATCACGCTCTCCGAGGGCAGCGTGCTCAAGGGCTTCATCGCCATGGGCATCGGCTTCATGCTCGCCACCATCGGCATCGACGGGCAGTCCGGCGCGATCCGCTTCACCATGGGGATCGACGCGCTGCAGGACGGCATCGACTTCCTCGTGATCATGATCGGCTTCTACGCCATCGCCGAGGTATTCAAGAACTTCTCTTCCCTCGACGTCCGCTACGACATCGATGCCAAGTCGATCGGGCGGGTGTGGATGTCGGCGGAGGACATCCGGCGATCGTGGAAACCGATCCTGCGCGGCGGGCCGCTAGGGTTCGTCACCGGCGTGCTGCCGGGTGCGGGCGGCACCATCGCCACCTTCCTCTCCTATGCCATCGAAAAATCCCTGAGCAAGAAGCCGCAGGAGTTCGGCAAGGGTGCGGTCGAGGGCCTCGCGGGGCCGGAATCCGCCAACAACGCCTGCTCGTGCGGGGCGCTGGTGCCCCTCCTCACTCTCGGCATCCCGGGATCGGGCACCGCCGCGGTGATGCTCGGCGCGCTGATGATGCTGGGCGTCCGCCCCGGTCCGGTGCTGTTCGAGCAGCACCCGGAAATCGCCTGGGGTGTGATCGCCTCGATGCTCGCGGGCAACCTCGTGCTGCTGTTCATCAACCTGCCGCTCGCGGTGCCGCTGGTGCAGCTGCTGAAGACGCCGCAGCGGATCATGCTGCCGCTGATCGTCGGCATGGCCTACATGGGCACCTATTTCCTCAACTATTCCAGCTTCGACTTCGTGCTGGTGTCGGTGAGCGCCCTGGCCGGCTACATGCTCTCGCGGCTCTCGATTCCGATCCCGCCGCTGGTGCTGGCGCTGATTCTCGGCGGCATGACCGAGCAGGCGTTCCGCAACTCGCTCACCATCGCCAACGGATCCCCGGCGATCTTCTTCACCCAGCCGATCTCGCTCGGCTTCCTGGTGCTCGCGGCGGTATCGCTGGTCTACGCGCTCCGCCGTCACCGCAGCTTGATGAAGGTGTGACCCCATGACCCGTCTCCGCCCCCTTCTCGCCCTCGCCCTCGCGCTTCTTCCGGCCTCCGCGTTCGCCGCCTCCCAACCCGCGGTGGAGGCCGCGAACGGCATGGTGGTGAGTTCCCAACGGCTCGCCTCCGAAGCGGGGGTGGCGGTGTTGAAGGCGGGCGGCAACGCGGTGGACGCGGCGGTGGCGGTGGGCTACGCGCTCGCGGTGGTCAACCCCTGCTGCGGCAACATCGGCGGCGGCGGCTTCATGACCATCCACCTCGCCTCGGGCAAGGACACCTTCCTCAACTTCCGCGAGACCGCGCCGGGCAAGGCCACCGAGACGATGTACCTCGACGCCGACGGCAATCCGGTGAAGGGCCTGTCGATCGACGGCTACCTCGCCGCCGGGGTGCCGGGCACGGTGATGGGGCTCGACTATGCGCTCGACCACTACGGCACGCAGCCGCGCGCGGCGGTGATGGCGGAGGCGATCCGGCTCGCGCGCGAAGGCTTCGTTCTCGGCCGGGCGGACACCGACATCCTCGACGCCAAGGCCGATCATCTCGCCAGGGATCCGGAGGCCGGGCGAATCTTCCTCAAGGCCGACGGCTCCCGCTACCGCCCCGGCGACCGCCTGACGCAGCCCGACCTCGCCGCGACCCTGGACCTGATCGCCAAGGACGGCCCGAAGGCGTTCTACCACGGCCCGATCGCCGCGAAGGTGGCGGCCGCGAGCGCCGCCAACGGCGGGCTGCTCACCACCGCCGACTTCGCGAACTATACGGTCGCCGAGACCGCGCCGCTGACCTGCTCCTACCGCGGGCACGTCGTGGCGTCCGCGCCGCCGCCCTCCTCCGGCGGCACCACGATCTGCGAAATCCTCAACATTCTCGAAGGATACGACCTCAAGGCGCTGGGGTTCCGCTCCGCTGCCTCGGTGCATCTGATGGTCGAGGCGATGCGCCACGCCTACATGGACCGCAACACCTACCTCGGCGATCCGGCGTTCGTGAACAACCCGCTCGACCGCCTGCTCTCGAAATCCTACGCCGCCGACATCCGCAAGCGCATCGACCCGGCGAAGGCGACGCCCTCGGCCGCGGTGCAGCCCGGCACGCCGCCGCACGAAAAGCCCGAAACCACCCACTATTCGGTGGTCGACGCCGACGGCAACGCGGTCTCGGTCACCTACACCATCAACGGCGCGTTCGGCGCGGGCGTGGTCGCGCCGGGCACCGGCTTCCTTCTCAACAACGAGATGGACGACTTCACCGTCAAGCCCGGGGTGAAGAACCTCTACGGCCTGGTGCAGGGCAAGGCCAACAGCATCGCGCCGGGCAAGCGGCCGCTGTCGTCGATGTCGCCGACGCTGGTCACCAAGGACGGAAAAACCCTGCTGGTGCTCGGCAGCCCGGGCGGCTCGCGGATCATCACCATCACCCTCGAAACCATCCTCAACGTCGTCGATTACGGCATGGCGCCGCAGGAGGCGGTGGACGCGCCGCGCATCCACCACCAGTGGCTGCCCGATACCGTTTACACCGAACCCTTCGGCCTCTCGCCCGATACCGTGCGGATTCTCGAAGCGATGGGCCACACCGTCACGGAACAGAAGCCCTGGGGCGCGGCGGAGCTGATCCAGGTGGGCGGCGTCGGCGAGGGGCAGAAGGACGCGGCCTCGTCGGGCAGCGATCAGGCGCACTCGGGCAAGGTGCGCGAGGGGTTCCTCTACGGCGCCAACGACGCCCGGCGGCCGGCGGGCGCGGCGGTGGGATACTGACCGGCAACGCCGCCGTGCCGACTGAATTAGGAAATCGTGAAATCGGCTCTTCCCCGACGGCAAGGCCTTCGGCATCATCGCCCCCCAAGGAGATGCGGCGGCGCGCCGGAGGAGAGCGATGGAAGAAACGGCCAGGGATGACGACTCCGTTCTTGCGGTGACGCTCGACGTCTACGCGGAGGTGATCGCACTGGCCATGCGCGCGGCGTGCGGCGCCGCCGCCGCGAACGCCAACCTCGCCCATGTCGCCGACCGGGCGCGGCGCGAGGCCGCCGCGCTCGACCGTCACGGAATCGGCAATTTCCTCTGGCTTCTGGCGAAGCGCATCCATGCCGGGTGCCGTGGCTGCACCCCGGCCACGTGCCGGGACTGCGCGATCGCCGCGGACGACCGCGCGCCGCGCGACTACGGCCGCTGCTGCGGCGTGTCACGCAAAGCGCTCGTCGACCGTCTCACCTGCGTTCGCGACGCCGAACCTTAGGCCTCGCCTCAGGCGCTCACATGGCGGGAGATCGCGTCCGACCGCGCCGCGATCTTGTCGCAGGCTTCCACCAGCTCGCCGAGGAACTCCGTCTCCTGCCGGGTGGCGTCGAGCGACACCGACACCGCGCCGCTGATCGCGTCGATGTTGGCGCGGATGCTGTCGGCGAACTGGTTGATCTCGTCCACGGTCCGTACCGATTGCGCCGAGAGGGTGCGAACCTCCTGCGCCACCACCGAAAAGCCCTGGCCGAACTCGCCCGCGCGTGCCGCCTCGATCGACGCGTTGAGGCCGAGCAGGCGCGTCTGATTGGCGATCGTGCGAATGCCCGAGGCGACCGCGCCGATGCGTTCGACGGTTCCGGAAACGTCCGACAACGCGGTGTCGAGCTTGGTCTGAGTCTCGCCGATCTTGCCCTGCTCGGTCGCGAGCTTGGAGAGAGAGTTGCGGATCTCCGCCACGTCGTCGCGGATCGACCCGGACATGTCGTCGATCAGGGCCTTCTGCCGCCAGACTTCGCCGATCTTGGTGGCGACGACATGAAGCAGCTCCGCCGCGGCGTCGATCTTCTCGCGCGGCTGCTGCGGCACCTTCTGCACCGCCGCCCAATAGGCGTCGGGGTCGACCCCGAGCTCGGCGGCGATCCGCCGGAACTTCGCCTCGTCGGGCGGCTCGGGCAGCACCTGCCCGGCGAGCACCGCACCGATCTGCTGATTTTCCACCACGATCGGCGCCGCCATGTCGACGAGACCGGCGTGACACTCGTAGACGCACGGTTTGCCGCTGTCGCGCGAGGCCTTGCCGCCCTTGAGATCGCACGCATTGCAGCGCCGCGCCCCCTCGGCATTGCCGCGGTTGAGTTGCATGCAGAACTCGGTGAAGTTGCTGCCCTCGCTCACCGGCCCTTCGTTGTCGACGGTGAGAACCGCGAGTCCGGTCGCCCGCGAAAACGCATCCTGAAACTTCTGCCAGAACTCCTTGTCCATAATTTCCGACAGTTTTATAGAGGATACGACCATAGTTATACCTCCCCTGTTATCGGACATTATTAGTATTGATTATCGATCCTATGGAGATTCCTCGCCCTCATCAAGCCGCCGGAGATGCGCAAACGGCGCAGACGTCTTGAGGCGGGCAAAAACGGCGGCGATGGCCGGGGTGCCGCCATGCAGAGCGCGACTCCGCCCGACGCGCCCCGAGTCCCGCGTCCGGTCGCCGCGCTCCGGCCCGAGCGGCGAGAACCGGCGCGGTCGCCATCGGATCGGCACCGGCGTCCGGCCGAAGCGGCATTGCGCGTGCGGGATCCGGCGGACGCCCGTTAAGCCTCTCGCAAGTCCATAGAAACCGTAAGGTTTCCCGACCGTTTTCGGGGTGGGGGCAAGGCACGAGTCACGGCCTACCCGTTGGGGCGGTAATTGTTCCAAATCACTTGCGAACCCCTCGCACATAAAGATTTCCTCCGGTACGATGTCGGGGTTGCGGAACCACCCCTCGGAGGGGTATTTTTCCGTTGCCCCGCGAAGGGGGGTTCGGGGGGATCGCCTTCCTCCCCTGCCGCCGCAGCGTCCCGGGGGGTCGGGAGCGCGCGGTCGTTCAGCAGTAGGGAATGAGCATGTACCAGATCAAACGGTGCGAGCGGTTTTCCGACGTGACCTTCCTCTGGGAGGTTCTCGCCCCCGATATCGCGCGCTCGGCGCAGCCGGGTCAGTTCGTGATGTTGCGTCTGTACGAGGGGGGCGAGCGCATTCCCCTCACCGTCGCCGATTTCGACCGCGACGCGGGCACCATCACCATGGTGATCCAGGCCCTCGGCAAGACCACCCGCGAGATGCGCGACCGCTATCGCGAGGGCGACAGCTTCCTCGATTTCGTCGGTCCGCTCGGCCTGCCCGCCCACCTCGACAAGGTCGGCCATATGGCGTTCGTCGGCGGCGGCCTCGGCGTCGCACCGATCTACCCGCAGCTGCGCGTCGCCAAGGAGAACGGCAACCGCACCACCGGGATCATGGGCTTCCGCAACAAGGACCTGATCTTCTGGGAAGATCGCTTCAAGTCCCAGTGCGACGACCTGCTGATCTGCACCGACGACGGCTCCTACGGCCGCCCCGGCTTCGTCACCGACGCCCTCAGGCACGTGATCGAGACCGACCGGCCCGACATGGTGGTGGCGATCGGCCCGCTGCCGATGATGAACGCCTGCGTCGAGGTCACCCGCTCCTACGGCATCAAGACCATGGTGTCCCTGAACACCATCATGGTCGACGGCACCGGCATGTGCGGCTCCTGCCGCGTCACGGTGGACGGCAAGGTGAAGTTCGCCTGCGTCGACGGGCCGGATTTCGACGGCCACGCCGTCGACTTCAAGGAACTGCTGCTGCGCCAGAAGCGCTTCAAGAGCGAGGAAGGCAAGGCGAACGAGCAGTTCGACCACGTCTGCAACCTCGACAAGGTGCTGATTCAGGAAGGCAAGCGCACCTACAAGAAGATGGCCGAGGTGGCGCCCCATCAGGTGCCGATGCCCGAACGCGACCCGCTCGAACGCGCCGCCAACTTCGAGGAGGTCAACCTCGGCTACACCGCCGACGACGCCTATCGCGAGGCCGAGCGCTGCCTGCAGTGCCGCAATCCCAACTGCGTTTCCGGCTGCCCGGTCGGGGTGGACATCCAGGGCTTCGTCCGCAGCCTGCTGGTGCACGACCTCGAAGGCGCGCTCAAGGTGATCTACGAGTCGAGCATCTTCCCCTCGATCTGCGGCCGCGTCTGCCCGCAGGAAAGCCAGTGCGAGGCGCAGTGCCTGCTGGCGAAGCGCATGGAGCCGGTGGCGATCGGCCGCCTCGAACGCTTCGTCGGCGACCACGCCCGCCCGCCGAAGGCGGTGCCGCTCAAGTTCGCGAAGCCGCTCGGCAAGGTGGCGGTGGTGGGCTCCGGCCCCGGCGGCCTCGCCGCGGCGGCCGATCTCGTGCGCTTCGGCGCGGAGGTGACCGTCTACGAGGCGCTGCACGTGCTCGGCGGCGTGCTGCAATACGGCATTCCGCCGTTCCGCCTGCCGCGCAACATCATCGAGCGCGAAATCCAGCGGCTCAAGGACTTCGGCGTCACCTTCCTCACCAACAAGGTGATCGGCAAGACCTTCACCGTGCCGCAGTTGCTTGAGGAAAAGGGCTTCGACGCGGTGTTCATCGCCGCGGGCGCGGGCGCGCCGTCGTTCCTCGGGATTCCGGGCGAGTTCGCGGGCCGCGTCTATTCGGCCAACGAGTTCCTCACCCGCGTCAACCTGATGGCCGGCAACACCTTCCCGATCGTCGACACGCCGGTGAGCATCGGCGAGAGCGTGGTGGTGATCGGCGCGGGCAACACCGCCATGGATTGCCTGCGCGTCGCCAAACGCCTCGGCGCGCCGAAGGTGCGCTGCGTCTACCGCCGCTCGGAAGACGAAGCCCCGGCGCGCAAGGAGGAACTCCGCCACGCGAAGGAAGAGGGCATCGAGTTCTACTTCCTCCACGGCCCGGTGGAGATCAACACCGATGCCGACGGCAACGTCGTCGGCATGCGGGTGGAGCGGATGGAGCTGGGCGAACCCGACGACAAGGGCCGCCGCAAGCCGATCCCGACCGGCGAATTCGTCGACCTCGACTGCGATACGGTGATCTACGCGCTCGGCACCAACGCCAACCCGGTGGTGGCGAGCACGGCTCCGGCGCTGGTGCGCAACAAGTGGGGCTACATCGTCGCCGACGACCGCAGCCAGGCGACGACGATGCCGGGCGTGTTCGCGGGTGGCGACATCGTCACCGGCGGCGCCACGGTGATCCTCGCGATGGGGGCGGGCCGCCGCGCCGCGCGGGCGATCGGCGCCTATCTTCAGGACCGGGCGAAGGCCTGGCCGCCCGCGCCGGAGACGATCGAAGCGTTCGTCCCGCCCGCGCCGCTGCCGCAGCCTGCGGATCCGGAACCGGCAAGCGCTTGACCGAAAAGAAATAACGGGA
Organism: uncultured Alphaproteobacteria bacterium; assembly: GCA_900079695.1. Lineage (NCBI taxonomy): Bacteria > Pseudomonadati > Pseudomonadota > Alphaproteobacteria > uncultured Alphaproteobacteria bacterium. The sequence goes on from LT599022.1 coordinate 2,168,038, forward strand.
GGCACAGCGTTGCTGGAGGATGGGGGGCGAGCGATCGCCCCCCATTTTTGCTGCCGATACCGAACCTTTTCCGCCGCCGCCGGTTGATTGCGCAGCAACGGAGGCGGACATGGCGGCACCCAAGGCCCACGGCGGGCACTCCTCGAAACTCGTGATCTATGCCGCGCTGGCGGGGAACCTGTTGATCGCCGTCACCAAGTTCGTCGCCGCGGCGTGGACCGGCAGTTCGGCGATGCTGTCCGAGGGCGTGCATTCGCTGGTCGATACCGGCAATCAGGGGCTGATGCTTCTGGGCCTGCGCCGCGCCGCGCGGCCGCCCGATGCCGAACACCCGCTCGGCCACGGCCGCGAGCTCTACTTCTGGAGCTTCGTCGTCGCGCTGCTGATCTTCTCCCTCGGCGCAGGCGTCTCGGTCTACGAAGGGATCGTCCACATCCGCGCCCCCGAGCCGATCGCCGATCCGGCCGTCAATTACGTGGTGCTCGGCCTTTCGGCGGCGTTCGAGGGCACGAGTTGGGCGATCGCCTGGCGCGCGTTCGCGAAGCAGCGCGGCGACCTCGGGGTGATCGAGGCGGTGCGGCGCAGCCGCGACCCCACCGGATTCACCGTGCTGTTCGAGGATTCCGCCGCGCTGCTCGGCATCGCCATCGCGTTCGCGGGCACGTTCGCCGCCCATCGCCTCCGCATGCCGGAGCTCGACGGCGTCGCCTCGCTCGGCATCGGCTGCGTGCTCGCCGCCACCGCGGTGTTCCTGGCGCGCGAAACCAAGGGGCTGCTGATCGGGGAACCGGCGCGGGCGGCGGTTCAGGCATCGATCCGCCGCACCGCCCTGGCGGAACCCGGGGTGTGCGCCGTCGGGCGGCTGGTCACCGTGCATCTCGGCCCGCGGCAGATCGTCGCGGCGCTGGAGGTAGCGGTGGAGCCCGGTCTCTCGACCGCCGAAAGCGCGGCGGCGCTGGCGCACCTGCGCCGCCGGGTGCGCGACCGCCATCCGCAGATCTCGGAGATCTTCCTCGACCTCGTCGCGCCTCAGTGAGCGGCGGGCCAGGGGTCGAGGAGACGCCCCTCGGCATCGAAGCGCATCGGCGCGGGTCCGGAGACGATCTCGACGCCCGGACGCTCGCGCAGCATCGGCAGCAGCGCCTCGGAAGCGTAGAGATATTCGAGATGCAGCGTGTTGGGGATGCGGATCAGGGTGATCGCGCCGGGCGTATGCGACTCGCAGGTCTTCACCACCGCCTGGATCGTGCTCTTGTCGTCGGGCAGCGCCATCGGCAGCGCCGCGGCGGAAAGCACGCCGGAAGTGATCGAATTGATGTAGACCGACTCGCGGTCGAAGCGCTGGAACAGCCGCTCGGTAATCGCGTCGGCGCGGGCCACGCCGTTGGCGTTGCCTTCGCTCTTGTCGGTGACGTCGAGCACCGCGATGCGCGCCACGCTCGGGCCGCCGCTGATCGCGGTGGTCGAAGGGCGGCCGGTGATGTTGGGATCCATGCCGCTGCCGGAGAACTCCTTGCCCACCGCGTCCACCACCAGAACGTCGAGGGGACCGGAGGCGAGCGGCTGGTCGAGCGGCCCGAGCGGCAGGCGCGGCATGTTGCGCATCGCCTCGGCGAGGTAGGCGCGTTCGGTCTCGATCATCCCCTCGGTCGGGATCACCACCACCTTGGAGAGGCGGTCGTAGGCGTTCTCCATCGAGGCGATGCCGAACAGCACCTTGCATTTCGCAAGCTTGACCCGCGCCATCTCGACGATGAAACGGCCGACGTAGTTGAACCCCCAGGCATGGCAGTTGTCGGCGCCCGAGCGCTTGCCGAGGCCGATCGACAGCATCTTCACCAGCCCGCTCTCGTTGGGCGCGCGGAAGGCGCTGTGCGGCTTGATGCGATTGAAGAGAACGATACCGTCGGCCTCGTAGGCGAGGCGGTCGATGTGGACCTCCATGCCGTTGTCGAGGGTGCCGATATGCACCGTCTCCATGCTCGACCGGATCTCGCACCCGACGCTCGCTTCGGTGACGCCGAGATGCGCGAGCACCGCGGTCTGACCCTCGGCGGTGGCACCGCCGTGGCTGCCCATGGCGGGGACGACGAACGGCTCGGCGCCGCGCGCGCGGATTTCGGAAACGATCGCGCGCACCAGCTCGGGCAGCGCCGCGAGACCGCGGCTGCCGACGGTGAGGGCGACCTTCATCCCGGGTTTGAGCGCCGCGACGCAGGGCGCGGCGGCAAGCGCGGCGTGGACGGCGGCGGCCGGATCTCCGGCATCGACGGCGTCGAAATGCTGCCGCACCAGGGCGACGCGAGGAAGGGCGACGTCGGCGACGAGTTCGGCATAACGCGGACGGGACATCGGAAACGCTCCTGAAAGCGATCGGGGCGGCTCCGCGCCGCCCCGAGGGCCGTGAATCACTTCTTGGCGTTCATGCCGTACATCCCGAGGGAGCGGATCACCTTCTCCGCGATCTCGGAGTCGTGGCGCGCCAGGGCCTCGTACTTGTCGCCCGGGCGATAGTCGAGGAACTCGCCGAGTTCCTTCATCTTCTCGACGTAGGTCGGGTCCTTCAGAGCCTTCTCGACACCGGCCGCGAGCTTGGCGCGCACGTCCTTGGGCAGACCCTTGGGCGCGACGATGCCCTTCCACGACGACCACGCGAAGTCGACGCCGAGTTCCTTGGCGGTCGGGGTGTCGGGATACTGCTCGATGCGCGCGTCCTCCATCACCAGAATCGGGGTGATGTTGCCGGCGCGCACGTGGGTGAGGAATTCCGCCGGGCTCGCCACCGCGGCCTGAATGTGGCCGCCGAGCACCGCCGTGACCGCCGCCACCGCGCCGCCGAACGGCATGCTCTTGACCTTCACCCCGGCGGCCATCGCGAGGCCTTCCATGGCGATGTGGTTGGCGCCGCCCGCACCCGAGTTGCCGACGGTGAGTTCGCCCGGATGCGCCTTGGCGTACTCGAAGAAGCCCTTGGCATCCTGGAACGGCGCGTTCTTGCCGACGCCGATCACCATCAGGTTGCGCGCCTGGAGGGCAAGGAAATCGAAATCGTTGATGGTGTAGTCGATCCCGCCGTAGTGCGGCAGCATCGCGATCGGCCCCTGGGAACCCGTGCCGATGGTGTAGCCGTCGGCCTTGGCGTGCGCGGTCGCACTGGTGCCGATCGAGCCGCCGCCGCCCGGCTGGTTGCGCACCACCGCGGTGCCGTTGAGCGCCTTCTCGAGCGCCTGGGCGAACAGGCGGGTGGAGAGATCGGTGCCGCCGCCGGCGTTGTAGGGTACGATGATCTGGATCGGCCGTGCGGGATACTCCGCCGCCACCGCCGTGCTCGCCACCGCGGCCCCGAGGACCACCCCCGCGGCGGCCGCCGCGAGCCCGGACATCAGTGATTTCATGGGTGCTCTCCCTGCTGCTGCTTTTGTGTTTCGGCGGCCCGGACGGAAACCCCGGAGAGAACTGCCGCATCGGGCCCGATCCCCACGATTGGGCCACGCGGCGGCGAACGTGTCAAGATGTTGTTAGGCGAGCCTCGCGGATGACGCCCGCAGACGCGCAATCGTTTTTCCCGGAGCGGCGGCGCGCCCGTACCGCGGGAGAATTTTCTCGGCTTTTCAAAATATTCCGGCCCGATTCGCCAATGCACGACGGGCGGCCCCGTCGGGACCGCCCGCGATTTTACAAATTTAACAAGACAGGTTACGACGCCTGCGCCATCTTCCGCAGTTCGGCGACCACCTCGGGGTTGGCGAGAGTCGAGACGTCGCCGGTGTCCTGCCCGGCGGAAATCGCCGCGAGCACACGCCGCATGATCTTGCCCGAACGGGTCTTCGGCATGTCGGGGACGATCCACACCCGCCGCGGCCGGGCGATCGGGCTGATCTCCTCCACCACCGCCGCGGAAATCCGCTCCTGCAGCTCCTTGCTCGGGCGGCAGCCGGGCTTGAGGGCGATGTAGAGGTCGGGAATGCGGCCCTTGATCTCGTCGGCCACCGGCACCACCGCCGCCTCCGCCACCTCGGCGACGGTGAGCGCGGCGCTCTCGATCTCCTTGGAGCCGAGGCGGTGCCCGGCGACGTTGATGACGTCGTCGATGCGGCCGAGAATACGGAAATAGCCGTCCTCGGTCTGCACCGCGCCGTCGGAGGCGAAATACGGCCAGTCGCGCCAGTCGGTGCTGTTCTCCTTCTTGTTGTAGCGCGCGTAATAGGAGCGCACGAACCGCTCCGGGTCGTTCCAGATGGTCTGGAAGATCCCCGGCCAGGGATTGCGGATGCAGATGTTGCCCGCGCGGTTGGCGCCGCGCGGAATCTCGTGGCCGTCGTCGTCGTAGATCACCGGATGGATGCCGGGCACCCCCGGCCCGGCGCTGCCCGGCTTCATCGGATGCAGCGCCGGCACGGTGGAGCAGAGGAATCCGCCGGTCTCGGTCTGCCACCAGGTATCGACGATCACCGCCTCGCCCTTGCCGACCACCTCGTAATACCACTTCCACACCTCGGGCTCGATCGGCTCGCCCACCGTGGTCATGTGCTTGAAGCGGTAGTTGTGCTTCTTCGGCTCGTCGGGCCCGGCGCGGCGCAGCGCGCGGATCGCGGTCGGCGAGGTGTGGAAGATGTTGACGCCCAGCTCCTCGGCGATGCGCCACGGCCGGGCGGCGTTGGGATAGGTGGGCGTGCCCTCGTACACCACCGTCGACGCGCCGAGCGCCAGCGGACCGTAGACGATGTAGGAATGCCCGGTGATCCAGCCGATGTCGGCCATGCACCAGTAGACATCCTCGGGGTGGATGTCCTGAATGAATTTGGAGGTGCCCGCGACGTAGGCGAGATAGCCGCCGGTGGAATGCTGGCAGCCCTTGGGCTTGCCGGTGGTGCCCGAGGTGTACATCAGGAACAGCGGCGCCTCGGCGGGCATCGACACCGGGTCGATGGTGGTGTGGCGGTAGTCCTTGAGCATCTCGTTGACGATGAAGTCCCGACCCTCGACGAGCGGACGCTTGCCGATGTAACGGCCGGGGTGGCGCTGCCAGATCAACACCTTGTCGATATGGAAGTCGTGGACCTGGGCGTGCTCGCACGCCTCGTCGGCCTGAGCCTTGTGATTCTGGAGGATGCCGTTGCGGTAGTAGCCGTCCATGGTGATGAGGATCGAGGAGCCGCTGTCGATCATCCGGTCGACCACCGCGCGGCCGGAAAAGCCCGAGAACACCTGCGAGTGGATCACGCCGATGCGCGCGCACGCGAGCATCGTGATCGGCAGTTCGGCGGTCATCGGCAGATGCAGGGTGACGCGGTCGCCGGTCCTGAGGCCGCAGAAGTTGCGCAGGAACGCCGCGAGCTCGTTCACCCGCATGAACAGTTCCTGGTAGGTGATGTGCTGGATCGGCTCGTCCTCGTCCTCGGGGACGAAATGGATCGCGGTCTTGTTGCGGTGCTTGTCGAGGTGGCGGTCGACGCAGTTGAAGCAGGCATTGAGGCGCCCACCCGCGAACCAGCGCCAGAACGGCGCGTTCGAGGTGTCGAGGGTCTTTTCCCAGTATTTGTCCCAGCTCAGAAGGTCGGCGTATTCCTTGAAGCACTCGGGAAAATTGTCGAGGCTGAAACGGCGGTAGATGTCCGGATCGGTGAGGTTGGCCTGGGCGATGAAGCGCGGCGGCGGATGGTGGTAGCCCTCCTCGCGCAGGTGGACCGCGATCTCCGCCTCGGTCACGTCGTCGATGGTGGCGACTTTCCTGATCTCCATAGGCATCCTCCCGGAAACTCCGGCCTTCGGGGAGGCCGTGCCTCGACCCGGCCGGGAATAGGCGCAGACCGGCGGAAGCGCCCGCCGCTCATTGCTATTACTTTAGGTTTATGGAGCTATGTATTCCGTTAGGATCGGGCAAGAACCCGCGACGGTTTTTTTCGCCCCGCGCGGGGCGAGGCGCGGGCGTCAGTCTTCGGCGGCTTCGCCGCTGAGCGGCCCCCGTTCGCCGAGTTCGGCGTTGCGCAGGCTTTCCATCTCGCGGGAATAGCGGCGCAGGGCATAGGCCTCGGTGACGTAGCCGAGCACCCGGCGCGCCTCGCCGCCCGCCAACACCGGCAAGGTTTCCAGTTCCGACGTCTCGAAGCGCATCAGCGCCATGCGGATGTTCATCTCGGGCAGCAGGAACACGTGTCGATGGCTTGCGAGATCGCCCGCCACCAGTCCGGGCGCGGCGGCGTCGAGGTCGGGATCGTGGGCGGTGGCGACGTCGATGGAACCGACGTAGCGCTCGGCCTCGTCCACCGCGAACACCCGGGTGCGGCTGCCGAGCGGCACCTCCTCGCGCAGCCGCAGCAGCGGCAGATTATCGCGCACCGTGCGCGCGTCGCCGCGGAGAAGACGGACGACGGTCAGATCGGCGATCCAGCCGACGTCGTGCGGCGAGCGGATGCGCTTGCCGCGCTGGTGGAAGCGCCAAGTCGCGAACGAATAGCCGAAGGTGTAGCGGGTGACGGTGGCGGCGGTGACGACCCCCGCGAGCACGCCGAGCGCGAGCGGAAAGCTGCCGGTGGCTTCGAGCACCAGCAGCACCATCGTCACCGGCGCGCCGACCACCGACGCCGCGACCGCCCCCATCCCCACCAGGGCGAAGGCGGTCTGCTGCGCCGCGAACTGCGGCACCAGCGCGCAGATCGCCTGCGCGGCGGCAGCGCCGAACAGGCAGCCGAGATAGAGCGACGAACTGAACAGACCGCCGCGGAACCCCGAGCCCACCGAGATCGCCGAGGCGAGCGCCTTCGCCACCAGCAGCAGCAGCAGCGGCAGAATTCCCGGCGTGTCGTCGAGCAGCGCCTGGATCGCGCCATGGCCGCTGCCGAGCACCTGCGGAAACCCCACGGCGATGCCGCTGATCAGCGCGCCGCCGATCGCCGGTCCGATCCAGCGCGGCTGCGGCAGGCGGTAGAGCAGCTTTTCGGTGGTGGTGGCGGCGCGCATGGTGGCGATGCCGATTGCGGCGGCGGCGACGCCGATCGCCGCGAACAGCGGATAGGCCCAGGCGTCGAGCGCCGCGGATTGCGGCGCGACGACGAAGATCGGCGCGACGCCCACGGTCGCCCGCATCGTCAAGGTGCCCGCCAGCGCCGCCGTAGCGATCTGCGCGAGCGCCGCGGGGCTGTAGCTGCCGAGCACCAGTTCGAACGCATAGAACGCCCCGGCGAGAGGCGCGTTGAAGGCCGCGGCGATCGCGGCGGCGGCCCCCGCCGCCACGAAGATACGGAGATCGGCGCGACGCAGATGCAGCCACTGGCCGGCGCGCGACAGCACCCCGGAGCCGATCTGGCTGTAGGCCGCCTCCATCCCCAGCGACGCCCCGGCGGCGTTGGAGACGATCGTCGCGCCGACGAGGCGGAAGGAATCCCGCAGCGACATCCGCCCGCCGAACAGCGCGTTCGCCTCGACCGGGTCGACGACGCCGCCCGGCCGCAACCGCCGCCCGAGCGCGGCGAACAGCGCCAGCGCCGCGCCGCCCGCCGCCGGCACCACCAGCATGCGCAGCGGGTCCGCGCCGACGCCGGAGGAAAGACTGGCCCCGGGCGGCAGCGAGAACGCGACGACGTGAAGCCACGAGACGAGCGCGTGGAGCCCCACCACGACCAGCCCGACGAACGCGCCGAGGGGCGCGCACAGCAGAATCATCAGGGGCTCGCTGGAGCGCACCTTCTGCCGCGCGAGGCGGCGCATCCAGCTGCGCTCCAGCCACGCGCGCAAGGGATCGGGAAGCATCGACCAACGCATCGGGCTACGGAAATCCCGGGCATTCTTACCCACGCGGCGCCGCCCGTCCAGTCGCGCGGTTCGCCCGCCGCCGCGCCGGGCTCAGCGGCGGCCGATCATCGGATAGGACTTCTTCATCGACACCGCCACCAGCGCGGCGAGCCCCGCCTTCACGAGATCGCCGGGGACGAACGCGAGCGAACCGGCGGCCGCCTTGGCGAAGCTGATCTTCGCCGCCACCGCGAGCCAGGGAATGCCGAGGAGATAGACCATGCCGATGCCGCCGATCGCGCAGGCGACCATCGCGGCGACGAAGTTGAGGCGCGGCCAGAAGCGCTCGACGAACCAGCCGGTGACGAACGCGCCGGGGATATAGCCGAGGGCGAAACCGCCGGTCGGGCCGAGGAAGATGCCGATGCCGCCGCGACCGCCGGAGAGCAGCGGCAGGCCGGCCGCCACCAGCGCCATGAACACCACCATCGCGAGGCCGCCGCGCTTCGCGCCGAGAACGCCGCCCGCCAGCATCACGCCGAGGCTCTGGGCGTGGATCGGCACCGGCAGCCCCGGCACCGCGACCATCGGCAGCAGCCCGAGCGCCGCCGTGAGCGCCGCGAACAGCGCGGCGTAAACCATGTCCTTGACCGTCATCTGCGGAGTATCCTTTCCGTCATTCGGCGTCGTAGCCGCGCGCCGCGATCGCGTCTGCGAGGTCGTCGGCCATCTTGAGGGTGCGCACCAGCAGCGGCATCACCACGGCGACGACGTTGCCTTCGAGGCCGCGCGCCTTCTGCGCCTCGCGGACCTCGCCGACCAGCGCGAACAGCACGGGTATGAAACGGATCGCCAGGGAGAGTGTCAAGCCGACCTTGGCGGGATCGACGCCGATCGCGCGGAGCGGGCGCGCCGCCGTCTCGATCGCCTCGACCATCGCCGAGACGCGGGTGGTGAGCGTGAGCGTCACCGCCAGAAGGATCACCGTGCCGAGGCGCGCGGAAACCTCGAAGGCGGTTTCCGGCTCGCCGGTAAGGACGTGAAACAGCGCCAGCAGCGCGATCAGGATCGCCGCGGGCAGGCACTGCTTCGCCACCGCGCGGATCGGCAGCCACGCCGAAACCGGCAGCAGCACCGCGACGCCGACGAAGCCGCCGAGCACCCGATGGTCGCCGACCAGGAACACCGCCGCGCCCGCGAGCGCCAGCACCGCCAGCTTGACCCCGGCGGGGAGGCGGTGCAGCCAGGTCTCGCGCGCGAGGCTGATCTCAAACATCCGGAGTCGCCGCCATCAGGTCGCGATAGAACGGCAGCGCGACCGCGGGCGGCGCATCGCAGACGATGCCGCCGCCTTCGAACACCAGCACCCGTTCGAAGTCCTCGAGGAATTCGAGATCGTGGGAAACCACCACCGCGGTCTGCGGCATCTCGGCGATGGCGCGGGTGACGCGGCGCTTGTTGCGCAGATCGAGCAGGGTCGTCGGCTCGTCGAAGACGACGTAATCGGGCTCCATCACCAGCACCGCCGAAATCGCCAACATCTGCTTCTGCCCGCCGGAGAGGAGGTGCGCCGGGCGGCGGCGCAGGCTCTCCATGCCGTAGCGCGCCAGCACCGCGTCGACGCGGGCGGCGATCTCGGCCTTCGGCAGCTTGAGGTTCTTGAGCCCGAAGGCGATGTCTTCCTCGACCAGCGGGTAGACGATCTGATTGTCGGGGTTCTGGAAGACGAAGCCGACCTTGCGCCGCACCGCGCGGGCGTCCTTCGCGGTATCGAGGCCGTCGATGCGGACGCGCCCCTCGGTGGGCGCGACGAGACCGTTGAGCAGGCGTGCGAAGGTGCTCTTGCCGGAACCGTTGGCGCCGACCACCGCCACCCGCCGTTCGCCGATCGACAGGCTGATGCGGTCCAGCACGGTGAGTTCGCCGAACCGCATGGTGACTTGGTCGAATTCGATCATCGGGACAACGCGCCGCCTCGGGGAAACAACGGCCCCTTAAGTACGCCGCCCGGAGCGGCGGCGCAAGACGGCATGCGGGACGGGAGCCGACGGCCGGCTCCCGTCCCCGGTCTTTCCGGCCACGGGGGGGGAGTGTGACCCTCAGACGCACAGAACAACGCTGCGGCCGGTCAATTCGATCCCTTCCCCGCCGCCCCTGACGACGATTTTTTCGTGATGGTCGATGTCGGTGTCGAGTTCGACGGTCCAGCCGCGCGGCCGCGGCGGCAAAACGAAGCGCACCGGCTCGGCGCAGGCGTTGAAGGCGAGCAACGCGTCGCTCCACACCGGCTGCGGCACCAGATCGGGACGGATCAGCCGCACCTGGAGCGCATTCGCAGGGCTCGCCCAGTCGTCGAGCCCCATCTCGGCGCCCGCCGGGGTCATCCAGCGCACCTCCATGCCGTCGCGGAAGCTGTCGCGGCGGAACAGCGGCTGCGCACGGCGGAGGGCAATCAGGCGGCGGACGAAGTCGAGAAGGGCGCGGCCGTCGTCGTCGATGCCCTCCCAGTCGATCCAGGAGATTTCGTTGTCCTGGCAATAGGCGTTGTTGTTGCCGCCCTGGCTGCGGCCGAATTCGTCGCCCCCCAGCAGCATCGGGGTCCCGTGGGAGAGAAACAGGGTGGCGAGAAAATTGCGCTTCTGTCGCTCGCGCAGGGCGCGAATCTCCGGATCGTCGGTCGGACCCTCGGCGCCGTAACCGCAGCTGCGGTTGTGATCGTGACCGTCGCGGTTGTCCTCGCCGTTGGCGTCGTTGTGCTTCTCGTCGTAGCTGACGAGATCGGCGAGGGTGAAGCCGTCGTGGGCGGTGACGAAGTTTACGCTCGACCACGCCCGCCGCCCGCGCAGGTCGTAGACGTCGCCCGACCCCGCGAGGCGGGCGGCGAAATCCCCCAGCAGGCCGGGCTCGCCGCGCCAGAAGTCGCGCACGGCGTCGCGATACTTGTCGTTCCACTCCGCCAAACCGGGGGGAAAGCCGCCGACCTGATAGCCGCCGGGGCCGATATCCCACGGTTCGCCGATCAGCTTGACGCGGCTCAGCACCGGGTCCTGGTTGATCGCGTCGAAGAAACCGCCGTGGGGGTCGAAGCCGTGGGCCTCGCGCCCGAGGATGGTGCCGAGATCGAAGCGGAAGCCGTCGACGTGCATGTCGGTGGCCCAGTAGCGCAGCGAATCCAGCACCATCTGCAACACCCGCGGATTGGTGATGTTGAGGGTGTTGCCGGTGCCGGTATCGTTGATGTAGTGGCGCGGCGCGTCGGGCATCAGGCGGTAGTAGCTGCGATTGTCGATGCCGCGGAAGGCGAGCGTCGGCCCCATCTCGTTGCCTTCGGCGGTGTGGTTGTAGACGACGTCGAGGATCACCTCGATGCCGGCGTCGTGGAAGGCGCGCACCATGTCGCGGAAGCCGAGCATCCCCTTCGGCCCGAGGTAGCGGCGCTGCGGCGCGAAGAAGCCGAGAGTGTTGTAGCCCCAGTAGTTCCGCAGCCCCTTCGCGACCAGGAACGGATCGTCGACGAAGAACTGCACCGGCAGCAACTCCACCGAGGTGACGCCGAGGCTCTTGAGATAGTCGACCGTCGCCGGATGGCCGAGGCCGTCGAAGGTGCCGCGCTGCGCCTCGGGGATCAGCGGCTCGCGCCGGGTCAGGCCGCGCACGTGGGCCTCGTAGACGATCGTCTCCGACCACGGCACCTTCGGCTTTTCGTCGCTCTCGAAGTTGAACATCTCCGGCAGCGCGACCACGCACTTCGGCATCGCCGGAGCGCTGTCGAGGGTGCTGAACGTGAGATCGTCACCGTCGAGGTCGTAGCCGTAGTGCGCCGGAGTCCAGTCCCACGCGCCCCACAGCGCCTTGGCGTAAGGGTCGACGAGCAACTTGTGGGGATTGAAGCGGTGGCCGTTCTCGGGGTCGTAGGGGCCGTGGACGCGATAGCCGTAGAGCGTGCCGGGGCCGACGCCGGGCAAATAGCCATGCCAAATTTCGTTGGTGTATTCCGGCAGGGTGATGCGCGCGGTCTCGCGGCCGTCGTCGTCGAACAGGCAGAGTTCGACGCGGTCGGCGAACGCCGAATAGAGGGCGAAATTGGTCCCCTCGCCGTCCCACGTCGCGCCGAGCCGCGAGGGATCGCCCGCCTCGACGCGCTGCTTCACTGCGGTCATGTCCATCAAGTTCTCCCAAACACTCCGCCGGATATCGCAACAAGAAACGGTTTCGCCGCATAAAAGTTTCGTCGATGCCGGGGATTTCGTCGCAATCCGGAGCGACGAGGATTTTTGCCGGACCGCCGAAACCGAATCCCCGTTTTTGACGTTACTCACCGGAATGCCGCACAGACGCGTCGATATCACGTCGAAACGGCGCGACCTCCGCCCGACGACTTGGCGGGTTCGGCGCCCCGCGGCTCCCAACCCCGGGCCGGCCCGGCAGGCGAAAGCCGCGGGCGCGGCCTCCGAACAGGAGGAAGGCCGACATGATCGGAACGACGTTCACACGCGCCGCGAGCGCGGGTTTGGTCCTCGGCTCCGCACTCTTCGTCGCCGCGTGCGCGCAGCAGTCCTCGCCGCCGCAGCAGGTGCGCACCGAGAACCCGAGCGTGACCTACACCTACCTCGGCGACCAGGAACTGATCTCCGCCAACCAGAAGGCGACCCTCTACTGCACCCAGTTCCAGGCGGTGCCGAGCACCAAGATGATCTCCGAAACCGCCGACGGAAAGAAGCAGGTGGTGTTCGACTGCGTGCCGAGCACCCCGGCGCTCCAACCCTCGGCCAGCTACATGCCGGGCACCAGCCACACCGTCCGCACCGACCAGGAGCTCCTCTCCGCGCAGCGCAACGCCGACCTCTACTGCCTCAATCAGGGCAACCAGCGCGCGGTCTCCACGGTGGCGGCGAACGCCGACGGCAGCAAGACCCTCTCCTCCCGCTGCGTGCCGTAACCTCCCGAGCCCGCGCAGCGGCCACGACGGCCGTTCCCCCGAGCGGGAACGGCCGTCGTCTCTTGTCAGCCGGAGCCCGCCCGCGCTAGTTTCGTCCGCGCCGCCCGCTTGATGGAACTGGTAGACATACCGGACTTAAAATCCGTTGCCCGCAAGGGCGTGGGGGTTCGAATCCCCCAGCGGGCACCAAAATTCGATTTTCCTACCTTCGCCGAAGTTCGCCAGGGACCGCACCAACACCGCACAATCCCTGGCATTTTTCACATAATAGCTTCGCCGCGTTTCGCCGAACCTCGTTGACACCCGCCGAAATTGGGGGTATTTCTCGGGGTAGAAAGCACGGGGTATCCGAATTCGATTGTCGGAATACCCCCAGCGGAGGCGATACCCCCCAAGTGGCTGTAACCCTCACAAATACCGCTGTTTTCTCGGCCAAGCCGCGCGAAAAAGCCTACAAGCTTTTCGACGGACAGGGACTCTTCCTCAACGTGACGCCAACCGGCGGAAAACTCTGGCGATTGAAGTACCGCTTCGGCGGCAAGGAAAAGCTTCTGAGCCTCGGAAAATACCCCGAAATCAGCCTCGCCACCGCGCGCGAGCTGGCATTCGAGGCCCGCAAGCAGTTGTCCCTCGGGGTCGACCCCGGCGCAGCCAAGCAAGCCGCCAAGGCGAAAGCGGTGGAAGACGGCCTCACCTTCGCGACCGTCGCCGAGGAATGGTATGTGAAGCGCGCGGCCGCCGTCGCCGAAATCACCTCCCGGCACATCCGCCACCGCCTCGACAAGTTCCTCCTGCCCGACCTGGGCAATCTCCCCATCAAGTCGATTGTGCCGCGCCAGATCCTCACGCCGCTTCGGCGCGTCGAGGAACGCGGACACGCCCACTCTGCCCGGCGGGCGCTTCAGATATGCGGACAGGTGTTCCGCTACGGAGTCGCCTGCGGCTATGTGGAATCCGACCCCACGCGCGACCTGCGGGGCGCGCTGACGATGGAAACCACCACCCATCAGCAGAGCATCACCGAGCCGAAGTCCGTGGGGGCGCTGCTGCGCGCCATCTGGGACTATGAAGGCTCCCCCGTGGTCGTGCTGGCGTTGCGGATGGCCGTCTATGTATTCGTTCGCCCCGGCGAGCTACGCCACGCCGAATGGTCGGAGATCGACTTCGACGCGGCGGAATGGCGCATCCCGGCGGCGAAGATGAAGATGCGGCAGACCCACATCGTCCCGCTCGCCAAGCAGACCTTGGAAGTGCTGGCGGAGCTTCACCCCTTCACCGGCAAGGGGCGATACCTCTTCCCCTCGGAACGCACCGTACTGCGCCCGATCAGCAACGGAACGCTGAACGCCGCCCTCCGGCGCATGGGGTACAGCAAGGACGAGATCGTTGCCCACGGCTTCCGCAGCATGGCCAGCACGCTTCTGAACGAGCAAGGATGGAACCGCGACGCCATCGAGCGCCAGCTTGCGCACGCCGAAGGCAACAGCGTTCGCCGCGCCTATAACTACGCGGAACACCTGCCCGAGCGGCGGAAGATGATGCAGGCATATGCCGACCACCTCGACGGCCTCCGCCTTGGCGCGAAGGTCATCAGACTATCCGGGGGACAATAGCCCCGGATAGAGCGAGCCGAGGCGGTGCTGGACCCACTGCCTCGGCTCTATCCTCAACCCGATTTAGGAGATCGGATCATGGACGGAGTGCAGACTACCACACGCGCGAGTGCGTTCAACGTAAAGGGCTTGGTTGCCCTCGGACATGTTGTTGGGAACTTCACCCCGGATATGATCCCGGTGGTTGACGACGACGCACTCAATTCCTTTTTCTGCGAGACGATGGACCGAGTCATGGACATCGAAAGCGCCTGCCTCCAGGACCTTGAATGGAAACTGCGGAACTTCTCTGGCGAACTTGAAGGGATTGACGACCTCGAGCTGGAAGAGATGGGCCACCCCGCCTTGCGGCGCTGGGCAGACCTCCTCCGCGCGGACATCCTGCGGCTGATCGGCACGGAACAGACCGACCCCGACGCGCCGGTTCTCGACGCCTTCCGGGCGTGGGCGACCATCTGCCGTCAGCACCGCGCCAAATTCCAAGCCGAAGACGTTCCGGACGATGTTGCGGATCGCATGTGCGACGAGCGCCGCCGCCTCTGGGGCGAGTTGATGGCGCTTCCGGCGGTCACGGCGGCGGGCATGGCCGCGAAAGCCTACGCCGCCGCCGATTTCCACGGCGACGGAATCGAAGCCCCCGAAGATGACGACCACACCTATGAAGCCGAAACCGCACGCGCCATCATCGCGGACGCGAAGCGCCTGCTTCCGGCGGGCATACTCGGAGGGATGGCGTCATGAGCCGCACTGTCTACGAAGTGGATATGGCCGCAATGGACGCGGCGCGGCGCGCACTGGCTGGCCTCCGGGATATCCTCTACTGCCTGGAAACGTCAGACTGCGCCCCTCAACGCGATGCACTCGGCGTTCTTGGCGACGCCGTTCTGAGCATCGAGAAGACTATTGAAGGCGGGCTTTCCGATAAGACGCGAAACGCAGCCTGATTGGTGACATTCACCGAATCGGCGGAGCGAGGAAGGACGAGACAATGGAAGGCAGACACGTCAAAGGCGCTCGGGCGATGCTGGGCTTGAGCCAAACCGACCTGTGCAAGGCGGCTGGCATCAGCAGGCAGACGCTTGTGGATATCGAGAACGACGCAGGCGACCCGAAGCTCTCGTCCCTCCGAGCCCTGGAGGAAGCACTGATCCGATACGGCGCACGCTTTGCCGAAGACGGCGAGACGATCACGGTACGCATTCCAAAGCACATGGACGCCACCGAAGACGCGGCGTCCTGATCCAGATCGGCGGGGATAGGGTAGCTCCCGAACGCGCGGAACCGCACCGCGCTTCCCCGCCGACCACTGCGGAGCCCAGCGGAGGGCGTGATGGACTTTGACCAATTTCTACGCGAAACGTCATCAGTGGGTGGAAAGCAGAAGGCGCTCAGTGCAGCCATCGAGGCACTACCCATTCTCTCTGGCCGTGAAATCCGGAAAGACGTCCACAGCTACGCGATTGCAGCCCGCGCCATAATGGGAGGGATCACGAGCACTGGGAAACATGGCGTCTCGATGAAAGAGCGCCAACATGACGCTAGCCCTCAAGCCGACCTCAAGCAGATCGAGACGCTACGGCAACTGATCCGCGATCTTGGTAAATGCATTGAGGGCCTTTCGCCCAGCGCGTGGCGCGTCTTGGCGGAAGCCTTAGCAACGACCCCAGCCAAGCCAGAGCAGCCGTCAGGGCGGATAGACAAGCTCATCTGGGAACCGCTGCCCGGCGACTATCTGAATGATCCCCTTGCGCAAGAGATCACCCACCAAATCCAGACGTGGCTCGGCCAGCCAGGGGGTAACCCGATATGGCGACTCCGCAACGAAAGCGACGCCCTTCTACGGCCAACACGCCTGGCGGCCCAAAGGCTTAAGGCTCAAGCATCGCATCCAGGAACCAGAACAGGCCGCCCGAGCAAGAAACTCGCGAAGGTCATCGCTGCTACCGCGAAAGAGGCATACGAAGACCTGACGGGAAAGAGAGCAACACGCGGGAGCATTTCGGTGCAGGTCAATGACCATCTTGAGGGGCAGCGAGCATCGAGCGAATTTATTGGCTTTCTGGAAAACACCTATGCGGCTCTTGGGATAAGCGCGAGCGCCGGAAGTATGGCCCGAGCGGTCCTAGATGGTGAAAAGATCGGCAGAGACGAGTAATTTTCTCCATCGTTCCGGCGAAAACACAGCACAGATCACGCTTTAAACTCCATAAGCATCCCGTTCCCTGTCTTCCTACTCTTGTCATGTTCCGTACGGTCACGCCGGTGACCGCCATCACCTTAACGAAAGGACATGGCAATGCAGTATCTCTCGATTTCCGAATTCCGCGCCCGCTTTGGCATCGGCTCGACCCTCACCTACGAGCTTCTGAAGACCGGCAAGCTGCGCGCGGTCAAGATTGGCCGCTGCACCCGCATTTCGCTGGAATCGGCGGAAGCCTGGGCGAAGTCCCTCCCCTCCGCCTTCCCGACCGCCGACGACGCCGCCTGAGGGCCGCGCCATGCTGACCGGCCTTCAACTACGCGCCGCGCGCGCGATCCTGCGAATCTCGTCCGATAAGCTCGCCGAACTGGCCGGGGTTTCCACGCCGACGGTGAAGCGGGCCGAAGCGGTTGACGGAATTCCGCCGATCCGGGCACGAAGCCTCGCGGCGATCCAATCAGCCCTCGAAACCGCAGGTATCGTCTTCATCGCACCAGACAGCACCCACGGCGCTGGCATCTACACTGCAAAGCGGGGTGCCGCATGACCGGTCCCTTCGGTTCCGACGCGGAAGACCTCGCCCGCCTGGGCATCGCCGTCCTGCCTCTCGGTGGAGATCAGGGGAAAGAACCTCTCGTTTCCGGCTTCGGCAAGTGGAAGCGCCGTCCGGGCGGGAAGCACCTCGCCAAGCTGCTCCAGAAGTTCGGCGATGCGAATATCGGGGCGCTGGCGCATCTCTCGGGCGTGACTATCGTTGATATCGATGACGCGGCGCTGATCCCGGCCATGCTGGAACGCTACGGCGATACGCCCTTGCAGACGCAGACGCCGAGCGGGGGCGTACATCTCTGGTATCGCCACAACGGCGAGCGGTGCCGCAATCTCCGGTCTGAGGGGCTTGCGGTCGATATCAAGGGGCATGGCGGCTATGTCGTCATCCCGCCATCGATCCGCACATCCGGCCCCCATGTCGGGAAACCGTACACGTTCCGGCGTGGCGACTGGGGCGACCTCGGATCGCTCCCGTTCATGCGGTGTACGGAAACCATACACGGGGGAGACAGTCCCAAGGTCGTACCCCTCTCTCGGTGTACGGAAACCATACACGGCGACGTTGGGACGCGGAATGACCGCCTGTTCCGGGAGGTACACGGTTGGGCGGCAAGAAACCCCGGCGCATCACCCGTCGCCGTGCGCGCATTCGCCGATCAGATCAACGCCCGCCTACGTCCGCCGTTGCCGGAGGCGGAGGTGGAGAAGACTGCAAACTCCATTATCAAGATGCGCGCCGAAGGCCGTCTCTGGCACGCGGACGGGAAACCCCGTTTCGCGGTGTCTCAGGACTTCCTCGACCAGTTCGAGGGCGACGGCAACGCCCTGATGCTGATGCTGACGCTGATCCTTGCCCACGGCGCGCGCAAAGAGCCCTTCGCTATCTCAGACGCAGGCATGACGGCAGCCGAGGTAATCCCCGGATGGAGGCGCGAGAAATACCGCAACGCCAAGGGCGCGCTCCTCTCCTACGGCATGCTGCGGATCGTCCACAAGGCCACCGGCAAGATTGGAGATTGCAACACCTACGACCTAACCACCGTGTATGGAAACCATACTGAATATAACTATACACTCGCCCCCCTCTCGCCCCCGCCCCCTGATACCCCCCTGGGTGCACCATCATCACCCTCGCGGGACGCTTCTTCTGTTCCTGTGTCGGACGGCAATTCGCTCCCGTCCTCCCTTGCCCAACTCGACCTTGTGGAATTCCTCGGCGGGCCGTCCACCACCGCGTCCACGGAGGATCAACTCCGAGAGGATGCGAAGGGCAAACTAATCGGCGAGGCGCGCGGAACGCAGAAACGGCTTGCCCTGACGCTGGGCTTGTCGCCCTGCCACTTGAGCAACTTCCTGGCGGGAAAGTTCGGATTGAACGACACGGCGGCGCGGGCGCTGCGCGAGTGGATCGACGGCAACCTGAGCATCGGAGGCGAAGCGGCATGAAGCGGGTATCACGGCAACCCCAACTCGAACGGCACGCGGCACGCGGCGAACTGGGGGCTACGAAAGCGGAGAACGAAATCCTTTATGAAGTCGGCGACCGTTACCGGGCGCTCTACGAGGCGGCGATTGAGAGCACGCCAACGGCGAAGTGGGATATGCGGGTGAGCGGCGGCGCTCCCGATTGCACCGTGCTGCATAGCGCCAAGCAGAAACTGCGCCGGATCGAGGGTCAGCTAGGGCGGATTCAAGTTCGCGGCCTGAGGAAAGTCTGCATCGAAGGCCGGTCTGCCGAGGAATGGGCAATAAGCGAGGGAGAAACGCGGACGGGTGTCGGCCTCGCTATGCTTCGGGTTGCCCTGCGGGAACTTCACCGTATCCTAGCCGCGTAGAGCTATCAGAAGTCTACGGACCAGATGGACTTGACACAGATGCAGCAGACTGGTACCATGAGAACATAATAGGAACTTGTGTCCTGAACCCGGCCCTCTCCCGATGGAGCGCCGGGTTTTTCTATGGAGGAAACCATGCTGACCAATCCCGACAATCGGTTGGCTTTCACCGTCGATGAGTTGGCGGAAGCGGCGGGAATTTCCCGCGCCAAGGCGTACGCAGACATCGCAAGCGGCAAGATTCCGGCGCGGCGCTCGGATCGGAGAATCCTGGTGCCCGTCGAAGCTGCGCGCGCATGGCTGGCGAGCTTGCCGCCCGCTTTCGAGTGCGAATAGCGAGGAAACGTGTTCGAGCGACTGAAACAGGCGATGGGACTGGAGACGAAAGCGGCGGGCGGCTTGGCCGACCCGGCGACGCTTGCGCTTCTCGGCGGCCTTGGGCCGACTGCTGCGGGGGTGTCCGTGACGCCCTCGACGGCTCTGCGCTGCCCGGCGGTCTTCGCCTCCGTGAAGGTGCTTGCCGAGAGCGTGGCGAGCCTGCCGGTTCACGTCTACCGGCGCACCGAGGACGGCGGGCGCGAGCGTGCCAGCGATCACCCGCTTGAGGCGGTCCTGAACGACGCGGCGAACCCGTGGACCCCGGCGAGCGAGTTTCGCTTGTTGATGACCACCGCGCTGGCCTTGAACGGCAACTGCTACGCCTATGCGAACCGCGACCGCGACGGACGGGTGGTGGAGTTGATCCCGCTCGACGCCTCCGCCGTGTCGGTGTCGCGGAACAGCACGACGCTTGAACCGATCTACCGCGTGACCGAAGCCAACAACCAAGTGCACGAGTACGGGCGCAGCGAGATTTTCCACGTTCGCGGCATCGGCACTTCCATGCTGACAGGCGATTCCCCGGTCCTGGCGGGGCGCGAGGCAATCGGCATCGCGTTGGCCGGTGAAATCCTCGCCGGATCGCTGATGGCGAACGGGGCGCAGCCTGCGGGCATGCTGAAGCATCCGAAGAAGTTGGCGAAGGAAATCTTGGACCGCCTACGGGTGGCGTGGGACAGCCGCTACACGGGCGCTGACAAGGTGGGAAAGACCATCATCTTGGAAGACGGGATGGAGTTTCAGCAACTCGGCATGACCTCGGTTGATGCGCAGTTTCTTGAACAACGCCGGTTCCAACTTGAGGAAGTCGCGCGCCTCTGGCGTGTGCCACTGACCCTGCTCGGCAATCTCGACCGCGCGACGCACAGCAACGCCGAACAGCTTGGGCAGCAGTTCCTTTCATACTGCCTCATGCCGATCCTGCGGCTCTGGCAGGACGCGCTCCGCCTGACCTGCCTCAGTCCTGAGGAGCGCCGCGACCACTACGTTGAATTCCTGGTGGACGACCTTGCCCGCGCCGACCTCACCGCCCGGTTCGAGGCGTACTCGAAGGCGATCAACTCGGGTGTGCTGAGTCCCAACGAGGCGCGAGGTATGGAGAATCGCGGACCCTACGCGGGCGGCGAAACCTACATGCGCCCGGTCAATACCGCCCCGGCCCCGACCTCCGGCGGCAACAAGCAGGAGGCCGCATGAAACGGCAACTCGACCTTGAAACCAAGTTCACCCCCGCTCCCTCGGACGCGGGGGTTTTTCGTGGGTACGCCGCCACCTTCGGCGCGAAAGACAGCTACGGCGATATCGTCGCGCCCGGTGCCTTCAAGGCGTCGCTCGCCCAGCACAAAGCGGCGGGAACCCGCCCGCTCATGCTGTGGCAACACCGGGTTGATGAGCCCATCGGGGTGTGGACCGGCATCCGCGAAGACATGGCGGGCCTGATGGTCGAGGGCAGCCTTGTGACCGACACCCCCGAAGGCGGGAAAGCCTATTCGCTGCTGAAAGCAGGGGCCTTGAACGGCCTGAGCATCGGCTTCCGCACCCGAAAGGCTAAGGCCATGCCGGGCGGCGGGCGGCTGCTGGAAGAGATCGACCTTGTGGAAATTTCACTCGTCAGTTTGCCGAGCAACCCGACTGCCCGCGTGACCGACGTTCGGGCGGAGATCCCCTCCGCGATCAGTGCGGCAGAGTTGGCCGCTTTCTTCCGCGCGTGCGCGCGGCATTTCGGAGAATGAGCATATGAAGTTGGAGATCGAAACCCGCGCCGAAGCCGAAGACCACGACGACGGCGGCATGATGGAAATCCGCGCGGCGGTGGAGAACTTCACCAGCACCGCGAACACCCGCCTCGCCTCTTTCGAGGAAGGCATGAACGAGCTGCGGAGCCGCCTGGACCGCACCGAAACCGCCCTGCGTCGCCCCGGCACCCAGGAACAACGCAACGATGGCCCGGCGCTCGAAACCCGCGCGTTCGAGGCGTTCATTCGTCGCGGCGCGGAACGCATGGCCCCGGAGGAGATTCGCTCCCTCGCCGTCAGCCCGGACACTGCCGGCGGCTACACCGCGCCGCCGCAGTTCGTCGCCGAGCTTCTGCGCAATCTCGTGCAGTTCTCTCCGATCCGTTCGGTTGCCCGCGTGGCGAACACCTCGGCGCAGACCGTTCTTCTGCCGAAGCGCACCGGCACCATGACCGCGCATTGGGTGGGCGAGACCGAGGCCCGCACCGGCACCGGCCCGACCTTCGGGCAGAACGGCTACCCCGTGCGCGAGCTGGCTTGCTATGTGGACGTGTCCAACAGCCTCCTGGAAGACAGCGCCCTCGATATCGCGGCAGAACTGGCCTTCGACTTCGCCGAGGAATTCGGCAAGGCGGAGGGCACCGCGTTCGTGAACGGCTCCGGCCCGCTGGAACCCGCCGGGTTCATGCAGCATGCCGACATCGCGTTCGACAAGTCGGGCAATGCCTCGACCATCACCGGGGATGGCCTGATCGCGATGTACCACAACCTTCCCTCGGTCTATCGGGCGAACGCCGTCTGGGTGATGAACTCCGCCACCCTCGCGACCGTCCGTTCCCTGAAGACCGCACAGGGCGATTACCTGCTGATTACCGGTGGCCTCGGCAACGCCCCGACCACCACCCTGTTGGGCCGTCCGGTCCTTGAAGCGCCCGATATGCCTGATATCGCCGGAAATGCCTACCCGGTGGCCTTCGGCGACTACGGCAACGGCTTCCGCATCTTCGACCGCGTGGCCCTCTCGGTGCTGCGCGATCCCTACTCGCAGGCTACCAACGGCATGACCCGCTTCCATGCCCGCCGTCGCGTCGCTGCTGGCGTGGCGAAGGCCGAAGCAATCCGCAAGCTCAAGATCGCGGCCTAACGGAGAACAAACCATGCGTGACCTGAAGAACAACATCAGCGTGGTGGCGTCGCTCCTGCCCGCCGCCCGCACCGCCTCCGCCAACGGCACCAGCGCCGACCTGAACGGCTTCGGCTCCGCCGTTGCGGTGGTCGAGTTCGGCACCCGCACGGACGGCACCCACACCCCGGCCCTCGAAGAGAGCGACGACGGTACGACCTTCACCGCCGCTGCCGCCTCCGACCTGCTGGGCAGCTTCACCGCCTGTTCTTCGGCCTCGACCGATGAGGTGGTGCAGCGCGTCGGTTACATCGGCAGCAAGCGATACATCCGCGTCGCAATGACGGTTGCCTCGGCGACCAGTGGCGCTCTGTCGTCTGCCGTCATCGTCCTGGGGCACCCCGACTTCGCCCCCGTGGCGTAAGCCCAAGGACGGGGAACCTCGCGTCGGTCACATCGTCTGCCGGGAAGCGGAAACCGACGCGGGGCCTCCTCGGAAGGGGTAAGGGGGTGAAATTTCTGCCACCGAAACGGGGTTCCTCACCGGTCGGGGCGCACGCGCACCTCGCGCCGCATTTTTTGAATTCGTAATGCGCACTGAGTCACATCAGGAAATCGTAACAACCCGTTGTCGGGATACGATTTTCGGGACGTTTGATTTCTTTGATTAGGTGCGCAGGTGCGTACCGAAAGCCCGAAATCAAAAAGCCAATTCTTTGATTAATAGGCATTTCTCCGAGTGCGCACCCGTCTTTGATTTCGGTGCGCACTTTTCAATGACCCCGCCGGTGGGGTGTCGGCGCGTTCATCGCCGACATGGACCGGATGCGGTTTAAGTCGGCGAGTCACCGCAGCATGAAAGTAACCCCGACAGTTCGCGGCCCGCATCCTTCGGGCGTGGCGAACAACCGGCGCTCTCGGTCTCCTGGGGAGCGTCGCCCGGATGGTGGAGCCAAATACGCCATCCAAGGGGTGGCACGTGTCCTAGCCGTGCCACCCCGCTTTCTTTCATCCGTTTTCCGTAGGACCGCAATATGGCGAACCGCGACGAAATCGTAAGCCTCATCATCCGCAGCGTCGGCACTGAAGACTTGGCCCGGCTGATGAAGGTGCTTGAGGCGACCGGGCTGAGTGCCGATCAGGCGAAGACGGCCATCGACAAGCTGGCGGTTTCGCAGACGCAGGCGACGCGGACCGTAGACCGGTATTCCGAAGCGACCCGCTATCTTGAGAAGGCCAACGAGCGCGCCGAGCGCGTGCTATCCGGTATGTCTGCGGCGGAGCAGCGCCTTGCGAAGGATATGCAGCGAACCGCCGCGATCCGCGATGCGGGCGGCAAGAACGCGCAGCTCGCCAACGCGGTTTACGCGAAGCAGGAAAAGCAAATGGAAGCCCTGCGCGCGAAGGTGCGGACGGCCTCCAATGGTCATGTGGACTTGGCGCAGAGCACCAAGCTGTCCGCGTTCCAGATGCAGCAGCTTTCTTACCAGATCAACGATGTGGTGGGCGGGCTCATCACCGGGCAGCGCCCTTTGCAGATTCTGGCGCAGCAAGGCCCGCAGATTTCTCAGGTTTTCGGTGGGTGGAGCACGACACTTAAGGGCATCTTCTCGCCGACTGGCCTTATGGTCGCGGGTGTCGCGGCTTCGACCCTGGCATTCGCCGGACTGATCGCCAAGGCGGTCACGCTGGAAAAGGAACTGCGAAGCCTCAACGCAGCGGGGATCGCGTTCGGCAATCGCGGCTTGGACGCGGCGACGCTTCAACGCATGTCGTTCAACATGTCGGCGGGATCGAGCTTCACCCGCTCCGAATCCGTCGCGGCTCTGACGCAGTTGCAGCGATCCAACGCCTTGCCGAGCGGGGTTTCCGCGCAGATCGCGCGCATTGCCCCGACGATGGCCGACGCTTCCGGGGGCGCTGCCTCCCTGACCGATTCCGTGAAGAACCTGACCGACGCCTTCGGCAAGGGCTACGCGGGCGTGCAGGACCTGGATCGCGTCTACAACTTCCTGACCCCGCAGCAGCGCGACCACATCCGCAGCCTCTACAACAGCCGCGACGCCATCGGCGGGTGGAACGAGGCGATGCAACTCCTCCTGCCGCAGATGCAGGAAGCCGCCGACAAGGTTAAGGGGCCGCTGAACGAATCCCTAAAAGACCTGTCCAACAACATCAACGAGTTCACCAAGGCGCTGGCGACCTCGCCGTATGTCCAATATCTGATCGACGCCTCGGCTCAGCTTGCGAAGGGCGGAGCGGACCTCATCACCGGAAAAAGCTCCGGGGACGCTTTCGTGGCGCGCGGGGGCCTCATGTACGGCCTTTCGGGCGCTGCAACCGGCGGCATGGCGGGTGCGCCCCTGGGGCCGTTCGGCGTCGCGGGTGGTGCCATTATCGGAGGCGTCGCCGGAACGTTCGCCGGGCAGTCCTACAGCAATTGGCTCCTGGCGAACGGTGAAGCTGGAAAGGTGCCGTCTGCGGGTGGCCTGATCCCCTGGCCGGAAACCGCAACCGGCACGCCTGCGGCGCTCACCGGCACCGGCAACGGCGGCACTGTAGAGCAGAAGGACGCGAGCGACCTGATCGCGACCTATCGCCAGCAGATCGCGGCCGCAAGCGCCCTGACCGACGCTGAACGCGAGCGGTTGGAGATCATCGCAGCGGCCAACAAGCAGTACGGCGCACCCAATCAGGCGGCGCTCTGGCAAGCGTACGTCAACGGCGAAACCGGCCTGCGGACGGCGGCGCGTATGAACCCGCTGAACCGCGAGGCGCTGAACGACAACCGGCTGCTTGGCTATCAGGAAGACCTCGCCAACGCCGCATTGCAGGGGCCTGCCGCACGGCAGGCGATGCAGGACTACATCGACGTTCGCCGCAAGTTCGAGGACCAGGGCCTTACCGCCTCCGGCTCGACCTACGACATGCTCCTCGCCGACAAGATGCGGGCGCGGGAACTCTCGAACAAGGACGCCACCTACACCGGGATCGCCAGTCAGCAGCAAGAGCTTTCGCTGATCCAGGCGAAAATCGGCATGGTCGGCAAGTCCACCGAGGCGCAGAACGCCGAGCTTGCGGTTCTTCAGGCGAAGTTGGAGATGGAGCGCCGGTACGGTTCGACCGTCTCGGAGGACGCTCAGAAGTACATCGACAACGCCCGCGCGATCGCCGACGCGAACGCACAGCTTCAGCAGCAGCAGGCGATTATCGGCGAGATCGGCGCGTTCGGCGATCAGGTGTTCAGCCGTATCGGCTCGACCATGACCGAGATGGCGATGAACGGCACCTCGGCACTGGAAGCCCTCCGCAACATCGGCGGCGCGGTGGCCTCGGAGCTTTACCAGGAATTCGCCAAGCTCGCCTTCATCAACCCGATCAAGAACGCGCTCGGCATCAGCGGCGCAGCAGCTCTGCCCACGCTTGGAACCGTCGCCTCCCACCTGTTCGGTTTCGCGGACGGCGGGCGCATCACCGGCCCCGGAGGCCCGCGTTCGGACTCGATCCTGGCGACTGTCTCCAACGGGGAATACGTGGTGAACGCGGACGCGACCTCCCGCTATCTGCCGCTCTTGGAGGCGATCAACGAGAACCGCATCCGCGCCTTCGCGGACGGCGGCATGGTGTCCACCGTGGCCGCGCCGAAGATCGCCAGCGTGGCCCCTGGGGGCGGCTCGACGTTCAACTCGACCGTCAACGTGTCCGTGAATTCCTCCGGCGGCTCGGCCGCTCAGAACAGTGCCCTCGCCGATCAGGTTGGCGCGGCGGTGAAGCGCGAGCTTCAGGGGTTCGTCATCGAAACCATGCGCGACCAGCAGCGCCCCGGCGGGACGCTCTACGGCCGCCTGACTGCGTGAGGATTACACCAATGCGATTGGTTCTTCATGGAGCGCTCGCCCAATATGGCGGGCCGTACACGCTTGCCGTACAGACTCCGCGCCAAGCCGTGCGGCTGATCGGCGCTCAGATTCCGGGGTTCCTCGCCGGATCCACCGTCCTGTCTTCCGGCCTCGTCCTTGGCGATGAGGTGTCCGGGGCTATTGCCAACCTCGCCGTGACCCAAGCCCTAAAGGGCGTTACCGACGCCGATGCGCAGGAGTATTCCGATGAAGATTGAGGCGCGATCAGCAGCGAGCCGCCGCGACGCTCGCTTGGCTGATGAAGCCAGGAAGCGGGACGCGGCACTGACCATTCGGCGGGAAAGGCCCGCCCTACAGCCCCCAGGAGGGGCATTTTTCACAGGAGAAGACTATGGAACAGATCCTCAACATGGTTCTGATCGAGGCCCTATATCGGCACGTCAACGCGATGGACGGCTATTCCAACGAGGTGGTGGAGCCGCTGCGCGCCATCCTCGCGATGCTGCCGGGATTGGACCTCTCGCCCGAAGCCCGCGACACCGTGGCACGTGGCCTCACGCGCATCATCGAAGCCGTGGAGATGCGCCCCGACACGCCCCGCAAGCCGGTCCTGACTGTGGTGACGGCGGGCGGGATCACCGCAGCCTGAACCGAACGACAGGCGCGAGAAACAGCACGGGCGGCCTTCGGGCCGCCCCTTCGTCGTCTAGCACTCTACGATTTTACCCGCCGCCACCATTTCCGCGAAGGTATCGGCATCGACCCGCGCCGTAGCGCCGGTTGACTGGCTATAGAGCCGGTAGGCTACCACCTCTTGCCCCTCGCCATATCCGGACAAGCGCGGTTCACAGTCGTATATCCCGGCATCTAAGAGCGCATCGGCCTTTATCGGCTCCACGAGCCGCACCGTTCTAGACATCGCACCTCCCATCGCTTGAAATGTAGCTCATGGGCATAATACGCCATTTAGGCGTATTTGCGCCTTCTTCTCGGAGATGAACATGCAGGAACACGCCTTCCTCGCCTTGATCCTTGCCGCCTACTTCCTCCCGGCTCTCATCGGCTATGCACGGCATCACCTGAACGCGCACGCGATTGCCGTGCTGAACATCACACTCGGCTGGACGGCGCTTGGATGGATCGCAGCCTTGGTGTGGGCGATGACGAACGCGAAGAAACGCAAGCGCGGCGAACTCTGCTCGCGCTGCGGCGGGAGAGTCGAATCCTTCGCCGAGGTGTGCCCGCACTGCGGAGCAACATTTACTGAATAGGCTCAATTGCCGAGATTCCCGGCAATATGGGAAACGCCCACAATGCCGGATTTCCCGGCAATGTCGGATTTTCCGATATTGTGGGATTTTCCCACAATATCCTGAGCACGGCGGAGGTAGTCCCCATAGCGGGGAGTACCTAGAGACCTGTTTTTATGAGATTGTTACAGCGAGGCACGGGGTTGGAGGTGGGAGATTCCCACCTCGAAACCTGACTGCCGGGCAGGCTTCATAACGTCATTCAACGTCGGCAAGCGCCCTGAAATCTCGCTCACAGATCAAGCGAATGTTGGCTGCACCACTCATGACCAAGCTTTCCGCCTTTCGGTGCTTCGCGGTTTTGAGGCAGGCATCTCGCTCCACCACATCGCCATCACCAACGACCAAAAGCGTCGTCAACTTTGTGACTCCCTGCGCAACTTCCGCACCCAGAGCGCGCGCATTAGATGCCGCTTCCCGTCTTGGCATCGATAGACTCCCCGTGAAGACGATCACCTCTCCTGAGAGCGGCCCGTCCTTCTCGGGTGGACCTGCGTAGAACCGCTTATCGTTCATACGCACCATTGATCGGGGGACAGCTTCGTCAACCGTCCAACCGGCGGCATCAAGGGCTTTTATCAGAACTCCCGCCGCTGCAACGGCGTCCGCCTCCGCGCGATGATGCTGGTCTAGCACCACCTCTAGAACTGAGCAGGCGTTGGCCAAATTGTATCCGCGTGCTGCGAACACATCCGGCCAAACCCTACGGATTACGCGAGCGACATCTAGCCACGGATTAGGCGGCTGCGGTAGTTCCCAGCGGGTTGCTGCCTGATAGATTGCCGTTCGATCAAAGGCACCGTGGGACGCGATCACGCTTTCCCCAATCGCAGAAACGAACTGCGGCCAGAACTCTCTGAACGTCGGCGCGCCCCTAACATCCTCGGGGCGAATCCCATGAATGGAAACGTTCATGCAGTCGAAGTGGCACTGTGGGTTCAACAGCGTAGCCCCAGCCCCAACGATAGCACCATCGCTTACAAGCGCCCACCCAAGCTCGCAAATGCTGGACTGATCGGCGTTTGCGGTTTCTACATCGATCACGACATAGCCCATGACATCCCCCCAGAGCTTTCCCACAAGGATAGCGCAGATGGCGAGGATCGCGACAGAACAACCGCAGGAATTGCGGGACAGGGAGCGTCCACTCGGATGTGAACAATTGGGGTATTTTCGGGGGTACTCCGCCTCCTCGCATAAAGGCTTACTACGATTTATCATTTCACTAGGCGTATTTTTAAGATCCCCCAGCGGCACCAAAATTCGATTTTGCTACCTTCGCCGAAGCTCGCCAGGGACCGCACCAACACCGCGCAATCCTGTCGTTTTTCACATACAGGGTTCGAGACTGGCTCTGGCATTACGCGCGAGATCGAGAGCGGCTTCAACGCCCCGATCTCTGCCGAAATCGATAGCACCGCCACGCCCACCAAGCCCAAAGACATGCGGGCGCTCATGGCTCAACAGATTGAGGACATGAAGCGCCACCATCCGAACGAAGCGACCGGCTGTAACATGTTCTGCACCTGGATGCGGAAGGGAGAAATCCACACGCAGGACGAAGGGGCAATCCCGTAAGCAACGCTCACTTGCAGCCCCCCCCATGACCTAGAGCAGAATTTCACGGCGGGCGCTCGTCCGCTTCAGGCGCTCAGGGGGAAGATAATAATGAAAAGACTGATTGCAGTGGGCATGTGTCTGCTGGCTGCCGCGTGCGCGACGCAGCGGTTCGGGAGGGCTACGCCCCTTTCGGAGACGGAAAAGCAGGAGTTCACCTGCAAAGATATCAAGCTCGATATCGCTCGGACCCAAGAATTCCTGATGAACGTGAAGATGTCCCGCCACGATACCAACGGCGCGCACGTTCTCGGTTTCCTGGGAGACTTCGGGATTGGGAATGTCATGGAAGGTGACGCGGCCGAGCTATCCGGCGAAACCCGGCTAAAGCAGTTGCAAGACCTCAAGGCGCAGAAGCAGTGCGAGTCCGAGGCGTAAGCCTCGGCAGCCGCGCGACGAACAACTCGACCATCAATCGGCTTCGGCCCGCCCTTTTATTGTGCCTAATAGGATACTACCCTCGACGGCGACTATTTCAGCCCAGCGACCTTTCGAAGATTGGCGTTGATGCGGCTCTGCCAACCCGGACCGCCCGCGCGGAAATGTTCCAGCACGTCGGCATCGAGGCGCAGCGTTACCTGCCGCTTCGGATCTTCGGACTTTGGACGCCCGCGCAGCTTGCGGGCAAGTTCGGGGAACGCATCGGCAAACGGCTTGGCGTTCTTGAAGTCAGCCTCGGTCCATTCCGGGTTATCCGACACGACCGCCATATCGGCGTCGGTGTAGTCCTTACGGGTGATGGGCATCGAACAGGCTCCTTTCCTTCTTGCTCGCGGGCCGCATGCTGATGATGGCAAGCCCCTCGGTTCCGAGCACGGCGAACACCACAGCTATGGCACCGTCCTCGAATCGTCCGATGGCCTTGAACCGCCCTTGGTTCGCGGGCACCACGAGCGCGTTCAGGAAGAACACCCCGTCCTCCAGATCGGCGAAATCCATCCCGTGCTTGTCGAGGTTGGCGAGCCGCTTCGGAGGATCGTAGGTGATGTTCATGTCCGTTAATGTAGATACGATAAATCGGCGGGTCAAGATTTTCTGTAACTACAATTAATGAGGCGGAGCCCGTCCACCCGCCAATGTAGACGACACGGGCCGGATAGGCTTGATTGCCGGATTTCCCGGCAATCTCGGATTTCCCGATAATGTGGGATTTTCCCACGATAACCTGCCAGGGAGTAGGTTTAGGAGAAACAAGGCACTTCCGCGGGGCGGCTAGTAAATTTCTGCATTCAACGTCATCATTGGGCGGAACGGGGAGGAAAAGATGAGCCTAATCGTCACCGGCCTCAGAAATGGAAAATCTCTAGAAATTTCTGCCGTGTTTCTTTGCCCTCGCGATGAAGTGCTTGAGGCCATGCGCCTTCAGTCGGCGGCTGCAGGAAAAATGGGTGGGATTTCATCTGGATTGGGGCTCTGGGGTTCGCCGGGGTGGGTGGTCGGCGGCATGCTCGCCGTTGGAGCATTGGAAGCGCTAGCGTCTAAATCTGCGTATAAGGAAGGGGTTGAAATTGCTCAACAAGCCGCGCACCGAATGCGAACCGCTCGCGAAAACGGAAAGTTCATTCCGGTCGCAAACATCTCCGGTTTAGAGTCGCCGCAACCGACCGATTGGGTTGGAAGGCCGGAAGGCCGTGTCGTTGTGCGGGTAAACGGGGTGCCCCTTGCGCAGGTGGATGCACTCTGCGCCGCCAACGGAATCGATCCGGCCACCGTGTACGTCCACAGAGGGTTGATCGGCACCAAGTTTTTAATGGACGAGATCCGAGTCGCAGACACCAGAAATTTCATCCATACCGGAACCGAATTCCTCACAGTCCTGTCAGATGGAGAGGTCATACAAGTCCGATGGACTGACGTGACGACATACACATGCCACCCGTAGCACCTCCTAGATTTGGAGGGCACTCATTCAAATCCGATCACACTTATACTTTATAAATCAATCCTCTAATAGTAATTAGAGCATTCCCCAGCTGTACCACGCCGCCGCCGAATGCCGCGCGGACGGCGGTTTTTCCGTTCCGCCAGTTCCGCCCCTGCCGAACGCCGGGATTTCCGGCGTGGCGCCTTCGTCCGCCGGAGGCGCGCGCGTCCGCGAGCGTTGCCGCTTGGAACCCCCACGACGAAAATTTTGTAAAAAAATTTTTGCGTATGCCCAAAAATTAGATACAACTAAGTCGATTTGGAAATTTTTTTACAAATCGCCTGATTTTTGCGCAGGAGCCCGCCGCCGGTGTCGCCGGAACCCCATCCCCCCCTGATGAAGCGCATCGCCGCGCAGCGCGACGCCCTTTCGCGGTCTCACCGCGCGGTGGCGGACTACGTGCTCGCCAACCCGTTTCAGGCGGCGACCCTCGGAATCGAGGACCTCGCCGCCGTATCCGGAGTCTCGGTGGCGACCATCAACCGCTTCGCCCGCGAGTTCGGCTTCTCCGGGTTCGTCGCCTTCCGCGCCGAGTGCCTGCAGATCTACGCGCGGACGCTGGAACCGGTGGAGAAGGTGCGGCGCCTCGAAGGCGGCGAGGCACGGGCGCTGCCGCTGATGCAGGCTTCGCTCGCCGCCGCGCGCGACGATATCGACCGCGCCCTCGCCGGTCTCGACGCCGAGGTCTGCACGCGCATCGTCGAGATGCTGCTCGCCGCGCGACGGGTGTTCGTGATCGGCCTCGGGGTGTCGAGCACGCTCGCCCGCCTCACCCAGCAACTGTTCGAGCAGAGCCTGCCGGTGATCGAACTGCTCGACGGCACCGGCGGCACCGAGCGGATCGTCCGCCGCCTCGCCCAGATCGGCGACGGTGACCTCGTCCTCGGGATTTCTTTGCAGCGCTACTCGCAGTTCACCGTCGAGGTGCTGCGCCGCGCCCGGGAAGCCGGGGCGCGCATCGCCTGCATCACCGACTTCGCGGATTCGCCGCTGGTGCCGCTGGCCGAAGCGGCACTGCTCTCGCCCTCCGACCACCCGGTGCTGCACGGCTCGCTGGCGAGCGTCGCGGCGACGATCGAGGCGGTCTCGACGGTGCTGGTGCGCCGCTGCGCCACCGAAAGCAGCGTGCGCAAGCTCACCGAAGACCTGCTCCCCTACCTCTACACCAGCGCCGATTGAGCGCCGCTTTACCGAAGATGGAACCGATGTCCGCCGAGAATTCCGTGCCGCCGTCCGCCGCTCCCCTGGTTTCGATCGAGGGCCTGTCCGTCGCCTTCTCCGGCGAGGACGGCGACTTCACCGCGGTCAAGGACCTGTCCTTCCACATCTCCCCCGGCGAAACCGTCGCGGTGGTGGGAGAATCCGGGTCGGGCAAGTCGGTGACCGCGCTCAGCCTGATGCGCCTCGTCGAACTGGGCGGCGGCCGCATCGCCAAGGGCGCGATCCGCTTCCGCTTCCGCGACGGCCGGGTCGACGACCTCGCCCGCCTCTCCGGCGAGGCGATGCGGTCGCTGCGCGGCAACGAAATGGCGATGATCTTCCAGGAGCCGATGACCAGCCTCAACCCGGTGTTCACGATCGGCGACCAGATCGCCGAGGCGGTGATTTTGCACCAGGGGATGGACAAGGCGGCGGCGCGCGCCGAGGCGCTGCGGATGCTGGAACTGGTGCGAATCCCCGAGGCGAAGCGCCTGCTCGACCGCTATCCGCACCAGCTTTCCGGCGGCATGCGGCAGCGGGTGATGATCGCGATCGCGCTCTCCTGCCGCCCCAGCCTGCTGATCGCCGACGAACCCACCACCGCCCTCGACGTCACCATCCAGGCGCAGATCCTGCGGCTGATCAAGACCCTCCAGGAAGAGCTGGGGATGGCGGTGATGTTCATCACCCACGACATGGGCGTGGTCGCCGAGGTCGCCGATCGGGTGGTGGTGATGTTCCGCGGCGACAAGGTCGAGGAAGGCCCGGCCGCGGAGATCTTCGCCGCGCCGAAGCATCCCTACACCCGCGCCCTGCTCTCGGCGGTGCCGCGCCTCGGTAGCCTGGCCGGAGAGAGCCTGCCGCTCAGCTTTCCGCTCCTGCGCACCGACGGTGCCGAGCCGCAGCCGCCGGTCCGCCAGGATACCGTGGCGGCCGACGCGCCGCCGCTCCTCGAAGTCTCCGATCTCGTCACCCGCTTCGAGGTCCGGCGCGGCCTGTTCGGGCGGCATACCGGCAACGTCCACGCGGTCGAGCGGGTGAACTTCTCCTTGCGCCCCGGCGAAACCCTGGCGCTGGTGGGCGAATCCGGCTGCGGCAAGTCCACCACCGGCCGCACGCTGATCCAACTGCAGAACTACCTCTCCGGTACCATCCGCTTCATGGGCGAGGACGTCGCGACGATGTCGGCGGAGCGCCGCCGCCGCCTCCACCAGCAGATCCAGTGCGTGTTCCAGGATCCGTTCGCGTCGCTCAACCCGCGCCTCACCGTCGGCTTCTCGATCGCCGAACCGCTGATCACCCACGGCCTCGCCAAGGGCCGCGAGATCGAGGACCGGGTCGCCGACCTCCTGCGCAAGGTCGGCCTCTCTCCCGACCACGCCAAGCGCTATCCCTTCGAGTTCTCCGGCGGCCAGCGCCAGCGCATCTGCATCGCCCGCGCGCTCGCCAGCAAGCCGAAGCTGATCATCGCCGACGAAGCGGTCTCCGCGCTCGACGTCTCGATCCAGGCGCAGATCGTCAATCTCCTGATGGACCTGCAGCGCCAGGAAGGACTCGCCTACCTGTTCATCTCCCACGACATGGCGGTGGTCGAGCGCGTCAGCCACCGCGTCGCGGTGATGTACCTCGGCCAGATCGTCGAGATCGGCCCGCGCGCGGCGGTGTTCGAAAATCCGCAGCACGCCTACACCCGACGCCTGATGTCGGCGGTGCCGGTGCCCGACCCCGCCCGCCGGGCGCAGCGCGGCGCGCTGCTCGAAGGCGAGATTCCAAGCCCGATCCGCGCCGTCGGCGACGCGCCGCTGGTCGAGCCGCTGGTCGCGGTCGGCCCCGGGCATTTCGTCGCCCGCCACGCCATCGCCGGTTTCCCGCAGGCCTGAGGGATACCCGTTCGCTCACCAACAGGCCGTCGCAACACGGAGGTTTCATCGGAATGAGACACATGACTTTGGCTTTGGCCGCCACCGCATTGGCGACGGCCGTGACCTTCGGCGCCGCCGAGGCCAAGACCCTGGTGGTCGGCGTCGCCGACAACCTCACCACCCTCGATCCGCCGAACGCCAACGACACCCTTTCGGCGGGCGCGCAGCGCAACATCTATCAGGGCCTGTACGGCTTCGATTCGAAGATGCAGCTCGAACCGCTGCTGGCGACGGGCTACGAAGCCAACGCCGACGCCACCGAGTTCACCTTCCACCTGCGCAAGGGCGTGAAGTTCCACGACGGCACCGACTTCAACGCCGAGGCGGTGAAAATCAACATCGACCGCGTGCGCGACACCAAAGTGCCGACCAAGCGCCAGAGCCTCGTCAGCATGGTCGACCACGTCGAGATCGTCGACGACTACACCGTCAAGTTCGTGCTCAAGGAGCCGTTCGGCGCGCTGGTCAACAACCTCGCCCACGCCGGCACCTTCATGGTCTCCCCGGCCGCGCTCGCGAAGTACGGCAAGGACATCGACCGCAACCCGGTCGGCACCGGCCCCTACAAGTTCAAGAAGTGGTCCGGCGACCTGTTCGAGACGGTGAAGAACGAGAACTACTGGCGCAAGGGCTATCCGAAGGTCGACGGCGTGACCTTCAAGTCGGTGCCGGAGAACGGCAGCCGCATCGCGATGCTGCAGGCGGGCGAGGCGTCGTTCGTCTACCCGCTGCCGTCCGAGCTCGCCCCGGTGGTCAAGGCCAACCAGAAGCTCGAAGTCGTCAAGGTGCCGTCGATCATCCTGCGCTACGTGTCGATGAACACCAACAAGAAGCCGTTCAGCGACGTCCGGGTGCGCCAGGCGCTCAACTACGCGATCGACAAGACGGCGTTCTGCAAGGTCGTCTACGGCGGCTACTGCAAGCCCGCCGAAGGCCCGGTGCCGGACCTGCTCAAGTACTCGGTCAAGGTGCAGCCGGGCGGCTGGCCGTACGACCCGGCCAAGGCCAAGGCGCTGCTCGCGGAGGCGGGCTACCCCAACGGCTTCGAGACCGAAGTCTTCTCGAAGAACAACGCCACCTACATCCGCGCGATGCAGTTCATCCAGCAGCAGCTCGCGCAGGTCGGCGTGAAGGCGACCGTGACCCCGCTCGAGGCGGGCGTCGAGGCGCAGCGCGTCTGGAGCGTGCAGAAGCCCGAAGACGCCACGGTGCAGCTGCAGTACGGCGGCTGGTCGGCCTCCACCGGCGACATCGACTGGGCGACCCGGCCGCTGTTCTACGGCAAGGCTTTCCCGCCGAAGCTGTTCAACGTCGCGTACTATAAGAGCGACGTGAACGACGCCGCGATCGAGGCGGGCATCGCCACCGCCGACGAAGCCAA
This sequence comes from uncultured Alphaproteobacteria bacterium, assembly GCA_900079695.1. NCBI lineage: Bacteria > Pseudomonadati > Pseudomonadota > Alphaproteobacteria > uncultured Alphaproteobacteria bacterium. The sequence goes on from LT599022.1 coordinate 2,203,359, forward strand.
GCGCGCCGCCGCCTACAAGACCGCGCAGGAGCAGATCTGGAAGGACGCCCCGTGGATCTTCCTGGTCAACGACGAAATCCTCGTCGGCCAGGCGAAGGGTCTCTCCGGCGCGTTCGCCGCGCCCGACGGCGGCCTGAACTTCGAGAAGGCGGAATTCAAGTAAGCCGCCCCGCGTCAAACCGGGGAGGAGACGCAGACCGCGCCTCCTCCCCCCTTGCGAACTTCGAGGGACCGAGGCCCTTTTCATGCTCAACTACCTGATCCGCCGCATCGTGGGCATCGTCCCGGTGATCCTGGTGATCGCGCTTTTGGTGTTCCTGTTCGTGCACATGCTGCCGGGCGATCCCGCGCGCCTCGTCGCCGGGCCGGAGGCGACCCTCCAGGACGTCGAGAACGTCCGCCGCAGCCTCGGCCTCGACCGGCCGATCCACGAGCAATTCCTGCTGTTCCTCTGGCACGCCGTGCAGTGGGACTTCGGCAACTCGCTCAAGACCCGCATTCCGGTGGTCGAGGAGATCGGCCTGCGCCTGATGCCGACGGTGTGGCTGACGGTCTGCGCGATGGCCTGGGCGACCGTGTTCGGCCTCCTGATCGGCGTCGCCTCGGCGGTCAAGCGCGGCCGCTGGCCCGACTACGTCGGCATGTTCGTGGCCGTCTCCGGCATTTCGTTCCCGGCGTTCTGGCTCGGCCTGCTGCTGATCGACCTGTTCTCGGTGCGCCTCGGCTGGCTGCCGACCGGCGGCTTCGAAAGCTGGCAGAGCCTGATCATGCCGTCGTTCACGCTCGGCCTCGGGGTCGCCGCGGTGATGGCGCGCTTCACCCGCTCGGCATTCATCGAAATCTCGCGCGAGGACTACATCCGCACCGCCCACGCCAAGGGCGCGCGCGCCCGCGCGGTGATCTGGAAGCACACCCTCCGCAACGCGCTGATCCCGGTGATCACCATGGTCGGCCTGCAGTTCGGCTTCCTCCTCGGCGGGTCGATCGTGGTGGAGACGGTGTTCTCCTGGCCCGGCCTCGGCCGCCTGCTGGTGGATTCGGTGGCCTACCGCGACTATCCGGTGATCCAGGCGGAAATTCTGCTGTTCTCCCTGGAATTCATCCTCATCAACCTCACCGTCGACGTCCTCTACGCCGTCGCCAACCCGGAGATCCGCTTCAAATGAGCGACGCCGCCGTTCTTTCGTCCCCCGGCGTGCGCAGCCCGCTGCGCGAGTTCTGGCGCCGCCTGCGCCACCGCAAGGTGGCGCTGGGCTCCGCCGTTCTGCTGCTGCTGCTGGTGCTCTCGGCGGTGTTCGCGCCGTGGATCGCGCCCTACGACCCCACCGCCGCCGACTACGCCAACATCCTCGCCCCGCCCTCCGCCGCGCATTGGGCGGGCACCGACGCCTTCGGCCGCGACATCCTCAGCCGGATCATCTGGGGCGGGCGGATCTCGCTCGCGGTCGGCTTCCTGTCGGTGTCGATCGGCGGCATCGTCGGCATCGGCCTCGGCCTCGTCGCCGGATTCTACGGCCGCTGGCTCGACGGCCTGATCATGCGCTCGTCGGACGTTCTTCTCGCCTTCCCCGGCATCCTGCTGGCGATCGGCGTGATCGCGATCCTCGGCCCAGGCATCGACAACGTCATCTACGCGGTGGCGGTGTTCTCGGTGCCGGTGTTCGCGCGGCTGGTGCGCGGCTCGACCCTGGCGCTCAAATCCGCGCCCTACGTCGACGCGGCGCGCTCGATCGGCGTCAGGAACCGCTGGCTGATGCTGCGCCACATCCTCCCCGGCACCCTGCCGTCGGTGATCGTCTACTTCTCGATGCGCGTCGGCACCTCGATCCTCACCGCCGCGGCGCTCAGCTTCATCGGCCTCGGCGCGCAGCCGCCGAGCCCTGAGTGGGGCGCGATGCTGGCCGACGGCCGCAGCTTCATCGGCGTCGCCAGCCACGTCACCTTCTATCCCGGCATGGCGATCTTCGTCACCGTGCTCGCCTTCAACCTGCTGGGCGACGGTCTGCGCGACGCCCTCGACCCGAAGCTCAAGAATGTCTGACCGCCTCGCCCGCGACTTCGGCCTGATTCCCGATTCGCCGCCCACCGGCGCGGCCAACGCGATCACCGACGTCGCGGGCGTGCGCGTCGGCCACTTCACCCGGCGCGAGGGCAGTCTCGCCACCGGCTTCACCGCGATTCTGCCCCACGACGGCAACCTCTTCCGCGAGAAGGTGCCCGCGGCGGTCTCGGTGCTCAACGGCTTCGGCAAGAGCGCCGGATTGATGCAGGTGGAGGAACTCGGCAGCATCGAGACGCCGATCCTGCTCACCAACACCTTTTCGGTGGGCGTCGGCTTCACCGCCCTGGTGCGCGACGCGCTCCGCGCCAACCCGGACGTCGGCCGCGAGACCTCGACCGTCAACCCGCTGGTGTGCGAGTGCAACGACGGCTTCCTCAACGACATTCAGGCGATGGCGCTGACCGAGGCGGACGCCGACGCCGCCCTCGCCGCCGCGCGGGGGCCGGAGGGTGCGCGGCCGCCCGCGCAAGGCGCTGTGGGCGCGGGCACCGGAATGAGCTGCTTCGGCTTCAAGGGCGGCATCGGCACGTCGTCGCGGGTCTTCGACCTCGACGGCCGCGCCTTCACCCTCGGCGCGCTGGTGCTCGCCAACTTCGGCAAGGCGGGCGACCTGGTGCTGCCCGACGGCCGCCGCCCCGCCCCCGACGACCTCGCCGACGCGCCCGAGCGCGGCTCGATCATCGTCGTGCTCGCCACCGACGCGCCGCTTTCCTCCCGCCAGTTGCGCCGCGTCGCCCAGCGCGGCGGCGCGGGCGTCGCCTGGCTCGGGTCGTTCTGGGGCAACGGCAGCGGCGACGTCGCGCTCGCCTTCTCCACCGCCCGCCGCCTGCCGCACGCGGGCGCGGCGGTGCTGGCGGCCGAGGAGATCGCCGAGGACCGCATCGACGCCCCGTTCCGCGCCGCCGCCGAGGCGACCCGCGAGGCGATCCTGAACGCGCTCTGCGCCGCGCCCGCCTGCACCGGGCGCGACGGTCACGCCCGTCCGTCGCTGGCGGACTGGCTCAACCGGGAGAAATCACGATGAAAGTCTACATCTGCGCCGACATCGAAGGCACCGCCGGCGTGGTGTCGCCGCAGCAGTGCGCGGCGGGCAACCCGGAATACGAACGGGCGCGCCTGCTGATGACCGAGGAGATCAACGCCGCGATCGCGGGCGCCGCCGAGGCCGGGGCCGACGACATCGTCGTCAACGACGCCCACGGCTCGATGATCAACCTGTTGCCCGACCGCCTCGACCCCCGCGCCCGCGCGATCCAGGGCAAGCCCAAGCCGTTCAACATGTTCGCCGGTCTGGCCGACGGCACCGCGGCGATCCTCTGCACCGGCTTCCACGCTCCGGCGGGCGATTTCGGCGTGCTCGCGCACACCACCAGCAGCCTGTCGTTCCGCGCCGTCGAACTCGACGGGCGGCGGATGAGCGAGGCGGCTCTCTACGGCGCCTACGCGGGCGAACGCGGCATCCCGGTGGCGATGATCGCGGGCGACGACGTCTGCGCCGCCCACTGCGCCGAGTGGTTTCCCCTCGCCGAACGGGTGACGACCAAGCGCGCCCTCGGCAACCGCGCCGCCGAATCCCTCCATCCCGCCGCCGCGCGCGCGGCGATCCACGCCGCCGCCGCCCGCGCCCTGGCGCGGGTGCGCGGAATTCCGCCGCTGCGCCTCGAAACTCCGCGCGAACTGGTGCTCGATCTCACCGGCACGGCCCTCGCCGACCTCATCGCCACGATCCCGGGCACGGACCGCCTCGATCCGACCCGCGTGCGCCTGCCGGTTGCAAGCGCCGCCGACGCGGTGCGCTGGGTCAACGTCGCCGCCGCGATGGCGGCGGCACTGCGCTAACCACGAAGGAACCGATATCGTGTCCGCATCTCCGATCCTCGCGCTGCACGGCGGCGCCGGAACCATTCCCGCCGCCACCCTGACGCCGGAACTCACCGACGCCTATCACGACGGCATCCGCACCGCCCTCGCCGCCGGGCACGCGGTGCTGAAATCGGGCGGCACCGCGCTCGACGCGGTGACCCGGACGGTGATCGCGCTCGAGGAGAACCCGCTGTTCAACGCCGGGCGCGGCGCGGTCTACACCACCGCAGAAACCCACGAGATGGACGCCGCGGTGATGGACGGCGCGACCGGCCGCGCCGGGGCGGTGGCCGGGCTGTGCGGGCCGCGCAACCCGGTTCTCGCGGCCCGCGCGGTGATGGAAAAGTCGCCCCACGTGTTCCTCGCGGGCGAAGGCGCGATGCGCTTCTGCCACGAGGCGGGGCTGGAATTCATGGACCCCGCGTGGTTCGGCACCGAGCGCCGCCTCGACGCGCTGCGGCAGGAGATGGCGCGGCGCGCCTCCGGAGCCGCCGACACCCGCAGCGACGCCGACCGCCACGGCACCGTCGGCGCGGTGGCGCTGGACCGCCACGGCAACCTCGCCGCCGCCACCTCGACCGGCGGCATCACCGGCAAGACTCCGGGGCGCGTCGGCGACAGCCCGGTGATCGGCGCTGGCACCTGGGCCGACAACGCCACCTGCGCGATCTCCGCCACCGGCCAGGGCGAGTTGTTCATCCGCGTCGCCGCCGCGCACGAAATCGCCGCGCGGATGCGCTGGGGCGGCCAGAGCCTCGAAGCCGCCGCCGACGACGTGGTCAACCGCGTGCTTGCGCCGATCGGCGGGTCGGGCGGACTGATCGCGCTCGACGCGCACGGCCACGTCGCCCTGCCGTTCAACTGCGAGGGCATGTATCGCGGCGTGGTCGGCGCCGACGATCTCGCCCGCAGCGCGATCCACCGCGAGGACTGGCGCTCCGGCCGCCTCTAGCCCGCCACGTCGAACCGCTGCGGCCGCGCGTTGATGGCGCGGCCCGGCGTCAACCCGGCGACGGTGCGGGCGATGCCCGCGGCGTCGATGCCGTAATGGCGGTAGAGATCGGCGATGGTGCCGCACTGGCCGAAGTGCTCGACGCCGAGCGGCACTGTGCGGTGCCCGGCGACCGCCCCGAGCCAGGCGAGCGTCGCCGGATGGCCGTCGATCGCCGTCACCAGGGTGCAGTGGGCGGGCAACGGCGCGAGCAGGGTCTCGATGTGCCCGCGCGCCCCGGAGCGGCCGCGGCGGCGCGCCCGTTGCGCGGCGGTCCACCCGGCGTTGAGACGGTCGGCGGAGGTCACCGCGAGCACGCCGATGTCTCGCCGCGCCTCGCCGATCCGTCCGGCGGCGGCGATCACCTCGGGCGCGACCGCTCCCTGATAGACCAGCACCACGTCGGCGTTCGGCCCCGGCTCGCGCAGCCAGTACGCGCCGTCGATCACCCCCTGGCGGAACGCCGCGTCGGCGCGCCGGGTCGGCTGCTCCAGCGGCCGGGTGGACAGGCGCAGGTAGACCGAGCCGCCGGTCTCGTCGCGCAGCCAGGTGCGCTCGTCGCGGTCGCCCTCGCCGTCGCGCTGCAGGTAGTCGAACGCCCATGCCAGGATCACCGCGAGTTCGTCGACGAACGCGGGCTCGAAGGCGGCGAGTCCGTCCTGGCTGATGCCGATCAGCGGCTGGGCGATCGACTGGTGCGCCCCGCCCTCGGGCGCGAGCGCCACGCCCGACGGCGTGCCGACGACGAGGAAGCGGGCGTCCTGATAGCAGGCGTAGTTGAGGGCGTCGAGCCCGCGGGCGACGAACGGGTCGTAGAGGGTGCCGACCGGCAGCAGACGCTCGCCGAACAGGGAATGGGAAAGCCCCGCCGCACCGAGCAGCAGGAACAGGTTCATCTCCGAAATTCCGAGTTCGAGATGCTGGCCCGACGGCGAGAACCCCCACTTCTGCGTCGACGGCAGATGCTCCTCGCGGAAGGTGTCGACGCGCGGCTCGCGGGCGAACAGGCCGCGGCGGTTGACCCACGGCCCGAGGTTGGTGGAGACGGTGACGTCGGGCGAGGCGGTGACGATCCGCCCGGCGAGCGGCGCGTCGCCCGCCGCCAGCGCGTCGAGAATCTTGCCGAACCCGGCCTGGGTGGAGATCGTCCGGTCGTCGGGCACGGCGAGCTCCGGGGCCGCCACCTTCGCCGCCGCGAACCGCCGCGCGCCGGAGCGGAAGAACGGCGCGGCGGCGAGCGCGGCGCGCACCGCCGGGGTGTCGCCGGGGATCGCGAAGGGATCCCACTCCCGCCCCTCGGGCACCCCGAGCGACGCCTGGAACGCCGCCATCTGCGCCGGGGTCATCAGCCCCGCGTGATTGTCCTTGTGCCCGGCGAGCGGCGTGCCCCAACCTTTCACGGTGTAGGCGAGGAACACCGTCGGCCGGTCGTGGTCGACGGCGTCGAAAGCGTCGATCAGGGTTTCGAGGCAGTGCCCGCCGAGGTCGGCCATCAGCGCCGCCAGTTCGTCGTCGCTGCGGCGGTCGAGCAGCGGCGCGATCTCCGCCCCGATCTCGGCCGCGAGGCGCTTGCGCCACGCCGCGCCGCCCTGGAAGCACAGCGCCGAATAGAGCGGATTCGGGCAGGCGTCGATCCACTGCCGCAGGCGCTCGCCGCCCGGCTCGGCGAATGCGGCGCGTTGCAGCGCGCCGTATTTCAGAATCACCACCTCCCAGCCGAAGCCGCGGAAGATCGCCTCGATGCGCTGCCACAGACCTTCGCGCACCACCCCGTCGAGACTCTGGCGGTTGTAGTCGATCACCCACCAGACGTTGCGCAGATTGTGCTTCCACCCCTCCTGCAAGCACTCGTAGATGTTGCCCTCGTCGAGTTCGGCGTCGCCCACCAGCGCCACCATCCGCCCGAGCGGCGCGCGCCGCGCCCACGGCTTGGCGGCGAGATAGTCCTGGATCAGCGAGGCGAACGCGGTGACGGCGACCCCCAGCCCCACCGAGCCGGTGGAGAAATCGACGTCGGCGCCATCCTTGGTACGGCTGGGGTAGGACTGCGCGCCGCCGAAGCCGCGGAAGGCTTCCAGCTTCTCGCGGCTCTGACGCCCCATCAGATACTGGATCGCGTGGAACAGCGGTCCGCCGTGGGGCTTCACCGCCACCCGGTCCTCGGGGCGCAGGGCGTGGAAGTAGAGCGCCGTCATGATCGCCGCCATCGACGCGCACGACGCCTGATGCCCGCCGACCTTGACCTCGCCCTTCTCGCGCAGGTGGTTGGCGTTGTGGATCATCCAGCAGGCGAGCCAGAGAATCTCCTTCTCGACCGCCTTGAGGATGCCGAGACGTTCCGTTCCGTCGACCATCGCGCGCGTCTCCTCCGTTGCGGCGGCGCGGCAAGGCTCCGCCTTCCGGTCGCGATGATACCGCGATCAGCCGCCGACGCGAAGCGGCGCGGCGAGCCCCCGCAACGCCGCGATCGCCGAGAGGGCGGCGATGCGGCTGGTGCGCGGGTTCTCGGAGGGAAGATTCTCGATTTCGAGCGTGAATTCGGCGCTGTCGGCCACCACCTCGACGCGATGCCGGTTGCGCCGCAACGCCGGATCCGCCCACACCTCGACGCGGGTGCGGTCCGGGCCGATCCCGGCGAGCGCCAGCGCGGCGGCGACGTTGACGTTGGCGGGAAACGCGGCCGCCGCCTCGCGCGCCGAGCCCGCGAACACCCGCAAAGGCGCGGCGAGCCCGGCAAGGTCGATGCCCCGGGCCGCGAGATACGGCGCGCCCGCAAGCGCCGCCACCGGCTTGGACGTGATCAGCGCCACCGAGGCGACGTTCCCCTCCGACGCGGCACGCAATGCGTCGAGGCCGCCGAGCGCGCCGGACGGAACGACGATCCGTCCGCCGGTCGCGGCGGCGCGCGCGATCAGGTCCGGCCGTTCCAGCAACGCCGCGCACGAGAGCACCACCGCGGTGCGGCCGGCATCGAGAAACGGCGCGACGATTTCGGGCATCAACGGCGCGGGCGCGCACTCCACCACCAGATCGGCATGGGTTGCGAGGTCGGCGAGCGGCACCAGCGGCACCCCCGGCGCGAAGCCGAGACGCGCCCGCGCCGCGTCGGGATCGCGGGCGGAGGCGGCGGCGAACGCGCATCCGGGGATGCCGTCGGCCAGGGCGCGGGCGACCTGCATGCCGACCGCGCCGAGCCCGGCGACGGCGACGCGAAGGAGAGCGGACGTCGGCATGGCGGATCCTCCCGAAGGTTTCCGCCACGATGCACCGGCACGGATGAGGCCGCAAGCTTCGGCACCCGGGAGAAATGGAACCTCGCATCCGCGACAGTCGTCGCGACATCTGCGAAGATCATCCACGACGGCGGGACGCAAACGCAAAATACGAGATGACAACGATTCTCAATCAGTTCGCGAATCTTTTCTCATTATATACGCCGACTACATATCGAATTCGAAAAACGCCGTCCATTCGTGCCCCCGTACGTTGACATTATTGTTTAGAATCCCCTAAAGTTATGAAAACTCAGCCGAGGCTCTCGGGCGGAATCTTCATACGCGGGCGCCGATCACTTGCGGAGGGGCCGTGTCCCATTGCTTCAGCCTTTTCGACGTGCTCGAAAATCCCGAACACGACGAGTTCTTCCGGAGCTTCACCTCGCGCAAGATCCGGGAGCGGGAGATCGTCTGCGACGCCAACTCCTCGGAGAACAACGTCTTCGTGGTGCTGGCGGGCGAACTGCGGGTCTACGTCTCCTACGAAGGACGGGAGTTCACCCTCTTCTTCCTCGGGCCGGGCGACGTCTTCTCCACCCATTCGCGGATGATCGTCGAGGCGAAAAAGCCCGGCGAGATCCTCTCCACCAGTCTCGACAACTTCAAGCAGGCGCTGGTGCGCATTCCCTGCCTGTCGATTTCGGTGATCGCCAGCCTGTGCCAGGGCCTCGGCAACGCCGTCCACGTGATCGAGGGCTTGGTGTTCCGCGACGTCAAGCACCGGCTGATCCGCTTCCTCGTCGACGTCGCCGCCGACAAGGGCCACGCGGTGGAAGGCGGCATCGTCGTCAACCACGACTTCAGCACCGAGGACATCGCCACGATCATCGGCTCGACCCGCCAGTCGACGTCGCTGATCCTCAACAAGCTGATCAAGGATGGCTACCTCACCCGACTCAGCCGCCGTCATCTGCTGATCCGCGACATCGACGCGCTCAAGGCCGCCGCCGAGAAGGAGGACGAGATGCCGGAGACGTGGAAGCCGCGGGCGGGCGGGCACCCCTGAGGGGTCAGTCGCGGGCGAAGCGCGCGCCGTAGCCGGGATCCAGAGCCGCCGTCTGCGCGGCCTTGTCGAGCAGGCAGGAGCCCGCCGCCAGAACCTCGATGCCGGTGCCCATGAAGCAGCGGAACGCATCCTCGGGGGTGCGGACGATCGGCTCGCCGCGCACGTTGAAGCTGGTGTTGACCAGCACGCCGCACCCGGTGAGATCCTTGAAGCGTCGAAGCAACGCGCGAAACCGGGGCGGAGCCCCGGCCCCGACGGTCTGCACCCGCGCCGAACCGTCGACGTGGGTGACCGCCGGAAGCGCCGCGGCGCGCACCGGCGCCACGAACGACATGTAGGGCGCGTCGGCGTCGAGCGCGAACCACGCGTCGGCATCCTCCCGCAGGACCGACGGCGCAAACGGCCGGAACCGCTCGCGCAGCTTGACGTCGCGGTTGAGCCGCAGGCGCGCGTCCGGCAGCCGCGGGTCGCAGAGGATCGACCGCGACCCGAGCGCCCGCGGGCCGAACTCCATGCGACCCTGCATCCAGCCGACGCACCGCCCGGCGGCGAGGGCGTCGGCGGTCGCCGCGATCAGGTCCGCCTCCGGCAACACCGCGAACCGCGCGCCGCACGCTGCAAGGCGGCGGGCGATCTCGTCGTCGCCGAATTCCGGGCCGAGACCGCCGCCGTTCAAAGCATCCCCGCACGACGGGTCGCGCACGCCGCGCAGGTCGAGATGAAACCCCGCCAGCGCCGCGCCGAGCGCCGCCCCGGCGTCCCCCGGTGCGGGCGGCGCCCACACTGCACCGAACCCCGCCTCGCGCAGCACCCGCCCGTTGGCGGCGCAGTTGAGAGCGACTTCGCCGGACAGGCAGAGCGCGTCCGCGCCGGTTTCGCAGCGGGCGGCGCGCGCAAGACCGAGCACGATCTCCTCCGCCACCGCCTGGATCGAGGCGGCGACGTCGGCATGGAATCCCGACGGCGGTTCCGCATCCGGATACCGGGGCGGGCGGCCGAACAGCGCCGTCAACGCGGCGCGCAGCGTCGGCCCTCTGCCGCCGTCGTCGAACATCCCGGCCGCGAGGCGGAAGCCGCCGTCCGCCGAGATCTCGACGAAGCGGTCGCGGATCGGCCCGGCGTAACCGGGATCGCCGTAAGGCGCGAGTCCCATCATCTTGTACTCGCCCGAGCCGATCCGGAACCCGAGGTAATCGGCGAAGGCGGAGTAGAGCCGCGCGAGGGAGGCGGAAGGATCGAGGGTGCGGACGGCGGCGAGATGCGCGCCTTCGCCGAACCCGATCGACGTGCCGCCGCCGCCGTCGATCGTCAGCACCGCCGCGGCCTCGAACGGGGAGGGATAGAACCCCGCCGCCGCGTGCGCGAAATGGCGATCGAGGCAGCCGAGACGGCCGGGGTCGAACGCCGCGTCCGCGGACCGCAGCGCACGGCGCAGCGCCACCGGTTCCCGGGCTGCCGCAAACACCACCCGATCGACCGCCGCGAGCGTGCAGCCGCCGGCATCGAGGCAATAGCGCAGCGCCGCCGCGGGAAAGCCCGGTTCGAACTTGCGGCGGGAGAACCGCTCCTCCTGGGCCGCGGCAACGACGCGTCCGTCCTCCACCAGCGCCACGGCACTGTCGCGCGAATAGGCCGAGATTCCGAGAACCCGCATGCGCCCTCCCCGATCGCTCCCGGTCCGGAGCGAAGATATCCGCAGAGTCGCATCCCGCCCGAGCGAAAACTGTCGGGCACTTGACACTATGTCGGGAATCCGAGATCCCGGTCCTTGCGGGGTTTCGCACCGTGGTAAGGTGGGTTTCGGGACATCCAGCCGGACACGGATCATGACCAGCGAACCCGCCCCTTCCTATCGGATGATCGACGTCGGCGACAAGCCGCCGACCCGCCGCATGGCGGTGGCGGAAGGGTGCATCGCGGTCGGCGCGTTGGCGTTTCCGTTGATCCGCGACCGCCGCCTGCCCAAAGGCGACGCCCTCGCCCTCGCCGAGATCGCGGGCATCCAGGGCGCCAAGCGGGCGAGCGACCTGATCCCGCTCTGCCATCCGCTGCCCCTCGACCGCGTGCGGGTCACCCACGCGCTCGACGCCGGGCGCTGCCGCGTCGCCGTCCGCTGCCTGGTGTCGGCGTTCGCCCGCACCGGCGTGGAGATGGAGGCGATGGCGGGGGTTTCGGCGGCGCTGCTGGCGATCTACGACCTCACCAAGATGGTCGAACCGGCGCTGACGATTTCCGACGCGCGCCTGCTGCTCAAGACCGGCGGCAAGCACGGCGTCTGGACCTGCCCCGAGGGCCTGCCCGACTGGCTGCGCGCCGAACTCTCCGCCACGACGACGCGCCCGCTCGCGGGATGCCGCGCCGCGGTCGTCACCCTCAGCGACCGTGCCGCCGCCGGCGTCTACCCCGACCGCTCCGGACCGATCCTCGCCGACGCGCTCGTCGACGCGGGCGCCGAGGTGATCGCCGCCGCCGTGGTTCCCGACGACGAGGACACCGTGGCGGCGACCCTGGCGGCGCTGACGACGGAACGGCGGCCGCAGCTCGTTCTCACCACCGGCGGCACCGGCGTCGCGCCGCGCGACGTCACCCCCGAGGCGCTCCGGCGTCTGGGCGGCCGCGAGATTCCCGGCATCGGCGAGCTGCTGCGCCAGAACGGCGCGCGCTTCACCCCGAACGCCTGGAGCAGCCGCTCGACCGCCGCGGTGGTCGGGGAAACCTTGGTGGTCGCGCTGCCCGGCAGCCCCAAGGCGGTGACCGAGGGGCTCGACTGCCTGTTGCCGCTGCTCCCGCACCTTCTCGAGATGCTTGCCGGGCACGGGCACGACGCGCCGCAACCGGTCGGCGCGGGAGAACTCCGATGACCGCGCCGCTGTCGGTGGAGCTGACTCTCTACGGCGCGTTCCGCGCCCACGTCGGCGGTGCGCCGCTGCGGCTGACGCTGCCTGCCGGAGCGACCCTCGCCGACGCGCGGCGCGAACTCGGCGCGGCGGTGCGCGCCCGCGCCCCCGGCTTCTCCGACGACGCGTTGATCGCGGTCTCGGCGTTCGCCGACGAGCGCCGCCTCCTCCGCGACGACACGCCGCTTGCCGACGGCGCGGCGATCGCGGTGCTGCCGCCGATCTGCGGAGGGTGACATGGGCCGGATCCACGTCGCCGTTCGCGAGACGCCGCTGTCGTGCGATGCCGCGCTCGCCTTCCTCGACGACCCGTCGCACGGCGCGGTCTGCACCTTCGTCGGCCGGGTGCGCAACACCAACCAGGACAAACCGGTGGACGGCGTCAGCTACGACGCCTTCGACGCCCTCGCGACCCACACCCTGCGCACCATCGCCGAGGAAATCCAGAGCCGCTGGGGCGAGGATCTCGACGTCTGGCTCGAACACTTCAGGGGGCATCTGCCGGTCGGCGGCGTGAGCGTCGTCGTCGCCGTCGCCTCGGGCCATCGTGCGGAATCCTTCGCCGCCTGCCGCCACGCGATCGAGGAGATCAAGCGCCGCGCTCCGGTATGGAAGGAAGAGCACTACGCGGACGGCGACAGCACCTGGATCGAGGGCCGCGCGCTCCGCTCCTGATCAGGGCATCAGGCCGCTCAACGGGAGGAAGTCCACCGGGTCGCCCGGCGCCACCGCGAGCGGTCCCTCGGGCAGCTCCACCAGCCCCTCGGCGGCGGTCATCGAGGTCAGCATGCCGGAGGATTCGCCCGGCACCAACTCCACCACCGCGCGGCCGTCGCGCGCCGCCACCACCGCGCGGCGGAATTCCCGCCGCGGCTCGGTCTTACGCAGCCCGAATCCCGCGGGCAGCGGATACCGCCGCGGCGTCGGCAGGTCGAGCCCGCCGAGCCGCGCGAGGATCGGCCGCGCGATCAGCAGGAAACACACCATCGCCGAAACCGGATTGCCCGGCAGACCGACGAACGGCGTCTCGCCGACGCGGCCGAGGATCAGCGGCTTGCCGGGACGGATCGCCACCCGCCACTGGTCGATCCGGCCGAGTTCGGCGAGCGCCGACTTGACGTGATCCTCGTCGCCCACCGACGCGCCGCCGCTGGTGAGCACCAGATCCTGCCCCTGCGCCGCCTCGGCGATCGCGTCCCGCACCGCGAGGGCGTGGTCGGCGACGATGCCGAAATCGGTCACCGTACAGCCGAACCCCTGCAACAGGCCGCGCAGCAGGTGGCGGTTGGCGTCGTGGATGCAGCCCGCGCCGAGCGCGGTGCCGACCTCGCGCAGTTCGTCTCCGGTCGAGAACAGCGCGACCCGCAGACGCGTGCGCACCGGCAGACGCTCCAGCCCGAGCATCGCCGCCACGCCGATCTCCTGCGGCCGCACCCGCACCCCGGCCCGCAGCGCGAGCGCACCTTCGGCCAGGGTCTCGCCGGCCGGGCGGAGATTCTCGCCGCGGCGCAGCGACGGAATCGCGACGAGGTCGCCGTCGCGGCGGCAATCCTCCTGCATCGCCACCGCGTCGAGCCCGGGCGGCACCGGCGCGCCGGTAAAGATCCTGTAGGCGTGGCCGGGCCGCACATCGCCGCCGAGCGGATGCCCGGCGGCGATGCGGCCGCCGACCGGCAGCGCGCGTCCGCCCCCGCCCAGGTCGTCGGCCCGCACCGCCCAGCCATCGACGGCGGACGCGGGGAACGACGGCACCGGAGCGGCCGCCCGCACGTCCTCGGCGACGACACGACCGAGGGCGGCGGACAACGGAACCCATTCGCGACCGGCGACACAGGCGAATGCCGCGTCGATCCGCGGCAACAGATCGCCCAGGGGAATCGTCGCGGTCGCAGCAGGAGGAACCAGGGTTACGGACATCGGACTTCCTCGTCGGCTGGCTGTCGGCGCGCGCGGTTCGCAGCGGCCAGGGGGAATACCGCGGGAACCACGCCACCGCCCCGTGCTCGCCGGGGACGTTCATTCTCGCGCCATCCGCACAACTCCGACTGTCAGCCGCCCGACACTCCGGACGATTTGCCAACTATTTGACGAATAAGGAAAAATCTTCGTTCTCGGGCTGGATTCCCGACCCGCGCGCGGCTATAGTTCGAAAACGGCCGACGCACGGCCCGGGAGAAAGACCGATGTGCCTCGCCTTGCCCATGCGGATCGTCGAACTGCACCCCGGAGACATGGCGGTGGCCGAGCGCGACGGCGTGCGCAAGGAGATTTCGGTGATTCTGCTCCCGGGCGTCGCGATCGGCGACTACGTCATCGTCCACGTCGGCTTCGCGCTATCGAAGCTCGATCCGGAGGAGGCGCGCCGGACGCTCGCGCTGATCGCCGAGATGGCCGCGCCGAGGCCGCGATGATCGCGTTCGACGCGTTCCGCGACGGCGAAACCGCGCGGCTGCTCGCCGCGGCGATCGCCGCCGAGGTCCGGCCCGAACGCGACTACGCCTTCATGGAATTCTGCGGCGGCCACACCCACGCGATCTGCCGGTACGCGATCGCCGACTTGCTGCCCGGCAACCTGCGGATGATCCACGGCCCCGGTTGTCCGGTGTGCGTACTGCCGGTCGGCCGGGTCGACGCGGCGATCGCGATCGCCGAACGTCCGGGCGTCACCCTCTGCAGCTTCGGCGACGTGCTGCGAATTCCCGGCTCGCGCCGCCGCAGCCTGATGGCCGCGAAGGCGGCGGGCGCCGACGTGCGGATCGTCTACTCGCCTCTCGACGCGCTCGCGCTGGCGCAGGCGGCGCCGGAGCGCGAGGTGGTGTTCTTCGCCGTCGGCTTCGAGACCACCACGCCGCCCACCGCCGCCGTCCTCGCCCGCGCGCGGAGCCTCGGAATCGGCAATTTCTCGGTGTTCTGCAACCACGTGCTGACGCCGCCCGCGATCGCCGCGATTCTCGGCGGCGCGGGCGGCCCGACCCTCGACGGCATCCTCGGCCCCGCGCACGTCGCCGCGGTGACCGGCGGCGACGCGTTCGCCCGCTTCGCGCGCGACGACCATATGCCGGTGGTGATCGCCGGGTTCGAACCTCTCGACGTGTTGCAGGCGATCCTGATGCTGGTCCGCCAGGCCAACGCCGGGGCGGCAAGAGTCGAGATCCAGTTCCGCCGCGGCGTCACCGAGGCGGGAAACCGCGCCGCCCAGGCGCTGACGGACGAGGTTTTCGAACTCCGCCCGGCATTCGCGTGGCGCGGCCTCGGGCAACTCGCGGCGAGCGGCCTGCGACCCCGCCCCGCCTTCGCGGCGTGGGACGCCGAAGCCCGCTTCGCGATCGGCGAGCCGCCGCCCGAACCTCGAACCGCCTGCCGCTGCGCCGAGATCCTGCGCGGCCGTGCCGAGCCCGCCGACTGTCCGCTGTTCGGTTCCGCCTGCACCCCCGAGAGCCCGGCGGGCGCATGCATGGTGTCGTCGGAAGGGGCGTGCGCGGCCGAATGGACCTACGGTCGCGGCCGCCGCCGGATACGCAAGGAGCTGCCATGACCCCCACCCTGCCCCTCGGCCCGCCGATCGACTGGGACCACGGCCGGATCGAGCTTTCTCACGGCGGCGGCGGCCGCGCGATGGCGCAGCTGGTGGACGAGCTGTTCGTCGCCGCCTTCGACAATCCGCTGCTCGCGCGGCGCGACGATCAGGCGCAGTTCGCGGTCGAGGCCGGACGGATGGCGATGACCACCGACAGCTACGTGATCTCGCCGCTGGTCTTTCCCGGCGGCGACATCGGCTCGCTGGCGGTGCACGGCACCGTCAACGACCTCGCGATGGCGGGGGCGGAACCGCTCTACCTGTCGGCGGGCTTCATCCTCGAGGAGGGATTGCCGCTCGACGTCCTCCGCCGGGTGGTGGCCTCGATGGCGGCGGCGAGCCGCGCCGCCGGGGTGCCGGTGGTCACCGGCGACACCAAGGTGGTCGAGCGCGGCAAGGGCGACGGCATCTTCATCAACACCGCGGGGATCGGCCGGATTCCCCCCGGCATCGCGATCGGCGGCGAGCGGGCGCGGCCGGGCGACGCGATTCTCGTCAACGGCACCATCGGCGACCACGGCGTCGCGATCCTCAGCCAGCGCGAGGGACTCGGCTTCGAGACCACCCTCAAATCCGATTCCGCCGCCCTGCACCGGCTGGTGGCGCGGATGCTCGCGGCGACGCCCGGGATCGCCTGCCTGCGCGACCCGACCCGCGGCGGCCTCGCCACCACCCTCAACGAACTCGCGGCCCAGTCGGGCGTCGGCATGCTGTTGCGCGAGACCGCGATTCCGATCCGCCCCGAAGTGCGCGCCGCCTGCGATCTCCTCGGACTCGACCCGCTCTACGCCGCCAACGAGGGCAAGCTGGTGGCGATCTGCCCCGCCGCGCACGCCGGCCGCCTGCTGGCGGCGATGCGCGCCGATCCGCTCGGCCGCGACGCCGCGATCGTCGGCGAGGTGGTCGAGGACCCGGACCGCCTGGTGACGATGGAAACCGCGTTCGGCGGCCGCCGCACCGTCGACTGGCTGGCGGGCGTGCAGTTGCCGCGGATCTGCTGAGGGCTCACGCCGTGCCGTCGTCCACCGCCGCCGCGATCCACGCCTGCCCGAAGCCGACGCACGGATCGCCGGGGGAGAGCCGCGCGTGCAGCAGCGGCGCAAGCCCGCGCGCCCGCAGCGCCGCCGCCAGCCCCTCGCGCAGCACGCGGTTGAGGAAGCAGCCGCCGCTCAGGCCGACGGTGCGCAGACCGGTGGTCTCGGCGCCCCAGGCGGCGAGTTCGGCGAGCCCGGCGATCAGGGTGCCGTGGAACGCCTCCGCGCCGTCCACCGGGTCGCCCCCGTCGAGGTCCGCCAGCAGCGGCAACAGGTCGAGCACCCCGCCTTCGAGCGTCCACCCGCCCGCCGCCGCGCGCGGCCGCCGCACCAGGGCTTCGAGCGCCATCGGCGCCTCGCCCTCGAACCGCGCCACCGGGCAGATCCCGAGCAACCCGCAGGCGGCGTCGAACAGCCGCCCGGCGCTGCTGGTGGGCGGGCAGAGGCGATCTCGCGCCAGCAGCGCCCCGAGCATCGCCGCCGCCGGATACGCGGCGAAGCGCGCGGCGATCGCGTCGCCCCGGCCGAGGCGATGCAGCACCGCCGCCGCCATCCGCCAGGGTTCGCGCGCGGCGACGTCGCCGCCCGGTTGGGGCAGCTCGGCGAGGTGGCCGATGCGGCGGAACCGCGCACCGTCCACCGCCAGCAGTTCGCCGCCCCAGCTCTCCCCCTGCAGCCCGAGGCCGAAGCCGTCGAGGGCGAGGCCGAGCAGCGGCCCGCGGTGGCCGTTCTCGGCCGCCACCGCGGCGACGTGGGCATGGTGGTGCTGCACCGCGAGTGTCGGCGCGCCTTGCGCCAACGCCAGCCGGGTGGAGGGAAAATCCGGATGAAGATCGTGCGCGACGCAAACCGGCGGCACTCCCAGCCACGCCCGCAGCGCCGAGATCTCCGCCCGCAGCGCCGCCACCGCTTCGGGCGTGCCGAGATCGCCGACGACCGCGGAAACCCGGGCGCGGCCGCCGCGCATCGCGGTCGCCGTGGACTTCAGGAAAGCGCCCAGCCCCAACACCGGCGGGACCGGGCACGGCAGGAGATAGTCCGCGCCGCCGCTCATGCCGCGGCTCCCGGCGCGAAAATCTCCACCGTCCGCACCCCCCAGCGATGCACGCCCCGCTCCAGCCCCGCCTGGGTGGTGCGCCAGACCCGCGCCGGATCCTCCACCACCACGCCGCCGACGGTGCCGACGCCATGGCCGAACAGCACCGGCGAAAGCGGCGCGCTCGGACCGCACACCATCACCTCGGCGCCACGCGCGAGTTGCAGCAGGCGCGGCAGGGTCTTGTTGATCAGCGTGGTCGCGGTGACGATCACCAGATCCTGCCCGGACAAAACGTATTCGCAGGCGCTGTCGGGGAGGTCGCCGGGCCCGGGGCGGCGCTCGATTACGGTCAGCTCGCAGGCCTCGGCAAGGCGTTCGGTGCCGCGAAAATGGCCGATCGTCGCCACCTTCCGCCCCGCGAACGCGGCGGCGACGCGCGCGAACGAATCTCCCACCGGAGCGGCCGCCGGATGCGCCGAGGGCGCGTTGAGCGCCGAATTGATCGCCGCCAGGCCGATCGCCGCCTCGACGAAGTTCCACGACTTGATCCAGCGCGCGAGATCCCGCACCGCGCCGCCGACCGGATCGCCGGAGTACGCCCGTGCCGCGCCCGCCTCGCGCTGCGTCATCGCGAGGCCGACGCCCAGGGACGACCGCACCGCAGTCCAATACCGGCCGACCAGCAGGTCCTCGACCCTCGCCCCGGCGGGCACCGCATCGATGAGTTCGTCGAACACCCGCCACATCCGCGCGCCCTCCCGTCCGTTCGCCGGAACTCTCTCCAGCATACCCCTCCCGCGCGGCGACGCACAGGCTTCCGGGCACTCTGCGCCGCACGCGCGAATTGCCGGTCGCGGCCTTGGCGTTATATACTCCGACCTATCAACGGCGAGGAAGGAGCTCCGATGACCCGCACCGCGCTGATCCCGCAGTTCCTGATCGCCGGCGAAAGCGTCAGCCGCGTCGGCGCCGAGCGTATCGCGCTGCTCGAGGCGGTGCGCGACCACGGCTCGATCTCCGCCGCCGGCCGCGCCGTCGGGCTCAGCTACAAGGCGGCGTGGGATGGCGTCGCCGCCCTCAACAACCTGTTTTCCGCCCCGCTGGTGGTGGCGCAGCCGGGCGGCCGCCACGGCGGCGGCGCGTCGCTCACGCCGGAGGGCGAGCGGGTGATCGCCGCCTTTCACCTGATCGAGGCGGAACTGTCCCGCGCGATGGCGGCGCTCGAAGCCGACCTCGCCGCCAAGGGCGTACCCGGCGCCTCCCACCTCCTGCGGAGTCTCGCGATGAAAACCAGCGCCCGCAACGCCCTGCGCGGCGTCGTCGACGTCGTCACCCCCGGCGCGGTCAACGCCGAGGTGCTGCTGCACCTCGCCGACGGCGTCAAGCTCGCGGTGGTCATCACCAATGAAAGCGCCAGAACCCTCGGCCTCGCGCCGGGTGTGGAGGCGACCGCGCTGATCAAATCGAGCTTCGTGCTGCTCGCGCCCGCCGACGCGGTGGGGCGGATCTCGGCGCGCAACCGCCTGTACGGCACGGTGATCCGGCGCGAGGACGGCGCGGTCAACAGCGAGTTCGTCCTCGACATCGGCGGCGGCAAGACCGTCGCCGCGATCGTCACCAAGGAAAGCGCCCACGACCTCGGGCTCAACCCGGGCGATGCGGCCTGCGCCCTGGTGAAGGCCTCGCACGTGATTCTCGCAGTCGAGTGAACCTCCCACGATCCTGAAGGAGAAAGATCATGCGTTTCCCGCGTCTCGCCGCACTGGCGGCGGTTTCGGCCCTTCTGGTACCGGGCCTCGCGCAAGCGGGCGAAACCCTGGTGGCGGTCGCCGCCAACTTCACCGCGCCGGTCAAGGAAATCGCCGCGGCGTTCGAGAAGAAGACCGGCGACAAGGTCAACTTCTCGTTCGGCTCGACCGGCCAGCTCTACACCCAGATCTCCCAGGGCGCGCCGTTCGAGGCGCTGTTCGCCGCCGACGACGAGCGCCCGCTGCGGGCGGAGAAGGAAGGCTTCGGCGTGCCCGGCTCGACCTTCACCTACGCGGTCGGCACCCTGGTGCTGTGGAGCGCCAAACCCGGCGTCGTCGATCCCAAGGGCGAGGTGCTGAAGACCGGCGGCTTCGCCAAGCTCGCGATCGCCAACCCCAAGGCCGCACCCTACGGCGCCGCGGCGGTCGAAACCCTGAATGCGCTCGGTCTCTACGCCACCCTGGAACCCAAGATCGTGCAGGGCAACAACATCTCCCAGGCGCACCAGTTCGTCGCCTCCGGCAACGCCGAGCTCGGCTTCGTCGCCCTCTCGCAGGTCGCGCTCGATCCCTCGGGGTCGCGCTGGGTGGTGCCGCAGGACCTCTACGCCCCGATCTATCAGGATGCGGTGCTGCTGAAGAAGGGCGCGTCCAATCCGGTGACCTCCGCCTTCCTCGCCTTCCAGAAGTCTCCCGAGGCGCTGGCGGTGCTGAAGAAATACGGCTACGGCGTGCGCAAGTAAGAGCCCCGGCATGCTCGGCGTCATCCTCCTCACCATCAAGCTCGCCTCCGTCAGCACCTGCGTGCTGCTGCTGATCGGCACGCCGCTCGCCTGGTGGCTGGCGCGGAGCCGCGCCTGGATCAAGGAGGCGGTGGCGACGGTGACGGCGCTGCCGCTGGTGCTGCCGCCGACCGTGCTCGGCTTCTATCTGCTGGTGGCGATGAGCCCTTCGGGGCCGATCCAGGCGGTGCTCGGCCCCCTCGGGCTGCGGCCGCTGGCCTTCAGCTTCCCCGGACTGGTGGTCGGCTCGGTGGCGTTCTCGCTGCCGTTCGTCGTCAACCCGATCCGCAACGCGTTCGAGGCGGCGGGCGACCGCCCCCTCGAAGCGGCGGCGACGCTGCGCGCGTCGCCGCTCGACGCGTTCTTCACCGTCGCCCTGCCGCTGGCGAGCCCCGGCATTCTCACCGGCGCGATTCTCGGCTTCGCCCACACCATGGGCGAGTTCGGCGTGGTGCTGATGATCGGCGGCAACATCCCCGGCGAAACCAAGGTGCTGTCGATGGCGATTCTCGACTACGTCGAAACCCTGCAATGGGGCGAGGCGCATGTGCTTTCGGCCCTGATGCTGGGGTTCGCGTTCAGCGTGATCCTGACGATGACGCTGATCGAGAAGCGCCTGCGGAGGCGGCTGCGATGATCGAGGCGCGCTTCTCCGGCCGCCTCGGCGGCTTCGTCCTCGACGTCGCCTTCGCCGCGCCGGAACGGGGCGTAACCGCGCTGTTCGGCCCCTCGGGCTGCGGCAAGACCACGACCCTGCGCTGCGTCGCCGGGCTCGAACGCCTGCCCGGCCGCCTCGCCCTCGGCGCGGGCGAGGTGTGGCAGAGCGAGACCGCGTTCCTGCCCCCCCACCGCCGCGCGATCGGCTACGTGTTCCAGGAGGCGAGCCTGTTCCCGCACCTGTCGGTGACCGGCAACCTGCGCTACGGCCTGCGCCGCGCCGCCGATCGCGGTGTCGCCTTCGCCGAGGTGGTGGATCTGCTCGGCCTCGCCCACCTGCTGGAGCGCGCCCCGGCGCGACTCTCGGGCGGCGAACGCCAGCGCGTCGCGATCGGCCGGGCGCTGCTCAGCCAGCCGCGTCTGCTGCTGATGGACGAACCGCTGGCGGCGCTCGACCGCGACAGCAAGGACGAAATCCTCCCCTATCTCGAACGCCTGCACGACGTGCTGGCGATCCCGATGCTGTACGTCTCCCACGACATGGCCGAGGTCGAACGCGTCGCCGACCATCTGGTGCTGCTGGAAGCCGGCCGGGTGCGCGCCGCCGGGCCGCTGGCGGCGTTGCTGGCCGACCCGGCGCTGCCGCTCGCCCGGCGCGTGGGCGCGGCGGCGGTGGTGGAGGGCGCGGTGACGGTGGCGAACGCCGGGTTCGGCCTCGCCCGCGTCGCGGTGGCGGGGGCGGAGCTGCTGGTGCCCGAGGCGGTCGGGCCGGTGGGCACGCGCCGCCGCCTGCGTATCCGCGCCGACGACGTCAGCCTCTGCCGCACCCGGCCGGGGGATACCTCGATCCTCAATGTCCTGCCCGCGCGGGTCGCCGAAGTCCTCGAGGGCGACGGCCATCAGGTGACGGTGCTTCTCGGCCTCGGCGACGCCGGGGACGGCGCACGCCTGCTCGCCCGCATCAGCGCCCGTTCACGCGCCGCGCTCGCCCTCGCCCCCGGCGTGGCGGTGTTCGCGCAGATCAAGGGCGTCGCCCTCGCCTGACGCTCCGATCCCCCGACTCCTTCAACCGTCGGCCGCCTGACAGACCGCGCCTTCCGATCCGCCGACGATGGCGGCAGGGACACGGCCGCCCGATACCCGCGGCGGCCACAGGGAGGAAGGGAACGAACATGATAAAACCTGCGCTGCTCGGAACGATGATGCTTCTCGGCCTGCCCATGTCCGCGCTTGCCGCGGATGCGGGCAAACTGCAACTCCCGGGGGACATCACCCTCGCCCAGGCGGAAAAGGTGGTCGCCGCCGCCAAGGCCAAGGCCCACGAACAAGGCACCCTGATGAACATCGCGGTGGTCGATGCCGGAGGCAACCTCAAGGCGTTCGCCCGGATGGACGGCGCGTTCCTCGGCAGCATCGACATCGCCGCCAAGAAGGCGAGAACCGCCCGCTACTTCAACATGTCGTCGAAGGAACTGGGCGACCTCGCCCAGACCGGCCAGCCGCTCTACGGCATCGAGGTGACCAACGGCGGTCTCGCGATCTTCGGCGGCGGCGAACTGATCCGCGACAAATCCGGGACCATCATCGGCGCGATCGGCGTCAGCGGCAGCTCGGTCGAGAACGACATGGCGGTCTCGCAGGCGGGCGCCGCCGGACTGTGACCCCACAGCGCCTGACGCCGCACCGCGGCGTCAGGCGGGTTCGCCCGCCATGCGGGCGGCGCGCAATCCCGCGAGCCAATCGAACCACCCGGCCAGGCCCTCGCCGGTCTTGGCGGAGACGACGCTCACCGGCGTCGCCGCGTCGAGATCGGCAACCGCGCGCGCCGCGCGTTCGGGCCGGAACTCCTCGATGTACGGCAGCAGGTCGGCCTTGGTCACCAGCACGTGATCGGCGGCGCGGAACATCACCGGATACTTGGCGGGTTTGTCGTCGCCCTCGGTGACCGACAGCAGCACGACGTCGGCATGCTGGCCGAGATCGAAGCTCGCCGGGCACACCAGATTGCCGACGTTCTCGATGAACAGGAGATCGATCGCCGCGAGGTCGAGATCGTGGAGGGCGCGGTGCACCATCAGCGCGTCGAGATGGCAGGCCATGCCGGTGGTGATCTGCACCGCGGGCACGCCGTGGCGGCGGATGCGCTCGGCGTCGTTCTCGGTTTCGAGATCGCCGACCACCACCGCGATCCGCACCCCCTTCGCCCCGAGCGCGACGATCGTCGCCTCCAGCAGGGCGGTCTTGCCGCTGCCGGGCGACGACATCAGGTTGACCGCCAGCACGCCGTGCGCGTCGAAATGCGCGCGGTTGTGCGCCGCTTCCCGGTCGTTCTCGCCGAGCAGGGGTTCGAGCACCGCGATCGCCGGATCGCGATGATCGTGGTGATGATCGTGCTCGTGATCGTGGCCGCAGCCGCAAGTCCCGCACATGATTCAGCCTCCTCCGGATGCTCCGGCCGCCTCGGCGGCCTCGAAACTTTCGACGTAGAGTTCCTCGCCGCCGGTCACCCTCACGTCGCCGCTTTCGCAATCCGGACAGCGGAAGCGATAGCCCGCCACCTCGAACTCGCGGCCGCACGCCGCGCAGCGCCCGCGCACCGGCAGATGGTCGATGCACAGCTCCGCGCCCTCGGCGACGCCGCCCTCGGCGAAGATTTCGAAGCACGCGACCAGCGCCTGCGGTTCGACCGCCTTGAGCTTGCCGACCTTGAGGTTGACCCGGGCGATCCGCGAGACCCCGTGCAACGCCGCCTGGCGTTCGAGGATCTTCATCAGACCGGCGACGATCGCGGCTTCGTGCATCGCGCTTCCCCCCGCGAAACTCCAGCGTCCAGTGTGACAGGCTCCGTCACGCCCGTCTGTCGGCAAGCGGACACGGGCGTCGGCGGGCGGAAGTTGATCAGTTCCACCCGCCAGTCCCCCGGCGCGCCGCGCAACAGGTTGAGGCACCCCGGATCCTGGCCGAGCCGGAACATCCGGCGCAGCGGCAGCCCCAACGCGTGGCACAGAAACACCCGGTTGACCGAGGCGTGCCCCACCACCAGCACGTCGCCCGAGGTCGCGCGGAAAATCCGGCGGATCTCGGCCACCACGCGCCTGCGGCAGGAGTCCAGGCTTTCCCCGCCCGGCACGCGATGGCGCGCGAGGTCCGCGCCGCGCGCCCGGTAATCCTCGGGGCATTCCGCCGCCACCTCGCGGCGCAGCCGCCCCTCCCATGCGCCCATCGCCGGTTCGCGCAGCGCCCGCCGGGGCTCGACCGCGAGGTTCCGCCCCGCGACGATCAGCTCGGCGGTGCGGCGGCTGCGTTCGAGATCGCTGGAAAACGCCGCGCCGATCTCCGCTCCGGCAAGCACCGCACGCAACCGCAGCGCCTGCGCCT
Organism: uncultured Alphaproteobacteria bacterium; assembly: GCA_900079695.1. Classification (NCBI taxonomy): domain Bacteria; kingdom Pseudomonadati; phylum Pseudomonadota; class Alphaproteobacteria; species uncultured Alphaproteobacteria bacterium. The sequence continues at coordinate 2,227,668 of LT599022.1, forward strand.
CGCCCTCCGCGCCGAGCGGCAGATCGGTATCGCCGACGAACCGCAGCGCCGCATCGCCCGCGAGCGCGCCGTGCCGCACCAGATAGAGGGCGCGCGCGGTCATGCGGAGGCATCCACGTGCAGGCAGCGCTTGCCGCGCGCCGGAGCGGACGCGCCGCCGACCACCGCCAGCTCCAGCGCCAGCGCGCCTTCGGCCCGCGCCGCGCGCAGCGACGCCACGCCGTCGAGCGCGGCGGTCAGGCGGGTTTCGAGATCCGCCGCAGCGCCCGGCGCAACCACTTCCAGCCGCAGGCGTTCGGGCGTTCCGGCGCGGAACCCGCCGCGCACGTCGATCACGCCCGCGACGCCGAACAGCGCGTCGTCGATCTCGCCGAGAGTGACGCCGCCATGGGGACCGACGCGGCCGTCGGACCGCATCGCAATGCGGTCGAGCCGCCGCAACGGCGAGCCGCAGGCGCAACGGCCGGGGAGGAAGCGCGAGACGTCGCCGGTGCGGTAGCGGATCAGCGGCATGCCGCGCCGCGTCAGGGTGGTGAGGATCACCTCGCCGAACGCGCCGTCGGGCACCGCCCGGCCGGTGGCGGGATCGACGATCTCGAACAGGAAGTCCCCCTCCTGAAGATGACGCCCGTCGTGGGCGCGGCAGTCGACGCCGCCGCCGTAGCCCATCTCCGTCATCCCCCAGTCCTCGAACGTCTCGCACCCCCACGCGGCCGCGAGGCGCCGCGCCGCGCCCTCCGGCGGACGGTCGGAACACAGCAGCACCGCGCGCACCGTGCAACCGCAGGTCCTGCGGGCGAGATCCAGCACCGCCACCGGCGCACCGACCACCAGATCGGGCGGCGACCGCCGGAATGCGTCGTCGTCGGGCGACGCCTCGGCGAAGCGCACCCGCGCGCCGAGCGCGCGCAGCGCCCGGCCGAGCAGATCGCCGAGGCCGCCCGGCCGCCCCTGCGGCAACAGCGCCAGCACGTTCCGCCCCCTCGCGACCATCTGCGACAGGCCGCAGCGGAAGAACGCGAGGGTGATCTCCTGATCCGCCGCGGTGAAGAACAGCCGCTTGGGCCGGCCCGAAGTGCCGGAAGTTTCGAGCGTCACCACCCGGTCGATCTCGTCCTGCGGCACGCATACCAGCGCGAGGGGATCGGCGGCGAGATCGGCGGCGGTGGTGAACGGCAGCGCCGCGAGATCCTCGATGCTCCGGGGCGGCGCGCACCCGGCGAGGCGGGCGCGGTAGAAGCGGCTCCGCGCCCGTGCCCAGAGGAAGGTTTCGCGCAGGCGCGCGCCCTGGCCGCGCGCGAGGTCGGCGCGGTCGAAGCCCTCGGCGAGCCCGAGGGTCCGCGCGGCGAGGGCGTCGAGGGGGGTGCCCGCGCTCATGGCCCCGGCCGCGCGTAGAGGGTTTCGCCGCCGATCGCCGAGAGATTGTAGGCGCACAGCGGCACCAGACGGCGGTCCGGCAGGGCGACGTGGATGTAGCATTGCTTCAGCCGGTCGAGATCGAGGGTCCAGGCGTCCTGGAACGCCATCCCGGAGATGCAGAGGGTATGGCGGCGGGTTTCGAGGAAGGCGTCGAAGCTGTCGGTCGCGACGCCGGCGCCGCAGCACGAACTCTCCCGCGGCTCGGCGCGCGCCGCCCAGCGCCGGGCGACGAACCGCCGCGCCGCCTCGGCCGCGTCGTCGTCGCCTTCGCCGCAGCAGCCCGACCGGGGCTCGCCGTGAAGCGAGGCGATCTCGCCGTCCGGCCCGACGGCGAACTCGCCGTTGAACGAGCAATAGGGATTCTCGGCGGTGCCGGGGCGGAAGTCGGCGGCGCGGATCCGCCCGCCGGTCTGCTGTTCGATCCGCCGCAGCACCTCGGGGATGGTGATGCGGTCGCAGTCCGCGGGCGGATGCGGGAACCGGCCGACGTAGCTGACCGGCTGGAAATGCACGGTGCGCACCGTCGGCATGCGCGCGATCGCGAACTCGAGGATGTCGCCGATCTCCCGAGTGTTGACGCCGGGCACCAGCACCGGAACCAGCACCACGCCGAGATCGAGCTCGGCGCAGTTGCGGATCGCCCGCTCCTTGACCGCGAGCAGATCGCGGCCGCGAATCCGGCGGTAGGCGGCATCGGTGACGGCGTCGAACTGCAGGAACACGCAGTTCAGCCCCGCCGCCTTCAGCCGCCGCAGGTAGGGGAGATCGTCGGCGAGGCGCAGGCCGTTGGTGTTCGCCTGGACGAACCCGAAGCCGAGCCCCCGCGCCAGCGCGACGATCTCCGGCAGGTCGTCGCGGACCGTCGGCTCGCCGCCGGAGAGCTGGATGTTGACCTGCCGTCCGGTCGCCCGCAGCGCCCGCAACCGCGCCGCGATCTCGTCGAATCCCGGGTCGGGCGCGGCGCGGCCGGAGGACGCGAAGCACACCGGACAGGCGAGGTTGCAGCGCTGCGTTACCTCCACCAGCACGCAACAGCTCTGCTGACGATGCTCGGGGCACAGGCCGCAGTCGAACGGGCAGCCGCGATCGGCTTCGGTGGCGCACGTCGCCGGGTGCGCGGGCGCGGCCACCGACCGCCCCCAGGCGGCGTAGGCGGGCGCGCCGCGCCAGATCACGGTCTTGAAGTCGCCGTGCTCCGGGCAGGTCTTGCGCAGGAAGACGTCGCCGCCCTCGGCGACGCGCGCGGCGGGAATCCGGCGCAGGCATACCGGGCAGGCGCTTTCGGTGGTCCCGAGCGCCGCGTCGGGGCCCGGCTCCGCCTCGGCCGCCGCGGGCGGGAGCGGCGACACGCCGTCGAGCAGCGCGTCGAGACCGATGCAGGCGCGCGCCTCGACCGCGGCGGCGACGACGCGCGCGGCCTCCAGCCGCCGCGTCGCCGCCGCCAGCGCCGCGGGATCGTCGGCGAAGCGGTCGAGCGCCGGGCGGAAACGGGCGTCGAGCGAAACCCGCACCTCCTCCCGCACCAGCTTGTCGGCGAGATAGACCACCGCCGCCGCATCCGGCGCGCCGCTCGCGACCGCCGGGTCGCCGTGCCGCGCGACGATCTCCGCCACCGCCGGGAATCCCGCCGCTTCGAGCATCCGCGCCCCGGCCGCCGCATGGTCGGGCGCGCCCTTGGCGAGATCGTGCAGCAGCGCCCCCGCGACCGCGAGATCGGCGTCGGCCGCGCCGCCGACGGCGCGCGCCAGCCGCAGCGCCACTCCGGCCACCGCACGGCCGTGCCGCGCCGCCGCCTCGGGCGTGCCCGCCTCCGAGAGAATCGCCGCGCATTCCTCGGCGGTCGGGCAATCGTCGCGAACCTCCCGGCCGCACAGCCGGGCGTAGTCCTCGGGGGTGTCCATATCGAGGAGAACGCCCGCATCGAACACCCCGACCTCGTCGGCATCGGCGGCATGCGCCGCGAGCACCCGCTTGAGGCCGCCCGCGCCGTCGCCCGCGAGAATTTCGGCGAACAGACGGCGGCCGATCAGCGGCGGATGACCGCGCCGCCCGCGGAACGTCGGGTAGAGCACCGCGCGATCGGGGTGGAAGCTCGCGGCGAGGCGGCGGACGGTGGACGGCCGTACCAGAGGCACGTCGACCGGCAGCAGGAAGCACGCGTCGATTTCGGGATCGAGAGCGCCGATCCCGGCGACCGCCGAGGTGTACATGCCCTCGGCATAGCGCGGGTTGACGACGCACGCCGCCCCTTCGCGCCGCACCACCGGAGCCAGTTCGTCGGCACGATGCCCCACCACCACCGCGATCTCGGCGACGCCCGCGGCGCGGAACAGCGCGATCGCCCGGGCAAGGGCGGAGCTGCCGCCGATCGGCAGCAGCGGCTTGAAGCCTTCCCCCATGCGCGACGAATATCCCGCCGCGAGAATCACCGCCGCCAGCCGCGGCGCGCGGGGATCGGGCGCGGGGGCGGGGGCGGAACAGCAGCAGCCGCTCATGCCTCGTCCTCCGCCCCGTCGATGCGCGATCCGTCGGGCGCATAGCCGTTGACGGCGAGAATCCGGTCGAGCTTGCGCAGGGTCTCGACGACGATCTCCGGGCAGCGCGCCTGCTGCGCCGCGAAATCGCCGCCGGTGATCGCCGCGCAGGTGGTGCCGCCGTAGCGCGCGCCGTAGGTGTCGTCGAACCATGCCGACAGCGATTCCAGCATTTCCGGCAGGCGATCGTCGGCGATCTCGTCGGGACCGCCGCGCCCGGCATAGAGGCCGAGGACGCAGCAGCCGCCGGTGAGGCAGCCGCACTCGCGCCCGCTCTCCATGCCGCCGAGCAGGCCGGTGGCGGCGCGCACCAGCTCCGGGCTGGTTTCGCCGCGCGCCTCCAGCGCCAGGATCGCGAGGATCTGGCTGCATTTGAACCCCTGCAGGGACAACTCCAGAACCCGGAACCCCTGGTCCGCCATGATCGACCTCCTCAGTTGTCGGCGCGGCGGGCGACGAACAGCGCGTAGCCCGGCCGCATCCGTTTCACCGCTTCCGCGCCCGCGCCGGGCGCGCACCAGACGTCGCCCGCCGATCCTCCGGCGAAGATCACGCGCGCCACGAACGCCCGCAGCGCCTCGGACCGATCCTCCCAGCCGCCCGGCGCGAACCCGTGCGCGGCGAGCAGGTCCCGCCACTCCGCCTGCGTCCGCAGGCCGCGCAGACGGGCGGGCGCGCCGTCGGGCGGCGGCTCGGCGGCACGGCGATAGGGATCCCCCGCCACCAGGCGGCCGCCGGGCGCGAGAACGCGCCGGAGTTCGTCGAGGGTGCGCGGCAGGTCCGCCATCAGGCCGAGGCTGCACTCGGCGAGAACCCCGGCGAAGCCGCCCGCGGCGAACGGCAGGTTCGCGCCGTCGGCGGCGGCCACCGTCGCGCCGTTGCGCCGCGCCTCGGCGAGGGCGGCGCGGGAGACGTCCACGCCGACCGCGACGATCCCGCGCGCGCGCAGAAGCGCGAGGCTCGCGCCGCCGCCGCAGCCGAGGTCGAGCACCCGCTCGCCCCCCCGCCAACCGCCGAGATCGAGGGCGCGGGCGGTGAGTTCGGGACCGCCGAGCCGCACCGCCCCGCCGGGGGCGTCGAACCGCCCGGTTTCGTAGAGGCCGCGCGGCTCGGGGCGGTGCATCACTTGTCCTCCAGCGCCTGTTCGACGTCGAGCATCTTGCCGAGGGCGAGATCCTCGGGCACGAACACCAGTCCGCACGACGGGCAGCGCGGCAGTTCCACGGGAAAGCGGTTGCCGAGGTACTCGACCGTGACCTTGCCGGGTTCGAGCGCGCATCCGCATTTGCCGCACGTCAGGCTGGTTTCCGCCGGTTCCGGGGTCATTGCGGAGGCTCCTTCGCCACCTGCATGCGGTGGCTGTAGGCGCGGTGGACCGCGAACGCGTCCCCCTGCCGGGTATACTCCACCCAGTAGGTGACGCTGACCGGTCGATGGCTGGCGATGCAGTGGCCGGTGCGGGCGTCGACGATCTTTTCGCCGCTTGCCTCGGCGTGACGGATCACCGCGCGCACGTCGTCGTGGAGGATCAGCCGCCGCTCCAGCGCCGCGGCGACCTCGGGGGACAGGATCAGCTCGGGTTCGGGTTCGGGTTCGGACACGGGTTCCTCCCACACGGTGCGCAACAGGCCGGCCTTCAACCGGGCGCGGCTCTCCTGCCGCCGCGAGAACCCCGGATCGGGCCGCGCCGCGGCATCGCCGCCATCGCCGAACAGCAGGTCGAGAACGTGGAGGGCGCGCTTGCCCCGCCGCGCGAAGTTGTCGCGGCACATCGCGCAATAGGTGACGTAATCGGCGTCGCTCGCCGCGATCCGCCGGTCGACGGTGCGGTCGGCGAGGTCCGGGTCGACGAACGACGCCAGCCCGCCGAATCCGCAGCAGGGGGTATGGTCCGGATCGCCGAGTTCGATCGCGGCAACCCCGGCCTCGGCGAGCAGGTGCCGCACCGCCCTCTGCGTCGCGCGGTCGCCCCGCGCGGCGCAGGGATCGTGAATCGCCAACCGCAACCCCGCCGCGCGCCTGCCCGGCACGCCGGTGACGGCGAGCACCGTCCACAGCGTGTCCACCCGCGCGCCGGGGAGCCCGGCTTCGAGCATTTTCCGGCAGGTCGGGCAAGCGGCGATCAGGCGCGGACGCCCGAGCCCCTCCCAGGCGGCGGCGAGGGCGTCGCCGGTCTCGCGGAAGCGCGCCTCCTGCCCCGCCCAGTGCGCCGGCGCGCCGCAGCACCCGAGCATCAGACCGACGCCGCCGGGAAGCGCGCGGCGCAGGTGGGCGTAAGCCGCCGCCACCCGGTCGGGCGACGACGCGCTCAACTGGCAACCGGGAAAGAAGACCGACGCGCTCGCCGTCGCTCCGGGCTGATGACGCGCGAGGAAGAACGCCTCGCCGGAGCTGAACGCCAGATCGCGCAACGCGAAATCGTGGTAGGACGGCGGCATCTTGCCCTTGTTCACCATGCTCCGCCGCGCCTCCAGGCAGATCTCGCCCATGTTCAGGTTTTCGGGACACACCGCCTCGCACAGGCCGCACAGGCTGCAGGCGTTGGCCAGCCGGTTGGCCTTGTGGTTGCCGAGGACGATGCAGTCGTTGTTGTAGATCTCGCGCACGTAGCGCTTCGGGTAGGATTTGTGGGTGGCAAGATACTCGCAGGACTTGACGCACTCCAGGCAGCGGCAGGGGAAGCAGCGCCCGGCCTCGGCGCGCGCCTCGTCGGCGGCGTATCCGCGATCGGGATCGGCGGGCGCGACCGCCGCCGCCGGGGCGTATCCGGAGACGTCGGTGTAAAGGCGGGAGACGAAGCCGCCCTGGCGCTCGCGGTTGGCGGTCAGCGACGCGCCCTGGAACATCCGGTCGAGGGAGAGCGCGGCGGCGCGGCCGTCGTGCAGCGAGGCGATCGGCGAATAGGGCGCGTCGCCGCGCAGCAGGCTGCCGCCCGCGAAAATCTTCGAGTGGCTGGTGGCGAATGTCAGCGGATCGACCGCGATCCGCCCCTCGGCGTCGCGGGCGAACTCCGGCCAGCCGGACGCGGCGGCCGCGCCGATGCCGAAGTAGACGCCGTCGAAATCGTCGACGAGCGCGGCGAGACCGGCGGCGTCGACCGGCGCGTTGCAGCGCATCTCGATACCGAGGCTCCGCAGCGCCGCGAGATCGGCGTCGACCACCCGCGCCGGAAGAATCGCCTCGCCGAGGGCGTAGAGACGATCGACAGGGCGTTCGCGCGCCTCGAACACCGTCACCGCACAGCCCTTGAGGGCAAGATCGGCGGCGGCGGCGAGGCCCCCGAGCCCGGCGCCGACGACCGCGACGCGGCGCTTGCGCAGGCTCTTGCCGACCACCGGCAGCGGGCGCGGCCCGGCGAATTCGAGCACCGCGCGTTCGAGGCCGCGGATGCGAACCGCACCGCCCGCCTCGGCGCGGCGGCATGCGCCCTCGCACGGGGCGTCGCAGATCCGGCCGACGATTCCGGGGAGCGGCACCGCACGGACCAGCACCGCGAGCGCGCCGCGCCAGTCTCCGTCGCGCGCACACCCGAGCATCGCGCGGGCGTCGAGATGCAGCGGACAGGCCGCCGTGCATGCCGGCGGCTGCTCCTCGACGCACCGCGATTCCCATTCGCGAATCCGTTGACCGTCCATCGCCGACACTCCCGACCCGTGGCCGCATCCCGCGGCGGATGAGGAAAGGGGTCCGGAACGGGCGCACCCGTTCCGGACCTCGGTTCGGACGACCTCAGGCGTGGGCGAGGTCGGCGGCCTTGGCGTCGAGCGCCGCCTTCACCGCCTCGGGCAGTGCCGGAACCTTGAAGATCCGCACGCCGCAGGCGTCGTGGATGGCGTTCAGGATCGCCGGATGCGGCGCGGTCAGCGGCGCCTCGCCGACGCCCGCCGCGCCGAACGGCCCGAGCGGACGCGGGGTTTCGAGGTAGAGGATCTCGATGTCGTCGGGCACGTCCTTGGGATACGGAATGCCGCAGTCCAGGAGCGTGGTGTGATACTCGAGATCGTCGAAGTCCTCGGTCAGGGCGAGACCGATGCCCTGCGCCAGACCGCCGTAGATCTGCCCGTCCACGGTGGCGCAGTTGATGATCGTGCCGACGTCGACGGCGGTGGTGAACTTCACCACCGAGACCTTGCCGGTTTCGAGGTCCACCTCGACCTCGGGCATGAACACCTCGTACATGTAGATCGGGAAGGGATCGCCCTGGCAGGTGTCGGTGGCGCACTCGGTGCAGGCCTGCGCCACCCACTTGCCGTCGTAGCGGAGCGGAATCTTCTCGGCGACCATTTCGTCGTAGGTGCGGTAGGTGCCGTCCGGCTTGCGCATCGCGTTGAGCAGCATCTCGCACGAGACCTTGGTGGCGTTGCCGGTGAAGACGTTGGACCGGCTGCCGCCCGACGGCCCGCTGTTGGGGCAGAGGGTGTCGTTCATCACCAGCTTGAACTGCTCGGGCTTGAGGTGCAGCACCGGGCGGAACACCTCGTGCGCGATCGTCAGGCACGAGAGGTCGGAGCCCTGGCCGTGATCCTGCCAGGCGTTGTAGAGGGTGACGCCGTGCGGGGTCAGTTCGGCGGCGGCGGCGGAGCTGTCGGGGCCGTCGAGACCGCAGCCGTAGAGGCCGAGGGCGATGCCGACGCCGCGCTTATGCCCGGGCTTCGCGAACGCCTTGCAGCGCGCCTTCGCCTCCTCGTACTTCGGCCGCAGCATGTCGAACAGCTCGACCAGGCAGTAGACGTCCGGCACCTGACCGGTCGGGGTGGTCGAGCCCGGGCGGTAGAGGTTCTTGTAGCGGAACTCGAACGGGTCCTCGCCGACCTTCTCCGCCAGGATGTCCATGCAGATTTCCGAGGCGAGGAACGCCTGCGGCGAACCGAAGGCGCGGAACGCCGAGCCCCAGGCGTGGTTGGTGGCGACCGTCCGGCCCTTGCCGCGAATGTTCGGCAGCTCGTAGCCCGCGCCGGTGAATTGACCCTGGCGCAGGGTCACGAGGTCGCCGAACTCCGAGTACGGCCCGTGGTCCATCCACCAGTCGGTCTCCATGGCGACCAGCTTGCCGTTCGCGTCGGCCGCCATCTTGATCTTCATGTCCACCGGCGAGCGCTTGCCGGTGTAGGTGATGTTCTGGAACTGGTCGTAGACCAGCGACACCGGGCGGCCGTCGCAGGCGAGGCAGGCGACGCCGAGCAGCGCCTCCATGGTCGGGCTGAACTTGTAGCCGAAGGTGCCGCCGGTGCCGTTCTGGATCAGCCGCAGCTTCTCCGGTTCGACGCCGATGCCCGGGCAGATCATCGCATGATGCAGATGCAGGCCGATGCTCTTCGACTGGATCGTCAGGCGGTCCTCGTCGTCGATGTAGGCGCAGCCGCAGTCGGGTTCGAGGTGCAGGTGCGGCTGGCGGCTGCAATAGGTCTCGCACTCGGCGACGTGGGCGGCCTCGGCGATCAGCGGGGCGGTCTCCGCGCCCTTCACCACGCCGCACTCGTAGTAGACGTTCGGCACGCCGGGGTGGATCTCGATGGCGTCGGGCGCCTGGGCGGCGAAGCCGTCCATGTAGGCGGGCAGAACCTCGAGATCGACGACCACTTTGTCGGCCGCCGCGCGGGCGTGCGCCTCGGTATCGGCGCAGACGATCGCGATCGCGTCGCCGAACTGGAACACCTTCTCCTTGCACAGGATCGGCCGGTCCCATCCGTCGCCCTTGTTCTCGGGGAAGGTGATGAGGCCGGTGATCGCGTTCTTGCCCTTGACGTCCTTCCAGGTCACCACCTTGACGACGCCGGGCATCTTCTCCGCCACCGAGGTGTCGATGCCCTTGATGTTGGCGTGCGACACCTTGGCCTGGACGAGGGCGAGGCGCAGGGTGTTCTCGGGCATGTGCAGCGCGACGTCGGCGCCGAAGTCCCAGGTTCCGGTGACCTTCGCGAGCGCCGAGGGGCGATGGAACCAGGTGCCGAGGATCTTGCCGTCCGGCCCGGGCTTGAACAGCAGGTCCTCCTTCTTCATCTCGCCGCGCAGCACCGCCGCCGCGTCCATCACCGCGTCGATCAGCGGCTTGTAGCCGGTGCAGCGGCAGAGGTTGCGGTTGCGGTGGAACCAGTTGCGCACCTCCTCGCGGGTCGGGCTCAGGGTCTTGTCGAGCAGCGCCTTGGCCGACATCAGGAAGCCCGGGGTGCAGACGCCGCACTGGGCGCTGCCGTGGGCCATCCACGCGATCTGCAGCGGGTGCAGGTCGAGCGCGCTGCCGAGGCCCTCGATGGTGACGATCTTCGCGTCCTCGGGCACGCTGCCCACCGTCTTCTTGCAGGAGCGCACCGGCGCGCCGTCGATCAGGACGGTGCAGGAGCCGCACTGGCCGTCGCCGCAGCAGACCTTGCAGCCAGTCAGCAGGAGCTGTTCGCGCAGAACGTCCGAGAGCATCCGTTTCGGATCGACGACGACCGGCCGATCGACCCCGTTCACATTCAAGCTAATCCGTCGCATGAGCCATCCTCCTGGCTTTTGGGGCTGAATCCCTACTCAACCGTTTCCGACTTCGCCCGCGTTCGGGCGGGAGCCCGGAGGTCGCGCATGTGCGGCAGGGCCGCGTCGCTGTGCCTGCGAAAAGCGATGATCTCCGCAGTAACGGCGACTGCGATTTCCTCTGGGGTGGTGGCGCCGATGTCGAGACCGACAGGGGCGTGGACGCGTTCGAGCCGCTCGGCCGGAGCGCCGTCCTGCTTGAGCTTCTGGAACACCGTCGCAACCTTCGCCCGCGAACCGATCATGCCGATGTATCCGGCGGGCGTGTCGACGGCCCAGCGCAGGACGCGCGCGTCCTGCTGATGTCCGCGGGTGACGATGAAGACGTAGTCCCCCTCGGAGAGCGTCAGTTTCCGGAGAGTCTCCTCCCAGTCCTCGGCGAAGACCTCCTTCGCCTCCGGAAACCGCTGACGATTGGCGTAGGCGGCGCGGTCGTCGACGACGACCACCTCGAACCCCGCCATCCGGGCGATCTTGTAGGTGCTGAAGCCCACGTGCCCGGCGCCGAAGATGTAGAGCAACGGCGCGGGCGCGATCGGTTCGATGAACACCTTGAGTTCGCCGCCGCACAGGAGCCCGGCGTCGTCGCCGGGGTTGGAGGTGAGGTCGAAGTCGAGGGTCTGCGGCTTCTCGCGCTTGATCGTCTTGATCGCGGCGGCGATCACTTCCGCCTCGACGCGGCCGCCGCCGATCGTGCCGAGGCTGCTGCCGTCCTCGCACACCAGCATCTTCGCCGCGGTGAACGAAGGGATCGAGCCGTTGCTGGTGACGATCGTCGCGAGGGCCGCACGCCGCCCCTCGCGCCGCATCCGCACCACCTCTTCGTAGATATCCATGCCGTCCTCCCTGGCGCGGGGCCGTTCCGGCGACGCGGAACGGCGGATACGCGCCCGGCCCTCGCGTCGACGCGCGATCAGGCCGGGACGCACGCTCCGTTCGGGCAGACCGAGGCGCATTGCGGCTCGTCGTAGTCGCCCTTGCACTCCTTGCACTTGTCGGGATTGATGCTGTAGAGCTTCTTCTTGTGGCTGATCGCGCCGTTCGGGCACACCGCCTCGCAGGAACCGCACGCCTCGCACACGTCGGCGAGAATCTTGTAGGCCATGATCTTCTCCTCTCCTTGTTCGGCCGCGGCCCGCGCCGCGGAAAACCGCGCCCTCACCGCTCCGTGCACGAAATGCACGGATCGATGCTGCTCACGATCAGGGAAATGTCGGCCACCTTGGCGTCGGCGAGCATGACGCGCAGGGCGTCCCAGTTCATGAAGCTCGGAACCCGCCACTTCACCCGCTCGGGGCAGCGGGAGCCGTCGGTGCGCACGTAGTAGATCAGCTCGCCGCGCGGCGCCTCGCACTTGGCGATCGCCTGGCCGGCGGGCACGTCCGGCCGCTCCCGCGGCCCGGTCGGCCCCTCGGGCAGGTGCGCGGCGCACTGGCGGATCACGTCGATGGCGGTCTTCGCCTCGGCGAGGCGGATCAGCGCCCGCGACCACACGTCGCCGTCCTCCAGCGTGTGCACCGGCACGTCGAGCTTGTCGTAGGCCGAATAGGGCGCCTTGGTGCGGACGTCGTAGGCGATGCCGGAGGCGCGCGCCACCGGCCCCACCACCGCGCAGTCCACCGCCGCGGCGTGGCCGAGCACGCCGACGCCGCGGGTGCGCCGCAGGATCGAGGCGTTGGTGCGGTAGTGGCGGGCGATCTCGTCGAGCCGCGGCTCCAGGCGCAGGAGTTGCGCGGCGAGATAGGAGAGCCCCTTGGAATCGAGGTCGAACCGCACGCCGCCGATGCAGTTGGCGCCGATGTCCATGCGGTTGCCGAACAGCGTCTCCTTGAGATCCTGCACGATCTCGCGGGTTTCCATGACGTGCATGAACAGCGTGTCGAAGCCGACGAGGTGCGCGAGGATCGCGACGTTGAACAGGTGCGAGGCGATCCGCTTGATCTCGCTCGCCACCACCCGCAGGTACTCGGCGCGCTCGGTCACGGCGATCCCGGCGATCTGCTCGATCGCCATGCAATAGGCCTCGGGGTGGCTGTTCGAGCACAGCGAGCAGATCCGCTCGGTGAGGGTGATGTTCTGGAAGATCGTGCGCTTGGTGGTGAGGTATTCGACGCCGCGGTGGACGTGGCCGGCGGTGATCTCGACGTCGCGGACGGTCTCGCCCTCCACCTCGACCTTGAAGTACATCGGCTCTTCGAGCGCCACGTGCAGCGGCCCGACCGGGATCGTGAAGGTGCTCATGACGCGCCGCCCTTCTGTTCGAGGATCTTTTCCCACAGCGACTTGGTGCTGGCGGCGTTGACCAGCGTCGAAAACGGGATCAGGCGTTCGAGGACCGCCGCGTCCACCGATTCGTCTAGGAACAGGCGGCGCGGGTCGGGATGCCCGGCGACGCGGATGGAATAGATCTCCATCAGTTCCCGCTCGCTCCAGTCGGCGTTGCGGAACAGCGGCGTGAGCGAGGGCACGTCGGCGCCGCCCGCGGGCAGGAACACCATCAGCGTGAGGGTGTCGCCGTCGACGTCGAAATGATAGGCGATCTCGTAGGAGGTTCCGTCGATCGCCACGCCGCCGAGGGCGCGCGGCGGCTCGGGTTCGCCCGCCTCCCCGGCGTCGTCGCCGTCCTCCTCCTCCTCTTCGTCGTCGTCCGCCTCCGGCGGCTTCGGCTGCAACGCGGTGATCGTCGAGAGCCGTGCGCCGAGATCCTTGAGACAGCGCGCGGCGGCTTCGAGATCGGCGGGATCGGCAAGTTCGCACCACGCGATCGCGACGCCCTTGGCGGTTTCGTCGCGGCTGTAGCCGATACCGCCGGGGGCGGCGGCCCGCAGGCGGGCCTCGATGTCGTCGGGCAGTGCGGTCATGATGCCTTCCTTTCCGCCGCGATCTTGCGTCGGCAGCGCGGGCAGTAGCTCCGCATCTCCTCCACTTCGGCGGAGGTCGGCGGATGGTCGAAGAGCGCGGCGGCGGGCGCGGTGGCAAGCGCCTGGGCGCCGCAGGCGGCGCAGCGGATGGTGGGGATCGTCCCCTCCTCCACCATCGCGTACTTGCGAGACTGCGGATGCGCGAGGTGCCAGTCGTCGGTGAGGGTGATGCCCTCGGTCGGGCAATAGAAGGCGCACAGGCCGCAGAAGGTGCAGCTGTCGTGCCAGAGGAGGAACCGCAGCCCCTCCGGCCCCTTGTCGAAGCGGATCGCGCCGCCGACGCAGACCTGCTCGCAGGCGCGGCAGGCGATGCAGTCGGCGGGATGGTATTCGACCCGGCCGCGCAGGGTGGCGGGGGTGAAGGTCTCGCCGAACGGGAACGGATCGGTGGACGGGCCGGCCACGAGGTTGCGGATCAGTACGCCGAGAAATCCCATGTCGTCCTCCTCACACCCGCTCTTTCCAGATCTCGATCGCCATCGCCACGCCCTCGAGGATCGCCTGCGGACGCGGCGGGCAGCCGGGCACGTTGACGTCGATCGGGATGTACTGGTCGACCGGCGCGCACACCGCGTAGCTGCCCCGGAAGACGCCGCCCGAGATCGGGCAGATGCCGACCGCGACGGTGACCTTGGGATCGGGGATCTCCTCGTAGAGCCGCAGCACCTTGTCCTTGACCCGCACGGTGAGGGGGCCGGTGATCAGCACGATATCGGCGTGGCGCGGGCTGCCGCAGTACTTGCAGCCGAGGCGCTCGACGTCGTAGCGCGGGATGCACGCGGTGGTGGCCAGCTCGACGTCGCAGCCGTTGCACGACCCGGCGTTGATGCGGTAGAGCCAGGGCGAGCGGGCCGATATCCGGCGGATCAGGTTCATCGCCTCCCCCTTCATGCCAGGACCGCGGCGGCGACGCCGGCAACCGCCAGCGCCAGCGGCCATTTCAGAAAAAACCCGAACGCCTGGTCGATCCGCATCCGGCCCGCCGAAACCCGCAGCACGGAGACGCCGAGCGCCATCAGCGCGAGCATCTTGAGCGCGTGGATCGCGAGCCCGGGCAGGCCGTCCGGGCCGCTCGGGAAGAACAGGCAGATGCCGAGCCCGAGGACCACCACCGCCTTCACCGCCGACATCATCTTGAACAGGCCGAGCGCGGGGCCGGAGTATTCGAGCAGCGGCCCCTCCAGCACCTCGGTTTCGGCCTCGGCGAGGTCGAACGGCACGATCCCGAGGTTGGCGGGGAAGAACGCGAGGAACGCGAGCAGCGCCGGCCACATCGCCGGATCGAGCAGGAACGCGCCGTGGACGCGCTGATAGCGGACGATTTCGGTCAGCGACAGGGTGATCCCCTCGCCGCGGCCGATGCCGGTCTTGAGCCCGACGGCGACGATCACCAGCACGATCGGAACCTCGTAGGCGAGCATCAGCATCATCTCGCGCGAGAAGCCGATCGCGCCGAACGGCGAGCCGGAGGCCGACCCCGCCAGCATCAGCACCACCGCCGGAACCGCCAGCAGGTAGAACAGCACCAGGAGATCGCCCAACGCCGGGCTGGGCTCGTAGAGGCCGGGCACCGGCACCAGCGCCGCCGCCAGCAGCATCGCCACCACGCCCGCCAGAGGCGCGCCCAGGAACACCGGGCGGCACGCCCCCTCGGGAACCATCGTCCACTTGCGCGTCAGTTTGGCGAGGTCGAACACCGGCTGCATCAGCGGCGGGCCGACGCGCCGCTGCAGGCGGGCGGCGAGGCGGCGGTCGACGCCCTTGAGGGCGAGGCCGAGACCGAGGGCGAAGACGCCGCCCGGAAACACCGCGACCGACAGAAGAAGGGCAAGGGATTCGGGCATCGCAGGTCTCCTCAGCCGTCGCGCCGGGGTTGCAGCGCCAGGCGGATCGCCCGGTCGGCGGACTCGAACAGGTTCGACGCGGCGACGTGCGCCGCCGCGGGCGCGATGTCGGTGACGCCGCAGGCGTGCAGGTGGGTGCCGACGACCGCGGCGTTGCGTCCGCCGAGGCGCGGATAGAGCCCGACCGCCGCCGCGACCGCCGCCGCCAGCACCCACAGGACCGCGGGGCTCCAGCCGTCGAGGCCGGGCAGGCCGCCGAACAGGGAGGCGGCCACTGGCGCGAGCCCGAGCTCGCCCTCGATCGCCGCGATCGGCACCAGCAGCACGCCGGGGAACACCCCGACGACCACGCACGCCGCCGCCATCGCCGCCATCGGCGCAAGCATCGCGAGCGGCGCCTCGCGCACTTCGGCGGCGGCCGCGCACGGCGCGCCGAGGAACGCGGCGTGGACGAACTTCAGGATCGCCGCCAGCGTCAGCAGGCTGCCGACCATCGCCGAGGCGCCGAGCAGGTAGTGCCCGGACTGGAACGCCGCCTGGAAGATCAGCCACTTCGAGGCGAAGCCGTTGAGCGGCGGCAGACCGGCGAGCGACAGACCGGCGAACAGGAAGATGCCGAAGGTGACCGGCATCCGCCGCGCCAGCCCACCGAGCTCGTCGAGGCTGGTGGCGTGAACCTGCGCCATGATGCAGCCCGCGCCGAGGAACAGCAGGTTCTTCAGCATCATGTGGTTGGCGAGGTGCATCAGCCCGCCGGCGACGCCGAGGTCGGTGCCGAGCGAAATCCCGAGCAGGATGTAGCCGAGCTGCGAGACGGTGCTGTAGATCAGCAGCCGCTTGATGCCGGACTGGATCACCGCCATCGCCCCGGCGTAGAGGATCGTGACCGCCGCGATCGCCGCGATCGCGTACATCACCAGCGGCAGTCCGTCGATCATGCCGAGCCGCCCGAGCGCCGCCGCGCCGCCGAACAGCACCGACAGCTTGAGGATGCCGAACGGCCCGCACTTCAGCAGCACCGCCGAGATGTAGCCGCTCACCGGCGTCGGCGCGGTGGCGGGGTGCATCTGGTAGTCGATGCGGAACGGAAGCTGCGCCGCCTTCATCACCATGCCGAGGAACACCAGCACCACCGCGCCGCCGCCCCACGCCAGCGGCGCGGACCGCAGCACCCGGCCGAGCTCGGCGAAGGCGAACGACCCCGCCCGCGCGCTCAGCATCGCGAAGCCGAGGAACATCAGGCTCGCGCCGACGGTGTTGAAGAGGAAGTACTTGAACCCCTCGCGCCGCGCCTCGTCGGTCTCCTCGTGGACGATCGCGAAGTACAGCGTCCAGCTGCTCATCAGCTCCCAGAAGGCGAAGAAGTTGAACGCATCGGGGCTGGCAGCGAGGCCGAGCAGGCCCGCGATCATCAGCCCGAAGGCGGCGTAGAAGCGCGGCTGCGCATGGCCGTGGGCGAGATAGGCGGTGGCGTGCGACATGTTGCCCGCGCCGACCAGCGCGATCAGGATGCCGAACCAGAACGACAGGCGGTCGCCGCCCGCGCCGCCGAGGGCGACCGCGAGCGCGGCAAGCAGCAGCGACGCCACCGCGACCCGCCCGGCCCAGGCGACGCTCCGGCGGCCGACGAGATAGGCCGCCACCGCGCCCGCCGCGGCGATCGCCGCCGCCGGAGTCCAGACCAGGGTGAGATCGGGCACCGCCGCCGCGGCGAGCCCGCGCGCGGTCATCTCCGCCACCGCCGGGGCGATCAGCCCGAGCTGGGCCTGCGGGAAGACGCCGCCGAACACCACCGCCGCCGCGAGGATCCCCATCGCCACCAGCATCGACGCGGGCGCCTCGGAGACCGCCGGGCCTTCGTAGGGGTGGAAGAACAGCAGGCGGACAACACGGAGATAATAGAAGCAGCCGACGAAGCTGCCCGCGAGGATCACCGCCGCCACCGCCACCTGCCCGGCCTGGGCGGCGGCGTAGATCATCAGGAACTTGCTGACGAAGCCGGAGAACGGCGGCAGCCCCATGATCGCGAGGGTGGCGAGGGCATAGCACCCGGCGGTGACCGGCATCGCGCGGCCGAGCCCGGCGAGTTCGTCGATCCGGCGACGCCCGCCGCGCAGGATCAGCGCGCCCGCGGCGAGGAACAGGAGGCTCTTCATCGCGGCGTGGTTGGTCGCGTGCAGCAGCGCCGCGGTGGCGGCGAGCGAGGTGCCGAGCCCGAGCACCGCGCCGATCTCGCCGATCTGCGCGAGGGTCGAATACGCGAGCATGCGCTTCAGCTCGCGCTGCATCAGCGCCATCACCTCGCCGTAGAGCAGGGTGGCGCAACCGAGCACCGTGACCACCGTGCCGAGGTCGACGCCGCGCACCGCGAAGCGCTCCAGCGCCGCCGCGCCGAACACCACGTAGAAGACCTTGACCAGGCCGAACACCCCGGCCTTGGTGAGAAGGCCCGACAGCGGCGCGGAGATCGACGACGGCGCGGCGGGATGGGCGAGCGGCAGCCACTGGTGCAGCGGCACGAAGCCCGCCTTGACCGCGAAGCCGACGAGGAAGCAGGCGACCGCGAGGAGTCCCACCGTCGGCGCGATCCGTCCGGCATGGGCGGCGACCGCCGCCATCTCGAAGGTGCCGGTCTCTGCGTGCACCAGCAGAATGCCGAAGTGCATCACGTAGGCGCCCGCCGCGCACATCACGAAGTACACCAGGCCCGCCTTGAGCGCCCGTTCGGTCTGTTCGTGGATGACGAGGAAGTAGGAGGTCCAGGTCATCAGCTCCCAGAAGACGTAGAAGTTGCCGAAGTCGCGCGCCGTGGCGACGCCGATCAGCGAACCGGTCATCAGGAACAGGAAGAACCAGTAGCGGTTGGCGTAGTCGGCATGCGCCATGTAGCCGAGCGAATAGAGCACGACCACGAACGCGACCGCCGCGATCATAAGAACGAACACCCGCGACACCGGTTCGATGCCGGGGTCGAACCACGCCAGCGCCAGGGTTCCCGCCGCCAGCAGCACCGCCGCGACGTCGCGCGCCCGCGCCGACAGGCGGCCGACGGCATAGACCGCGAACCCGCCGACGTAAGGCAGCAGCGCGATCGACGCCCAGGGGGATTCGAATTCCGGCACCGCCGCGCCGTCGGCGACGTGCATCGCCGCCTTCGCCCAGTCGAGAAACGGCGCGGGCCACAGGCTCATGACGATGGTGACGAGGCCGAGCCCGGCCGCGAGCACGGGCACCCCGGCGGGCGGCGGCGAGAGGTCGAGCCTGCGCCGGGGCGGCTCGAAGCAGATCCGCTGGATGACGAGGATGAAATAGACCGCCGCGACGATGCTGGCGACGGTGCCCACCGCCGCGATCAGCCACTGCCCCTGTTCGATCGCCGCATACAGCACCAGGAACCGGCTGAACGCGCCCTTGAACGGCGACAGCCCCATCACCGAGAACATGCCGAAGCCGAACAGCGTCGCCGCCACCGGCATCCTCCGGCCGCTACCGGTGAGATCGCAGAGCTGGGCCGACCCGGTGCGGCGGATCAGCCACCAGGCGGTGAGCGCGAGGAAGCCGCGCATCGCCACCTGATATTCGAGATGCATCGCCGCCCCGGCATCCCCGGCGGGACCGCCGAGCCCGAGGCCGATCAGCACGTATCCGGCGTCGGCGAGGGTGGAGACGACGATCAGCCGGACGAGATTGCCGACGCAGAACAGCGCGACGACCTCACCGCAGAGAAGCAGGATTGCGCCGAGCCACGCGAGCTGGAGCGGGGACGTCATGACCTGGATGAGCATCGGCATCGCCTCCGGGTGGAAACCAACCACGGTATGGAGGAATGCTAGCGGGACCCTCGCCGCGCTGTCCGTCAGCGGGCCGACACTTCCGCGTTATCGGCGACGCCCGGAAATAAGGATGAAAATCATTTGCAATCAGCGGATTGCGCACAATTCGGAGACGCCCGCGCTGGCGCCCCCGCGGCACGATGCAAACCCTGGATTGCGCTTGGGAAAACCCGCCGGCCTCAACCGCCGGTGCGGCACATGCGGGTCCGCTGGCCGGCGAAGAGGGGCACCCCCGCGGCGGCGAAGCCGTGACCACGGGGTTTGGCGGCGACGCCTGCGAGAATCGCCGTCTCGACCGGCAGGTCGCTGTCGGCGCGGCGGAGAATCGGCCGCAGTTCGACCCCCGCGTCGCTGCCGAGGCAGGGCGTCAGGGTGCCGGTGCAGGTGAGCCGCACGCGATTGCACTCGGAACAGAATCCGTGGCTGACCGCCGCGATGAACCCGAGCCTGCGCCCGGTCTCGGCGACGGCGAAGAAACGCGCCGGTCCGCCGGTGCGGTGACGGCTGGGCTGCAGCGTCCATCGCGCGGCGATGCGGCGACGGATCTCGTCCAACGGTACGTGCCAGTCGCGATGGCAACCGGCAAGGCGGCCGAGCGGCATGGTCTCGATCAGGGTGATGTCGTGGCCGTGGGCGCCGCCCCAGCGGATCAGGTCGTCGATCTCGTCCTCGTTCTCGCCCTTGAGGACGACGGTGTTGATCTTCACCTCCAGGCCCGCGGCCGCGGCGGCGGCGATCCCCGCGAGCGCGCGCGGCAGGTCGTCGCGCCCGGTGATGCGGCGGAACCGGTCGGGGTCGAGGGAATCGAGGGAAACGTTGATCCGCCGCACCCCGGCGGCGCGCAGCGCCTCGGCATGCTCGACGAGACGGGTGCCGTTGGTGGTGAGGGTGAGTTCCTCCAGCCGCCCGGCGGCGACGTGGCGGCCGAGTGCGCGCACCAGGCTTTCGACGCCGCGGCGCACCAGCGGCTCGCCGCCGGTGAGGCGCAGCTTGCGGATGCCGAGGCGGATGAAGATCCCGGCAAGGCGCTCCAGCTCTTCGAGGCTGAGAACCTCGCAGCGCGGCAGCAGCTCGGCGTCGTCGGGCATGCAGTAGAGACAGCGCAGGTTGCAACGATCGGTGACCGAAAGGCGAAGGTAGGTGATGTCGCGACCGAAGGAATCGAACATGGCGACGGTCCTCGGGAAATCCGGTCCGGGATCTCTCGGCCCGGATCCCCGCGGGCGTGGGATGGGTTCGCGTGCCGACGAGGGACGAACGGCGCCGGGCGAGCCACCCGCAATCGGCTCCGAGTATGGCGGCGCTCCGCCCGCCCGTCTGTCAGATGTCGGACGTTTCGTCGCAACCCGAAACAAACGCCAGGGAACCCGGGTTCGGGCGGCAAAAATGCATTCCAGGTTACGTCGGCGGTGCTACTCTTCTCCCACTCGCACCCCGAATCCCCCGCCCGTCCGTGTGGGTCTTCGGCGATGCACGCCCCGGAATTCCGAGGGTCCGCGACGAATCAGGGAGGGCGTCCATTGCTTCCGCCGAAAACCCATCCGAGATGGCGCGAACTCGTCTGCGGCAAGGTCCGCGTCAACTTCACCCTGCTCGCCACCAAGTTCTTCATGGCGCGGGTCACCGGCGCGTCGAAGAACGACCCCTCGCCGGAGAACCTCGCGCGGTTGATCGACGAGGCCTATTCGTTCTTCTCCAAGAACGAGAAGTTCGCGCTCCGCGACATCGAGGCGATCTTCGGCGAGCGCAAACCGCCGGTCCGCAACCTCCACACCTTCGACGAGACCGCCGCCCTCATCCGCTCCGGGCGCAACGCCCTGCTGGCGGGCGACGAGGCGCTGCTGCGGCAGCTCCCGCGCGGCAACTGGGTCGGCGGCACCTGCCCCTACTTCATCGGCGAAGAGGGCGGCACGATGTCGCGCGAGAAAATCTTCGTCACCGTGCTGCCCGACGAGGTGACCGCGATCGCGACGCGGTTCTACGACGCGCGCGAGCTCCGCACGATCGCCGCCGACGGCCCGGACAACGGCTTCACCTTCCTGATCATCCCGGCGTTCGCCCCGGTGCATCAGTCGTTCGCCGAGAACGTCCGCGACTACGCGGGGATCTTCGACCGCCCCCTGCTCGGCTGGATCGCCGGCAGCGCGCTCAAGGACGCGGACCGCGGCAGGCCCCTGGTGTTCGACGGCCGCAGCGGCGAGTCCTCGACCGACCATGCGGTCGCCGTGCACGCCACGCTGCGGCCCCGCGTCGTCGCGGAAATCGGCATCGTCAACCTGTTCACGCCCGACGGCGGCGATTCGATCACCGTCGACAAGGCCGGATTCTCGTGCACCGACGCCTGCGTCAACGGCGTGCGCACCAACCTCGCGCAGTATCTCGTCGACGCCAAGGTCGACACCCGCCTGCCGCTGGTCGCCGACTACTTCGACGCGATGGTCAACGTCTCGGTGCGCTCGATCGACGCCACCCGGGGCGAGGTGAGCTTCTACGCTCCCCTCTTCCCCAACGTCACCTATCGTCTGGCGCGGCCGGTCGAGAACTACGAGGCGGCGTTCAGCCGCGAGGTGCGGCGGATCGGCGCGGTGCCGACCCTGGCGATGAACTGCATCCTCAACTACACCTACGGCGCGCTCGAAGGGAAATGCGCGGGCGACATCCGCTGTCCGGTGACGTTCGGCGAAATCGCCTACGGCCTTCTCAACCAGACCCTGGTCTATATGGTCCTGCGCCGGGTCTGACCGGGCGCCGCGTCAGAGGTGCACGCCGCCCGACGCCTCGACGCGCTGACCGTTGATCCAGCCGCCTTCGGGGCTGAGCAACAGCGCCACCGCGCCGCCGATGTCTTCCGGCAAACCGACCCGCCCGAGGGCGGTGGCGGCCGCGATCCGCGCGTTCATGCCCGCGTCGTCGCGCACCGCGCCGCCGCCGAAGTCGGTGGCGATCGCCCCGGGCGCGATGGAATTGACACGGATCCGCCGCGGCCCGAGTTCGAACGCGAGGTAGCGGGTGAGCGAATCCACCGCCGCCTTGAGCGGACCGTAGGCCGAAAAGCCCGGCATGCAGAAGCGCGCGAGGCCGGAAGAGACGTTGAGAATCGCGCCGCCGTCGGCGATCAGCGGCAGCAGCGTCTGGGTCAGACAATAGACGCCCTTGAAATGCACGTTCACGAGGCCGTCGAGATCCGCCTCGGTGGTTTCCGCGAACGGCTTGGCGACGCCGTGTCCGGCGTTGTTGACCAGCGCGTCGAAGGTCTCGCGGCCGAAGGTCTCGCCGAGCGTCGTCTTGAGGCGCGCGGCGAAATCAGCAAAGCCCGCGACGTGCCCGGTGTCGAGTTGCAGTGCGGCGGCCGTGCGCCCGGCGGCGGCGATCTCGGCGACGACCGCCTCGGCCGCGGCGCGGTTGCGCAGGTAGGTGACGATCACGTCGTGCCCGTGGGCGGCGAGGCTCAGCGCCGCGCTGCGGCCGAGGCCGCGGCTGCCGCCGGTGATCAGAACGAGGGACTGGGTCATGGCCGGTTCTCCGTGATTGGGGATGCGGGAGAGATAGGTGCGGCGCTGCGGCGAGGGCATGCCCGAAGCTGTGGGAGTCTTGCCCGATTCTCCGGCCGAGGCTTTCCGCCCGCGCCGCCGCGCCATATCTCCAAGGCGACGCCCGCCCGGAGACCCGCGATGCCCGACGACCTGAAGAGCCTGATATCCGCCGCCGCCGACGCCTACGGCCCCGGCGCGCCCGACATCCGAACGCCGGTGCCCGGCCTTGCGGTGGTGCGGGCCTATGCCCCGAGCGCGCCGTTCCGCACGCTCTATCATCCGGTGGTGTGCGTGGTGGCCCAGGGCGCGAAGCGGGTGATGAGCGGCGAGGCGATCCACGATTTCGCCGCCGGACAGTCGCTGATCGTCGGCATCGACGTGCCGGTGACCGCACAGGTGGTGACGGCGAGCGCCGAAGCCCCTTACCTCGCCGCCGCCGTCGATCTCGATCCGGCGATCCTGCGCGAGGTGATCGACGCCGCCGACGCCGCGCCCAGGGCCGAAGCGCCGGCGCCGGGGATTCTCGTCGGCCCGCCGGATGCCGCCCTCGCCGACTGCGTCGCGCGTCTGGTGCGCCTGACCGCCGAACCCTCGGCGCTCGGGGTCCTGCATCCGCTGCTGCTGCGCGAGCTGCACTTCCGCCTGCTGCAGGGACCGCACGGCGCGGCCCTGCGCCGCAGCGCCCGGCTCGGCGGCCGCGCCGCGGGGGTGGCGCGGGCGATCCGCCGCCTGCGCGAGGGCTTCGCCCGCGCCCTCACGGTCGAGGAACTGGCCGCCGACGCGGGCATGAGCCCCTCCACCTTCCACCTCCACTTCAAGACCGCGACCGGCCTCACGCCGATGCAGTTCCAGAAGCAGCTGCGCCTGCTGGAGGCGCGGCGCCTGCTGACCGTGGAGGCGGCGACCGCCGAACGCGCCGCCTACGCGGTGGGGTATGAAAGCGCCACCCAGTTCAGCCGCGAATACGCGCGGATGTTCGGCGCGCCGCCGAAACGCGACGCGGCTCTCCTGCGCTCGGCCTGAGAGCCGCGGGGCCTCAATCGAGATCGACGGCGACCCCGGCGAACGCCGGAACGAAGCGCTCGCCGAAGGTCGTTTGCAACCGGCTCGCCATCGGGAAGCCGGTGCAGTGGTTGGCGGCGACGAGGTCCGGCTGCCAATCGACGAGCTGGGCGATGGTGCGCTCCTGCTGCTCCGGCCCCACCGGGCCGAGGTGGGTTCCGCCGATCCACGCCTGCAGCCGGTCCTGCCCGGTCACCGAGAACCCGTGCCGCACCGCGTTGACCAGCCCGGAATGGGCGCACCCGGAAACCACCACGAGGCCGCGCGCGCCGGTGCAGTACAGCACCGTGTCGTCGACGTGCGGGTCGGGCTCGCCGTTCTGGACGAGGCGGGTGTCGCCCTGCTCGTACTCGGTGACGCGCGGAATCGCGCCGCTGAACCAGACCCCCGGCGCCACCTCCGCCGGAGCCTCGCACAGATGCCAGTCGCCGCCCGCGCCGGTGATGTAGCTCCGGGCATAGGGGATGCCGATCGGCCGACGGCCGCCGCGCGCCAGCGACCAGCGCTCGGCGAAGATGCCGGGGTGCGCATACACCGCGACGCTCTTGCGCGCCGCGCGCAGCACCGCAAGCAGGCCGCCGGTGTGATCGTAATGGCCGTGACTGATGACGATCGCGTCGAGGCTCTCGGGCGCGATTCCGAGCACCGTGAGGTTGTGCAGCACCGCGCCGGATTCGCCGGTGTCGTAAAGGATGCGCCTGCGGGCGGTCTCGATCAGCATCGACACGCCGTGTTCGGCGAGCAGCGGCAGGCCGCAGCTGAACGGCACGTTGTTCTCGATGACGACGGTAATCTTCATGGGGATTCTCCTCGTAAGCCGTTCAACCGACGACGAACTGGAACAGCAACAGGGTGACGAGCCCCACCAGCGACGCGATCGTCGTCGACAGGGTGTAGGTCTTGAACAGATCGGCCATCTCCATGCCGAAGTATTCCTTGACGAACCAGAAGCCCGGATCGTTGACGTGCGAGAAGCCGATCGCGCCGCAACCGATCGCCACCGCGATCAGCGCCGGGTCGACGCCCGGATAGAGCGGCAGCACCGGCATGATCAGCCCCACCGCGGCAAGCATCGCGATCGTCGCGCCGCCCACCGAGATCCGCATCACCGCCGCGACGCACCACGCCAGCAGCAGCGGATTGATCCGCACTTCCGAGAGGGTGGTCTTGATCGCGCCGCCGATGCCGCTGTCCATCAGCATCTGGTTGAACGCGCCGCTCGCGCCGATCACCAGCAGGATCGCCGCCATCGGCCCGATCGCGGTCTCGCTCAGCTTCTGGATCGACGCCATCGTCTGGCCGCGGCTGAGACCGAGGGTGAAATACGACAGCAGCACCGCGAGGAACAGCGCGGTAACCGGCTGGCCGACGAAGTCGACGACCGGCGTCAGCGGGTGCTGCGCTCCGGCGGCGAGCTCGAACAGGGTCTTGCCGATCATCAGCACCAGCGGGAACAGAATCGTCCCGAGCGTGACCCAGAACCCGGGGAGCTCGGTGTCGGAGAGCGCCGCGGCGGTCTTCAGGTGCTCCGGCGGATTGAGTTCGAAGCGATTGCCGATCATCTTGCCGAAGATCGGCCCGGCGACGCTGGCGGCGGGCAGGCCGACGATCAGGCCGTAGAGGATCACCTTGCCGAGGTCGGCATGCAACGCCACCGCCACCGCGGTCGCCGCGGGGTGCGGCGGCACGATGCAGTGAACGGTGAGAAGGCCGACGATCAGCGGAATCCCGACCATCACCAGCGACATCCCGGCGGCCGCGGCGACGCTGAACAGAAGCGGCATCAGCAGCACGATGCCGACCTGGAAGAACACCGGAATGCCGCAGATGTACCCGACGATCATCATCGCCCAATGGGTGTTGCGGCGGCCGAGGCGGTTGATCAGCGTGCGCGCGAGGCGTTCCGCACCGCCCGAAACCTCCATCATCTTGCCGACGATCGCGCCGAGCGCGAGCACCGGCGCGAGCATCCCGAGAAAACCGCCGATCCCGCCCTGGATCGACTTCAGGATCTGGTTCAACGGCATGCCGGTCGCAAAACCGATGAACAACGACGCCGCGAGCAGAGCGACGAACGCGTGCAGGCGAACCTTGATCGCCAGCAGCAGAATCAGGCCGATCGAACCGATCAGCACCAGCAGATAGGCTTCCGTGGACATGACTCCCCCCTGGGTGCGGGATCACCGGCCCCCTGCGCCGCACTTGGCACCTGCGCGACGGACGGACCGGCACCACTCTCTTTTTTTGACGTTTTTCGGATTCGGATTATCGGCGGCGGCCGCACCGCGATGAATTGGCAACTTGCTGCAACTTAAACAAAATTCTACGCTCTCATTGTGCAATGTGACCAATGGGGCGGCGATGCAGATCACCGGAGACCTGGCGCAGCGGATCGTCAACGTCGCGATGGCGGTGGTGCATCGCAACGTCAACCTGATGGACGGGCGCGGCGTGATCGTCGGTTCGGGGCATCCGCGCCGGATCGGCACGCTGCACGCGGGGGCGCTGCGCGCCGCGCAGACCGGCGAAACCGTGGAGATCTTCCCCGACGACGTCGGCCGCTATCCCGGCGCGCTCGAAGGCATCAACATGCCGATCCCGATCGGCGGCCGGGTTGTCGCGGTCGTCGGCGTCTACGGCGACCCGCCCGCGACGCGCGACACCGCGCGGCTGGTGCGCACGATCGCCGAACACATTCTCGAACGCGAGCGGCGCTACACCGAGGCGGGGCCGCAGGCGCGCCTGCGCGAGGAGTTCTTCGGCTATCTGACCGACCATTCCGGCATCGAGATTCCGCCCGAAGCGCGGCAGATGGCGGCATCGCTGGGATTCGCTCTGGAGCCGCGGCGGGCGGTGCTGATGGCGAGCCTGGGCATCGCCACCGGCACGGGGCCGTTGCCTGCGGAATATCGCCTGCCGGCGATCGCGGCATCCCGCCTGGGCGAGATCGAGAGCATGCTGCGCAGCCAGAGCCTGTTGCGCAAGACGGACTTCGTCGCCGCCAGCGATCGCCGTCTCGCGGTGTTGCTGACCGCCGACGCCGACGGCGACGTTCTGGCGCGCGGTGACGCGGTGCGCCGGGGCCTTGCGCAGTTCCTCGACCTGCCGGTGATCTGCGGCCTCGGTGGCATCGCCGCGCCGGAAGCGCTGCCGGTTTCGCGACGCCAGGCGGAATTCGCCGCCGCCCGCTGCACGCCGCGGCGGCAGATCGCGAGCATCCACGAAACCGCGATCCTTCTCGACTACCTGCGCGGCAAGGGGATGGGGGACGAAGGGAGAATCGCGGCGCGACCGGTCCTCGACCGTCTCGACGCGCTGTGCGGCGCCGAGCCGCAGTTGCGCGCCACCCTCGCCGCAGTCCTGGCCGAAAACCTCGATCGTTCGGCCGCGGCGCTGCGCCTCGGCGTGCACCGCAACACCCTGTCCTATCGTCTCGACCGCATCGCGGCGGCCACCGGCCTGCGCCCCTGCCGCAGCTTCGACGACGCGATACTCGTCTGGCTGCTGCTCGCGCGGCCGCCCGAACCCCCGCCGCCCGAAACCCGGACGGCGGGTCGGAGCAAGGTCAGGCCTTGAGCTTCGCCGCGATTTTGGCGAAGTGCTCGCCCTGGAAGCGCATCAGTTCCAGTTCGTTGGCGGAGGGTCGGCGGGACCCGTCGCCGCCCGAGATGGTGGTGGCGCCGTAAGGGCTGCCGCCGGAAATCTCGTCGAGGGTCATCTGCCCCTTGGCGGTGTACGGCAGGCCGACGATCACCATCCCCTGGTGCAGCAGCACGGTGTGGAAGGTGAGAATGGTGGATTCCTGACCGCCGTGCTGGGTGGCGGTGGAGGCGAACACCCCGGCGGGCTTGCCCACCAGCGCGCCCGACATCCACAACCCGCCGGTCTGGTCGAGGAAGTTCTTCATCTGGCTCGCCATGTTGCCGAAGCGCGTCGGCGTGCCGAACAGGATGCCGTCGTACTCGGCCAGTTCCTGCGGCGATTCGATGATCGGCGCGGTCTGGTCGAGCTTCGCGCCCGCCTTCTTCGCCACCTCGGGCGGCATCAGTTCCGGCACCCGCTTGATCACCGCCTCGGCCCCGGCGGCGCGAATGCCCTCGGCGGCGGCCTCCGCCATGGTTTCGGTGTGGCCGTAGGTGGAATAGTAGAGCACGAGAATTCTGGTCATGGGTCCGCTCCGGGTTGCGATCTCTGGGGGAGGAGATGCCCCCGGAGCGGCCCGCCGGCAACCGCGCGGCGGGAAAAACACCGTCCCGTTTCCGACAACGCTCAGCGCAGCAGCAGATGCGCGCCGAGGGCCGCCAATCCGCCGAAGAACACCCGGCGGAACAGCTCCGGCGACATCGCCCGGCGCAGCGCCCCGCCGAGAACCATGCCGAGGGTGGCGGGCAGCAGCGCCAGCAGCGAGGCGAACCCGACGCCGCCGCCGAAGCTGCCGTTCGCCGCCAGCAACGCCGCGAGCGCGACCGTCGAAACGCTGAACGACAATCCGAGCGCCTGCACCAGAGCGTCGCGCTCCAGTCCCAGCGCGCCGAGAAACGGCGCGGCCGGAATCACGAACACGCCGGTGACGGCGGTGACCGCGCCGGTGAGCAGGCCCGCCACCGGCCGCAGCGCGGCCTCGGCGCGCAGCGGCACCCGCGGGCGCAGCTTCGGCGCCAGGCCGAGAGCGCCGTAGAGCGCCAGCACCCCGCCGAGGGCGGCGGCCGCGCCCGGCGCGCCGATCGGCAGGATCGCGCCCGCCGCGGTGCCGACGCAGAGACCGGCCAGCATCGGCCACAGCCGCCGCACCAGCGGCTTCAGCGCCGGACCGGCGAACGCCTGCCAAAGGTTCGTCGCCAACGAAGGCACGACGATCAGCGCCGCCGCCTCCACCGGCGTCAGAATCAGGCTGAGAAGGCCGACCCCGACCGTCGGCAACCCCATTCCGGTCACCCCCTTGACCGTCCCGGCCAGCAGGAACACCAGGAATGCGAACAGAATTCCAACGGGCTCGGCGATCATCGGGCGACTCCTCCAGCGGGACGACGCAACCAGCCTGCTTCGCCCCCGGTGCCCCGACAATGCGGAAGTTCTTGACCGAGCCTCCGTTTGTGACGTAGGCAGGAGGATGTCCTACGACCTGACCGACCTGCGCCTGTTCGCCGCGATCGTCGACGCGGGCAGCATCACCGCCGGGGCGGCGCGCGCCGGTCTCGCGCTCGCCTCGGCCAGCGCACGGGTGATCGGCATGGAGCAGGCGCTGGGCGCGCCGCTGCTGGAGCGGCTGCCGCGCGGCGTCCGCCCGACCCCGGCGGGGCATGCGCTCGCGCACCACGCGCGGCTGGTGCTGGAGCAGATGGAGCGCCTGCGCGGCGACCTGCGCGCCCACGCACGCGGCGGCCTGCGCGGCCATATCCGCCTGTTGTCCAACACCGCGGCGCTGGAGGAACACCTGCCGGACGCGCTGGCGCTGTGGCTCGCCGCCAATCCGGGGGTGTCGATCGACCTCGCGGAGCGCGAAAGCCGTGCGGTCGCCCTCGGCATCGCCTCAGGCCAGGGCGACGTCGGCGTGCTCGCCGACTGCGCCGACGCCGAAGGCCTGGAAACCTTCACCTTCCGCATCGACCGTCTGTATGCGGTGCTGCCGCCCGGCCACCGCCTCGCGGCGGCGGACGCGGCAAGCTTCGCCGATCTGCTGGAAGAGGATTTCGTCGCCTCGCCCGCCGACAGCGCGATCGGCGAGCATCTCGCGATGCGCGCCGCCCGCCTCGGCCGCAGCTTCGCGCCGCGGGTGCGCCTGCGCGGGTTCGACGCGATCTGCCGCATGGTCGGCCGCGGCGTCGGCGTCGCGGTGATGCCGGAAACCGCGGCGCGGCGCGGCGCGTCAGCGTTCGGCGTGACGCCGCTGCCGCTCGCCGACCCCTGGGCGGTGCGGCGGCTGGCGATCTGCGCGCGCGCGGTCGACGCCCTCCCCGCGCACGCGCGAAGCCTCGTCGCCCACCTCGTCGCCGCGGCGGATCACTCGACCAGATCCCAATAGGGGTGCGGGCCGAAGCGCTGGGCGAGGAAATCCACGAACGCGCGCACCTTGGGCGAGAGATGGCGCGCCTCGGGATAGATCGCGTAGAGCCCGGATTCCTGGGGTAC
This sequence comes from uncultured Alphaproteobacteria bacterium, assembly GCA_900079695.1. Taxonomy (NCBI): domain Bacteria; kingdom Pseudomonadati; phylum Pseudomonadota; class Alphaproteobacteria; species uncultured Alphaproteobacteria bacterium. The sequence continues at coordinate 2,257,459 of LT599022.1, forward strand.
GTATTCGGACAGCAGCGACACCAGCGTGCCGGATTGCAGATCGCGGCCGACCATGAAGCTCGGCAGCCGCACCACCCCCATTCCCTTGAGCGCCGCGAGGCGCAGGGCGTCGCCGTTGTTGGCGCACAGGCGGCCCTTCGCCGTCACCGGCCAGGGAGTGCCCTCGGGCGTGGCGAAGCGCCACTCCTCGGGCGTCGGCTCGTTGGAATAGAGCAGGCAGCAGTGTCCCTTGAGATCCGCCGGAGTGGCGGGCACGCCGCGCTCGGCGAGGTATGCCGGGCTCGCGCACACCACCAGCCGCATCGGCGCGAGGCGGCGCGCCACCAGCGAGGAGTCCGCGAGGCGGCCGATCCGCACCGCGACGTCGAAACCCTCCTCGATCAGGTCGACGGTGCGGTCGTTCATCACGATGTCCACCTCGACCTCCGGGTTCTCGGCCATGAAGTCGGGCAGCGCCGGGGCGAGGTGAAGATAGCCGAAGCTCATCGGCGCGTTGATCTTGAGGCGGCCGCGCGGCGCGCCCTGCAGCCGCCCGATCGACTGCTCGGCCTCCTCGATGTCGGCGAGGATGCGCGACACCCGCGCGTAATAGGCCTGACCGATTTCGGTGGGCGTGAGCGCCCGGGTGGTTCGGTGAAACAGCCGCGCCCCCAGCTCGGCCTCGAGCGCCGCCACCTGGCGCGACAGCACCGACTTCGACACCCGGAGGCGGCGCGCCGCCTCGGAGAACGAGCGGGTTTCGGCGACCCGGACAAACGCCTGCATCGCGGCGAGACGATCCATTCCTCGTTGCCTTTCCCGCAACAGTTTGATGCGCTCATGATGGATTGTTGCAAACGCCACCGCAAGCCATCTCTCACCCGACAGCGACGAAACCCTTTCCGCAAGGAGACGATCATGAGCATGACCCTCCGCCCCGCCGCCGAGCGCGGCCACGCCAACCACGGCTGGCTCGACACCCATCACAGCTTTTCGTTTGCCCACTATTACGATCCGGCGCACATGGGCTTCCGTTCGCTTCGGGTGATCAACGACGACGTCGTCGGCCCGGGCGCGGGCTTCCCCACCCACGGCCATCGCGACATGGAAATTCTCACCTACGTGGTTTCGGGGGCGCTGGAGCACCGCGACAGCACCGGCGCGCAGGCGATTCTGAAGCGCGGCGGCGTGCAGCAGATGAGCGCGGGCACGGGCATCCGCCACAGCGAGTTCAACGCCTCGCGCGTCGACGACCTGCGGCTGCTGCAGATCTGGATCCTCCCCGAGCGCGAGGGGCTTGCGCCCGGCCACCGCGAGGCGACGGTGAGCGACGCCGAGAAGCGCAACGTGCTGAAGCTGATCGCCGCGCCGGAGGGTGGCGACGTGCTGCCGATCCGCCAGGATGCGCGAATCTACGCGTCGGTGCTGGAGGCGGGCCGCGCGGTGAGCCATGAGATCGCCCCCGGCCGCGGAGTGTGGGTGCAGATGGTGCAGGGCGCGCTCGACGCCGACGGCGTCCGTCTGGTCGAAGGCGACGGCCTCGCGGTCGAGACCCCCGGCACCCTCACCCTCACCGCCGGGGCGGGCGCGGAGTTCCTGCTCTTCGATCTCGGCTGACCCCCGGAAACGCGAACGGGCCCGGAGTTCCCCCCCGGGCCCGTTCCGCCTGCCGCGCGCGCGGATCAGAACTTCGAGAGACCTTCGCTCAGCCCCTTGAGCGACACCGTGACGGTGGCGGTGCGGTCGCCGAGCTGGAATTCGATCTTCGCGGTGTTGCCCTTCTTGAGGGCGGCGAGCAATTCGGGCTCGACCTTGGTCGCGACCTCGCAGCCCTGCGGAATGCAGCGCTGCGGGAACAGCGGGTAGTCCTTGCCGCCGTCGACCGCCACCTTGACGCCCGGCGGGATCGCGTAGCCGAGCGGCAGGTAGCCGAACATCACCAGATCCTTCTCGCCGAGATGGAAGAACGACGCCTTCAGCACCGTCACCGGCTTGCCGTCCGGCGACTTCGCCGCTTCGATCTGCATCAGGCGGCAGGTGTTCTGCGGCTTCGCGCCCTGCGGCGGCGGCGGGCAGCTCACCGTCCAGTCGCCGAACTTGTCGCCGTCCTTGGCCAGCGCCGGCGCGGCCGCGACCACCGGAGCGGCCAGCGCGATCGCGGCCCCCAGGGTCAGAATACGAAACTTCCGAGAAACGGGCATATGCTGCGTCCTATAGGATCGAGATCGGGGCGGGCTGCAGGGGCCCGCCACCGGCGTGCCGGACAAAGCCGGGCGCTCAGGCGGCGGATACTAGCGATTTGCCGTGCGCCGGTCAAATCCGCGCGCGCGCAGCCCCGTATGTCGGCACCGCCACGCCACGCCGCAAGGGTTGCCGCGGCTTTCAGGCCAGCGACAGCAGCGTCGCCGCCACCGCCTGAGCGCGCGGCACCAGGGTGTCGAGGTGGCAGACCTCCTCGTCGGTGTGCGCCTTCTCCCCCACCGGGCCGAGGCCGCACAGGGTGGGCACCCCCATCGCCGCGGTGAAGCCCGAGTCCGCGCAGCCACCGGTGAACTCGCCCTCGACGGCAAAGCCCAACTCCGCCGCGGCGGCGCGATACTGCGCCAGCAGATCGGCGCTCGTCTCCGCCGCCATCGGCACGCGATGCGACATCGTCGTGCCGGTCGCGACCGTGCCCGGCACCTCCTCGGCGGCGAGGATCGCCGCGATCGCGGCGGCGACCGGCGCACGCTGCGCCTCGGCGACGATGCGCACGTCGAGCTCGGCGCTCGCCCAGCTCGCCACGGTATTGTGGCCGATGCCGCCCGCGATCACGCCGACATTGGTGGTGATCCCGGCGGCGTAGTCGGTGAGCGCGTGCAGGCGCGGGATCTTGCGCGCCAGCGCCTCGATCGCGCTGCACCCCGCCTGATGGTTGACGCCCGCGTGCGCCGCCTTGCCGGACACCTCGATCTTCATCCAGAAACCGCCCTTGCGCGCCGAGACGACGTTGCCCGAGGCGCGCCCCGGCTCCATGTTGAGCACCGCGCGCGCGCCCGCCGCCGTCGCCTCGATGATCGGGCGGCCGGTATCGGAGCCGATCTCCTCGTCGCCGGTGAACAACGCCACCAGCGGATAGGGCGCGGAGCCGGTCTCGGCGAACGCCTTCAGCACGAACGCGATCAGCACCAGCCCGCCCTTCATGTCGGCGACGCCCGGACCGTAGGCGCGGTCGCCCGCCGTGCGATAGGGCCGCGCGGCGACCGTGCCGGTGGGAAAGACGGTGTCGCGGTGGCCCATCATCAGCGCGTGGGCGTTGCCGCCGCCGCCGACGGTGACGCGCAGAGCGTCGCCGAAGCGCGCCACCGGAATCCGCTCCAGATTCACGCCGTCGCCCGCGAGAAAGGCGGCGAGCGCCTCCAGCACGCGGTCGTTGCCCGCCTTGTCGGCGCTGAAACTGTCGATGTTCACCAGGGTTTCGAGCAGCGCTTCCATCTCGCCCCGCCGCGGCGCGAGCCACGCGAGGGCCGGTGCGGTGGTCGTCATGATGCCTTCCCCGCCGCGATCAGGGCCTTGCCGTCCTCGCCGAGGTCCCAGTAGAGCCCGGCCATGATGCCGAGCGCCTCGCGCGCCACCGAACCCAGCAGATGTTCGTCGGGCGCGTGCTGCGAACACGCCGGATAGGAATGGGGAACCCAGATCGTCGGCAGGCCGAGCACGTCGGCGAACGCGTCGTTGGGCAGCGAGCCGCCGAGGTTGGGCAGAAGCGCGGGCTTTTTGCCGCTGGTCCGCGCGATCGAGGCCAGCGCCCAGGTCACCCACGGGTTCTCCGGGTCGAGCCGGGTGGCGGCGAACGCGACCCGGCTGGCGGTGGCGACGATCCCGCCGAAGCCGCGCTCCGCGAGGTGCGCCGAAATCGCCGGAATGAAGGTGTCCGGATCGCAGCCGACGACGTAGCGCAATTGCAGGGTGGCGCGCGCCTCGGGCGGGATCGCGTTGACCGGCAGATCGGGATTGCCCGCGAGCATCGCCAGAACCTCTAAGGTGTTCCAGCCGTAGACCCGCTCCTCGGTGGTGAGGCCGGGCTCGCCCCAGTCGGCGTCCACCTCCGGGTCGCCGGGATTGCCGCCGACCTTGAGATCGGCGATCGCCGCCCGCACCGCGGCGGGGATCGGCTGCGGCCGCAGCCCCTCGACGAGAATCTTGCCGTTGGCGTCGACCATCGACGCGATCGCGGCAGCCAGGATGGTGGCCGGATTGCGCAGCGCGCCGCCCCAGTTGCCGGAATGGTGCCCGCCGTCGCGCAGCTTCAGAACCAGATCGAAATTGAACGCGCCGCGCGAGCCGAGAAACACCGTCGGCCGGGCGGCGGACATCCGCGGGCCGTCGGACGCGATCAGCACGTCGGCCTTGAGCTCCGCCTTGTGGCGCGCGCACACCTCGCGCAGGCCGGGCGAGCCGATCTCCTCGCCCATTTCCAGGATCAGCTTGACGTTGAAGCCGAGTCGGCCGCCGCGCGCCGCCATCACCGGCGCGAGCGCGGCGAGATTGATGGCGTGCTGACCCTTGTTGTCGGCGGTGCCGCGGCCGTACCAGCGGTCGCCCACCACCGTCACCTCCCAGGGCGAGAGGTTGTCGCGCCACTTGCCCTCGTAGCCGCGCACCACGTCGCCGTGGCCGTAGATCAGCACCGTCGGCAGGCCGTCGCCCTCGTGCCGCTCGCCGATCAGGAACGGGCCGCTGCCCTCGGGACCGTCGACCGTGCGGGTGGCGAAGCCGAGATCGCGCAACTGCGGGATCGCCGCCTCGTCGAAATAGGTCTGGAGGATCGGACGGCGTTCCGGTCTCTGGCTTTCGCTCGGGATCGCGACGCGGCGCTTGAGATCGGCGAGGAATCCGCCGTCGTCGAAATATACCTGCGCCCCGGCAATCGCGGCATCACGGCTCATCGGGCACTCCTTTCGAGGGGAAAGTGACAGGCGGCGCCGGAAGCGGCGTCGAAGGGCGGCGCCGCGGCGCGGCAGATCTCGCCGGCGCGCGGGCAGCGCGGATGGAAGGCGCAGCCCGGCGGCGGCACGATCGGATTGGGGAACGCGGCACCGAGCTGCGTATCCGGAATGCCGAGCCCGGGCTCCGGCGTCAACACCGAATCCAGCAGCGCGCGGGTATAGGGATGGCGGGGCCCGGCGAACAGCGCGGCGGCGGGGCGTTCCTCGACGATCCGGCCGAGGTACATCACCGCGACGCGGTCGGCGAGGTGTTCGACCACCGCGAGATTGTGGCTGATGAACAGATAGGTGAGGCCGAACTCGCGCCGCAGCTCCAGCAGCAGGTTGAGGATCTGCGCCTGCACCGAAACGTCGAGCGCCGAGGTCGGCTCGTCGCAGATCACCACCTCGGGGCGCATCACCAGGGCGCGGGCGATCGCGACGCGCTGGCGCTGTCCGCCGGACATCTGGCTGGGCGTGCTGTCGGCGGCGCGGCGCGGCAGGCCGACGACGTCGAGGATCTCGTCGACCATGCGGTCGCGCTCCGGCTTGGCGGCGATACCGTGGACATCGAGCGGCATCGCGACGATCTGCCGCACCGTCTTGCGCGGGTTGAGGGAGGAGTACGGGTCCTGGAAGATCGGCTGGATGCGGCGGGAGAGTTCCTTGCGCCAGCCGCTTCCCGCCACCGTCACGCCGTCGACGCGGATGCGTCCGGCGGTCGGAGCTTCGAGACCGAGGAGAATCTTCGCGAGCGTGCTCTTGCCGCAACCGCTTTCGCCGACGAGACCGAGGGTCTCGCCGCGCGCAAGCCTGAGCGTCACGCCGTCCACCGCCCTCAGCGGCAGTTTCGGCGCGAACATCCCCTGGCGCACCCGATAGGTTTTGGCGATGCCGTCGAGTTCGAGGATCGGCGCGACGCTCATCGGCCGCCCTCCGCCCGCACGCAGCGCACCGCGCGGCCGTCCGGCAGATGCGCCACCGCCACCTCCTCGGCGCAGCGCGGCTCGGCAAGCGTGCAGCGATTGCGGAACACGCAGCCGGAGACGCGTCCGGTGAGGCTCGGCACCAGACCGGGGATCGAGCCCAGCGGCTCGCCCGGCGCGGTCTTGCCCGGCTGCGGGATGCAGTCGAGCAGACCGCGGGTGTAGGGGTGCGCGGGCGCGGCGAACAGCGCGCCGACCGGGCCGCTCTCGACGATCTCGCCTGCGTACATCACCGCTACCCGGTCGGCGATCCGCGCCACCACGCCGAGATCGTGGGTAATCAGCATCACCGCGACGCCGAATTCCTTCTGGATCTCCTTCAGCAGCAGCAGGATCTGCGCCTGGATGGTGACGTCGAGGGCGGTGGTGGGCTCGTCGGCGATCAGCAGGTCGGGATCGCACATCAGCGCCATCGCGATCATCACCCGCTGCCTCAGCCCGCCCGAAAGCTGGTGCGGATACTGCCCCATGCGCCGCGCCGCGGCGGTGATGCCGACGCGCTCCAGCAGGTTCACCGCCCGCGCCTCGGCCTCGGCGCGGGAGACCTTGCGGTGGCGTATCAGCGGCTCGGCGAGCTGGTTGCCGATGGTGTAGGCGGGGTTGAGCGAGGTCATCGGCTCCTGGAAGATCATCGCCATGCGGTCGCCGCGCAGATCGCTCATCCTGCGTTCGGAAATTGCGGCGAGGTCGATGCCGTCGAACGCGAGACGGTCGGCGCTGCGCCGGAGACGGCCGGGCAGCAGGTTCATCAGCGCCAGCGAGGTGATCGACTTCCCCGAGCCGCTCTCGCCGACGATGCAGAGGGTTTCGCCGCGGCGGATCTCGAAGGAGACGCCGCGCACCGCGTGCAGGGTGCGTCCGCCCAGCGGGATGTCGACGGTGAGGTTCTCGACGGCGAGCAACGGTTCGGTCAATTGCGGTTCTCCGGCGCGGTGACGTCGCGCACGCCGTCTCCCAGCAGGTTGATCGCCAGCACCAGCACCAGCAGCGCGAGGCCGGGAATCACGATCACCCAGGGCTTGAAGAACATGTACGACTTGCCCTCGGCGATCATCAGCCCCCACGACGGCTCGGGCGGCGGCACGCCGAGGCCGAGGAACGAGAGCGTGGCCTCGAGCAGGATCGCGTGCGCCATCTCGAGCGTCGCGACGACGATCAGGGCGTTGAGGATGTTGGGCAGGATTTCCGAGAGCACGATCCGCCACACCGAGCAGCCGATGCACTGCGCCGCGGCGATGTATTCGGCGTGGCGGATCTGCTGGGTGGCGACGCGGGTGACCACCGCGAAGCGATCCCACAGCAGGAACCCGAGCACGAGGATGACGATCTTGAGCGAGCCGCCCACCAGCGACGCCACCGCCAGCGCCACCAGCACCACCGGCATCGACAGGCGGGTGGTGATGACGTAGCTGATGATGCTGTCGACCTTACCGCCGAAGTACCCCGCCGCCACCCCCATCGCGGTACCGATCACGCCCGAGATCAGCGCCGCCAGCGCACCGATCATCAGCGAGATGCGGGCGCCGTAGATCAGCCGCGAGAGGTAGTCGCGGCCGAGCTTGTCGGTGCCGAGAACGTGATCCCAGCCGCCTTTGGCATCCCACACCGGCGGGATCAGGCGGCGGGCGACGTCCTGCGCGTAGGGGTCGTGCGGAGCGAGCAGCGGCGCGAACAGCGCCGCCAGCACGATCAGCCCGAGAACCGCCGCACCGAGCATGAAGCCGTGGTGGCCCAGCGCGCGGCGGGCGAGACGCGCGAACGGCGAAACCCGCGGCAGGGCTTCGGAGAGGGGATCGGAGGCGACGCTTTCGGCCATGTCAGGAACTCCGCATGCGCGGATCGAGCGCGGCGTTGAGGAGGTCGGCGACGAGGGTCACGGCGATGTAGACCACCGACAGCAGCAGCACCACCGCCTGCACCACCGGATAGTCGTTGCGCGAGATCGCCTCCCACGCGAGGTGGCCGAGGCCGTGCAGCGAGAACACCGTCTCGATCACGATCGAACCGCCGAGCATGAAGCCCAACTGCACCGCGGCGAGGCCGACCACCGGGATCACCGCGTTGCGGAGCGCGTGCTTGAACAGCACCGCCGCCGGACGCAAACCCTTGGCGCGCGCGGTGCGGATATAGTCGGAGGCGAGCACGTCGAGCATGCCGTTGCGGGTGAGGCGCATGATCGCGGGCATCGCGTAGGTGCCGAGCGCGACCACCGGCATCACCATGTGCTTCCAGGTGCCGGTGCCGGAGGCGGGCAGCCAGCGCAGCTCGACGGCGAAGATCAGCACCAGGGTGAGCGCGAACCAGAAGCTCGGCATCGCCTGCCCGAACACCGACAGGGTCAGGGCGAAGCGATCGACCCAGGTGTCGCGCCGGATCGCCGCGACCACCCCGAGGGGGATCGCCACCGCCAGCGCGAAGGCGAGCGCGAGGCCGCCGAGCGTCATCGTCACGCCGAGGCGGCCGCCGATCAGCGTCGTCACCTGGTCCTGGAAATAGAAGGAGCGCCCGAAATCGAGATGCAGCGCCCGCCACAGCCAGTCGACGAACTGCACGCCGATCGGCTTGTCGAGGCCGAATTCGACGCGGATCTGCGCGATCTGCTCGGCGGAGGAGTCCGGCCCGGCGATCGCCACCGCGAGATCGCCCGACAGATGCAGGAGGAAGAAGCTGAGCACCGCGACGGTGAACGCCACCCCCAGCGCCACGGCGACGCGTTTCAAGGCGAACTGCAGCATCGGCGAGCCTCCGCGAAAGGCCGCCCCGGTCGCCCGGGGCGGCGCCGGTTCATTTCCACGACGCGGCGTAGAAGCGCGGCAGTTCGTCGGGCTGCGCGGTGAACGCGAGGTCCTTGGTGAAGGCGTAGTTGGCCGAATACGAGAACAGCGGCAGCACGTAGGCCTTCTCGGAGATGCGCTTGAGCGCCTTGCCGTAAAGCTCCAGGCGCTTGCTCTCGTCGACGATCGAGTCCGCTTCCTTCAGCCACGCCGCCACCTCCGGGTCGCGCGAGCGGTCGTCCCCCGACCCCTTGAAGTAGTTGCCGGTGAAGGCGGAGGCGTCGTTGACCGAATACGAGCCCCAGGTGTTCATGGTGATCGGCGACTTGCCCGCGTGCAGTTCGCCGCGCATCGCCGGATACTTGAGGAAGTTGAGCTTGGCCTTGATCCCCACCGCCTGAAGATAGCCGATCATCGCCTCGGCGTAGTCGCGCTCGCGGTAGGCGTACATCTCGGTATCGAAACCGTCGGGATAGCCCGCCTCCTTCAAGAGCGCCTTCGCCCTGGCCGGATCGTAGGCGTACTTGACCACGGTATCCTGGACGCAGGCGGTCTGCTCGACGAAGCAGGCGGCGTTCATCACGCGGCTGCCGCCGCGCACCAGATTATCGACCATCGCCTGCCGGTCGATCGCCATCGACACCGCCTTGCGCACCCGCTCGTCCTTGAACGGCTTCATCGCCGGGTCGTCGCTCTGCATTTCGAAGATCAGGAAGGCGACGCGCATGGTCTCGGACGACAGCACCGAGATTTCGGGCACCGACCGCAGGCTGTCGGCCTGGTCCGACGGCACCCGCCAGATCCAGTCGACGCCGCCGGTCATCAGTTCGGCGACGCGGCTTTCGCCGTCGGGGATCACGCGGAAGTCGAGCTTGCCGATCTTCGGCTGCCCTTTCGGCCCATCCTTCATGTAGTCGGGGTTCCGCACCATCTTCACCCCCTGACCGGAGGTGGCGGACACGATCTTGTAAGGCCCGGTGCCGACCGGCGCCTTCGCGAATCCCTCGATCCCGACCTTCTCGAAGTACGCCTTCGGGTAGATCGGCACCGCCGCGGCGAGGTATTCCATCGCCGCCGGGAACGGCTCCTTGAGCTTGATCCGCACAGTGTGGGCGTCGACCTTCTCCGCCCCCGCCATCCACATCACGTTCTGCTTCGCCACCACCTTGGCTTCGGGGGTGAGGACGTAGTTGACGGTGAAGACGACGTCGTCGGCGGTCAGCGGATCGCCGTTGTGGAACTTCACGTCGGTGCGCAGCGCGAATTCGAGAGTGGTGGGGTCGACCCACTTCCAACTCTTCGCCAGCAGCGGCACGTACTTGCCGGTCTTGACGTCGCGCAGCACCAGTCCGTCCCAGACGTGATGCATGAGGATCACGCCCTCGCGCATGTTGTTGTGGTAGGGGCTGACGTTTTCGAGATCGCTGTCGGAGGCGTAGACGAGGGTGTCGGCGGCCTTGCCCGCGAGCGCCGCGCCGGGAGCGAGGCAAAGGGCGAGGACGGAGCCGAGGAGCGCGGTTCTGAGCATGAGGGCCTGCCTGCTTGATAAGGGTGGGGGGCGGTTTCGCCCACGATTTAATCAACGCATGCGCACTGTCTCATTTATAGGCAGATGGTGTTTGAACCCGTGGCTGCAAACAAGCATAATGTTGCGAAGCGAGCCTTGCCGATTCGGCAACGATCTTCGCAGATGGGAGCGCCGCCCGCCGTGCACAGCGCCGCGATGAAATATTTTCTCGAAGTCGCCCGCTCGGGCTCGATCGCCGAAGCCTCGGCGCGCCTCAACGTCGCCGCCTCGGCGATCAGCCGCCAGATCGCCCACCTCGAGGCCGAAGTCGGCGCGAGCCTGTTCGAGCGCCGCGCCCGCGGCATGACGCTCTCCTCGGCGGGCGAGCTGCTCGCCGCCCACGCCCGCCGCGCGCACCTCGATTCCGAGCGGGTTCTGGCGGAGATCCGCGGCCTCGCACACCTCGGCACCGGGGTCGTCACGGTCGCCACCTCGGAGGGCTTCGCGATCGACCTGCTGCCCGCGGCGATCGCCCGCTTCCGCGCCGCCTATGCCGGAATCCGCTTCCGCCTGGAGGCGGTGCCGCCCGCCGAGGTCAGCCGCCGGGTGGCGGACGGCGACGTCGACATCGGCCTCACCTTCAGCCTCGCGCCGATTCGCGGCATCCGCATCGAGCGGTCGTGGCCCGCGCCGATTCTCGCGCTGATGCGCGCCGACCACCCGCTCGCGCAGCGCAAGAGCCTGCGCCTCGCCGAGCTCGCCGCGCACCCGCTGGCGCTGCCCGACAAGGACACCACGATCCGCCAGCTTCTCGATATTTCGGCGGCCGCCGAGGCGATTCCGATCGAGCCCGCGCTCACCAGCAACTACATGGGCGCGCTCAGGAACTTCAGCCGGTTCGGCGGCGGCGTGTCGCTCACCAGCAGGTTGTCGGTCTCGCTGCGCTTCGCCGAGGACGGGATGGTGCTGGTGCCGATCGCCGATCCGGGAATGCACGTGCGGCGGATGGAACTGCAGACGATGGCGGAACGCACCCTGCCGCACGCCGCGCAGGGCTTCCTCGCCCACCTCGCGCAGACGATCGAACGGCTGCTCGCCGCGCCGTAAGGGCCGGTTTCAGATGTGCATGATCCCGAAGCCGAAGCGTTCGTGATTGGTGGCGGGGTGGAAGGCGGATTCGCCGTAGGCGGCGATCGCGAGCCAGGTGCCGTCGTTGACGATCGCGACCTTGAGCTTGAGCTGGCTCTCGCCCGCGACCAGCGGGGTGATGCCGTGGATCGCTTCGAGCCCCGCGTGAATCACCGCGTGCACCTGCCCGGTGTCCTTGGTCACGACGTTGCCGTGCAGCGCCGACCCCACCAGGGTCTTGACGAAGTTCTTCTGCACGTAGCTGAGCGCACCCGAGACGTAGGTCACCGCGATGCGCAGGGACGAGCCCCGGCTCAGGGTTTCGATCACCTGCTTCTCGTCGGCGTCGGCAGACATCGCGATCATCATCGCGACCTTGCCGATGCGATTGCTGGGAGTAGTCATGTCGTCCTCCGCTCTCTCGCCGGCGACGCATTGGCGCGTTCTTCCGGGGGCCCGAGTGTGGCATCGTTCGCGATAAATGAGAACGATTTTCACCTGTCGCGCCGCCACCTCCCGAACAATAAACATCGGACCCGGGGCTGGCCCGGGTCCGATGCGCAGGCGTCCGACCACGCCGCTGTTGGGGGAGATCCGTCCGCGGGACGGGGCTGGGTTGGCCCCGCGGGCGAACCGGCGTGGCCGGAGCGGCCGCGCCGGTCGGGCGCGGCCACGAGGGATGCGTCAGCCGACGATCGCGTTGATCACGAAGTAGCAGACCGACGGACCGACGAGACAGCCGAAGCCGGTGTAGAACGTCGACGTCAGCGCGCCGTAGGGCACGAGCTTCGGATCGGTGGCTGCGAGGCCCGCGGCGGTGCCCGACGTGGTACCCATCAGGCCGCCGTAGACGGTGGCGGCCGCCGGCGTGGTGAGCCCGAACGGCTTCGCCAGGATCGGCGTGACCAGCATCACCGCGATCGACTTGACCACGCCCGCGGCGATCGACAACGCGATCACGTCGGAGGTCGCGCCGAGCGCCGCGCCGGTCACCGGCCCGACGATGAAGGTGGCGACGCCCGCGCCGATGGTGGTCATCGACACCGCGTCGGTATAGCCGAACGCGTAGGCGACCACCGCGCCGATCGCGAAGTTAAGCGCCATCGACACCACCAGCGCGAGCACCCCGGCGAGGCCCGCCTTCTTCAGTTCGCGCAGGTCGATGCCGAAGGCGGTGGCGATGATGCAGAAGTCGCGCAGCATCGCGCCGCCCATCAGGCCGATGCCCGAGAACAGCGCGACGTCGGCGATGCCCTTCTTGCCGTGGGTGATCTCACCGCCGACGTAGGCGAGGATCAGACCGATGACGATCGCGATCGCCGAGCCGTGAACCCGGCCCTTGGTGAGGTTTTTCGACGTCCAGTAGGAAAACCAGGTGATTGCGCCGACGATGACGAAAGCGGCGATCAGGCCGTTCTTGCTGACCACCTTCAGCACGATATCGCTAAGAAAGTCCATAATGTTCGACCCCAGTGAGAATGCTCAGTTCGCCGCCTTGGCGGTCTCGTCGGCTTCGTCCGAAATCGTCAGCTTGGACAGCGGACGGATCAGGAAGAAGCACAGGAACACGGCCGCAAGGCCGCCGATCACGGCAACCCAGCCGCCCTTCAGCGCCGCGACCACGTTCTGCTGCGCCGCCATCGCGATCACCACCGGGATATACATCGCGTTCCAGAACTGAATTCCGCTTTCGGCGAGCTTGGAAAGCTGGCCCTTGTCGATCAGCTTGCGGGTGACCAGCACCAGGAACAGCATCGCGAAACCGACGCCGCCGACGTTGGCGGAAATACCCAACATCTTGCCCAGCAATTCGCCCAGCACGTTCCCCACGATCGCGCACAGGCCCATAATAAAAAGTCCGTAGATGACCATTTCTCGAACTCCCTCAGGAACCACGAAAATCCGTGGCGCTCCCCGGGGCGGACGATTCCGTCCCGGGGCCGTTTCTTGATGCGGCTTACTCGACCACCATGATCACGGCGCCGGGCTTCAGGCGCGCGCCGGTCTCGACGGCGATGGAGGTCACGGTGCCGTCGACCGGCGACGGCATCTGGTTCTTCATCTTCATCGCCTCGAGGACGCAGAGGATGTCGCCCTTCTTCACCGCCTGTCCCTGCGTCACCTTGATCGCGTCGACGGTGCTCGGCATTTTGGCCTTGATATCCATGGTCTTCTCCTTGTGTGAATGTGCCGGCATCGAAGGCTTTTCCGGCACGGGGGTGGAACACGGCGCCGCGGCCTTACAACGCGGCGACAACCTCCTCGCGCGCTATCAGGCGCACGTCGGAAATCTCCTTGAGAACCAGGCTGTTCGAGCCCGAGACGAACTCCGCGAGCTTGACCCCGCCGCCCGAGCGCAACAGCACCTCGGCGTCGACGCGAACGTCGCGGTCCGGCAGCGCGGCGGAAAAGTCTTCGAGCGCGGCGGCGTTGCCGCCCGCGACCACCAGATCGAGATCGGAATCCGCGGTGGTGTAGGGCAGCCCGGTGGCGATCTCCATCGCCGCCGAACCGATCACGCCGAGCCGCAGGCCGAGGCGCTCCGCGATCTGCGCGAGGTCGCGCAACGCGGCGCCGATCGCGCCGCCGAGAGCGGCGGCACCGCGCGCGACGACGAAAGGATCGGAAAAACCGGCGATCTTGCCGAGCGGCACCGCGATCGCGCTCTTCACCCGCGCGCCCTCGCATCGGAACGGAAAGGCGACGCCGAGCTGGATCTGGCCCGCGCGCAGCGGCGCGGAGGGGCGCGCGACGATGCCGGGCAGCGGCTGCACCGCCAGCGTGGCGCGCACCCGCGACACCGTCGTGCCGTCGCGGAACGGCGGCAGCAGCCCCTCGACCACCTGGGCGGCGAGATCGCCGCGGTCGATGCGGGAGAGGTCGGCGAGATCGTGGCGCGCGGGCGGCATCCGGGTCATCTCCGCTTGGTCCAGGCCGGGTCGGTCTTCGCGGTGGACGACAGCTCCACCTGCGCCCGCACCAGATCGTCGAACATTCTGGTCGCCACCGGCCCCGCGAAACGCGGACCTTCGCAGGGCGCGCCCGCGAGGCCGGGGACCAGCATCAACTCGGTGGCAGGAGCATGGGTGCGAAGTTGGGGGGACACCTTCACGACCCGGCCCTTGATGCGCAGGATGGTGCGCGCCGCCTTGTCGATGCTTTCGCTCGCCGCAAGCGTGGTGGAGAGAACCACGACCTCGTATTCGGGGTGCGTGCGGCGGCGACGATACGTCAGGATACTGCCTGCGGGATTGCAGACGTGACCGCTCTCGGCGATCGGGAAACTGTCGGCCATCGGCAGCCCGCCGACGACCAGTTCGCGGAACCCCTCGCCCGCGGGCGACGGCGCCAGCGAGATGTCGTCGCGCAGGGGCACGCCGTCGAGGGTCAGCCAGCCGAACTCCTGGCAGCCGTAGAGGTCGTGGACCTGCCAGCCGACGCTTTCCGCCTCGGGCAGGAGGTCGAGATCGAGGGGCGTGCCGGCGGTGAGGACGACGCACGCCTTCGGCAGTTCGCCGCCGAAGCCGAGGCGCTTGGCCTCGGCGATCGAGGCGCGGACGAACGAACTCTCGCCGAGGACGATGTCGGGCTTGTCGCGGCAGACCCGGGCGATGAACGCGTCGCGGCTGGAACGGGAGAGGAAGCTCCAGGAGATCCCCTGACGCTCCAGCGCGGTCTTCGAGAACACGTTGACCAGCGGCGCATAGGTCACCAGCATGCGCCGCCCGGCGGCGATTCCCAAGGCCTGGAACAGACGCCGGGCGACTTCACAGCGACCTTCGATTTCGCTGTGAACCACTCCGACGATGTTCTGGAACGCCGAGGACCCGGTGGTGAACGTCAGGTACGCAAGATTGAAGGGGGTGTGCACCTCCTCGATCACATGCGCGGCCGTCGGCCCCGCGATTCCCTTGTCGGCGAGCGTGCGGCGCGGCATTTCGGCCAGCGACGGCGCGGTCGACAGGGTTTCGGCCAGTTCCTCGAAACGATCCAGATCGTCGGACATGGATGGGGGTCCTCCGCTCAGTGGGCGCCGGGCAGGTAGCGGGAGGCGACCGCGGCGAACTCGCTCTCGACGAGCTTGATCACCTCGGGCCGCACCACGCGGCCGCCGCGTTCCGCGCCGAGCGCACCGCGCCCGACCGGGCCGGTGGCCTCGTCGCTCTGGCTCTTCGCCGCGCGCACCAGAGCGACGTGGCGGGCGACCGCCGCGTGCATGTCCTCGATCTTGGTCACGATCTCCTCGACGCCGCCGAGGCGCGAGAAGAACCGCGGACCGGCGGCGAACACCGGGTTGCCTTCCGCGAGCTTCTCGAGGGTCTCCATGTCCTTCTTGATGATGCGGGAGATGGAGGTGAGCGGCATCACGTGGATCATCGTGCCGAAATCGCTGTCGAGCGACAGGATGTGGTCGGCCTGCAGACCGTGGCAGAGGAACGCGCCCGAGATCGCGCGGCCGATCACCATCGCGATGATCGGGTGTCCGGCGAGGCGGGCCTCGGCGAGGGCGAGCTGATACGCGCCGGTCGCCTTGTTCATGCCGAAGATCTCCTCGACCTTGCCCGGGCCGTTGCCGGGGGTGTCGACGACGAGGACGATCGGGCGCTTGTTCGCCTTGGCCGCGGCCTTATCGGCTTCGAGGGTGGCGTACACCGCCTGGGCCATCTTGTAGCCCTCCTCCATGCCGATGATGCCGGCGTAGACCACCGGGAACTTCTCGTTGAAGGCGTCGGCGTCGCTCGCGATCACGGTGACGGTTTCGCCCTCGAGCTTGGCGGTGCCGACCACCGCGCCCGGACCGAAGTCCGGATCGTCGAAGGTCTTGGCGCCGACGGTGTTCTCGGTGAAGGTTTGGGGGTCGCAGATCAGGTCGATCGCGGCGCGGCCCTGTCCCAGCAAGGTATCCATCGAACTCTCCTTATGACTTCGCGGTCAGAGCGCGAGACGCTTGACGGTGGCGCGGAATTCGTCGAGCGGCACGTTCGCGAGCGAGACCGGGTCGGCGTTTCCGGCGTGCTTCCACACGTCGCGGGCGTCCTTCGGCTGCATTTCGGCGGCGAGGGCGACGCCCTTGAGCTGCTTCTCCACCAGCGCCGGGGAGCCGATGCGGCGCATCGCCTCGAACGCCGAGACCGGCAGCTTGGCGAGCTCCGCCACCTGGGCGCGGAACGCCGCGACGGTGTCGGCGACGATGAAGTTGCAGTCGCCCATCACATACTTGTGACGGCCGCCGGTGGTGCGGTAGACGAGCGCGCGATCGGCGCTGTCGAACTCGTCCTTGCCCATTTCCTGCTCGATCACTTCCGGCCCGGTGAGGCCGAGGCGGCCGAACTCGCTCATCACGATCGCGTCGGTGGCGGCGGCGACGAAGCCCATGCCGCCGAAGCAGCCGACCTTCGAGCCGATCACGGTGATCACCGGCACCTTGCCGCGGGCGCGCTGGAACTGGTCCATCACCTCGGCATGGGCGAGCAGGCCGGCGTTCGCTTCGTGCAGGCGCACGCCGCCGGTTTCGAACGAGATCACCACCACCGGCTTCTCTTCGTCGGCAGCCTTCGGGCATTCGGCGGCGATGCGGTCGGCGAAGGCGATCGCGGCCTTCAGGGTGCCGACCATCTTCGCGCCGCCGACCTCGCCGACCGCGCCGCCGATGAAGCGGCCTTCCTGCGAGATCACGAACACCGGGGTCTTGCCGATCTTGCCGACGCCGGTGACGATGCCGTCGTCGAACTCCACCGCCTCGCCCAGCACCTCGAGGTGCGGGCTGGTGCGGCGGTCGAACGGACCGACGAACTCGGTGAAGGTGCCTTCGTCGACGAGGCCGAGCGCCCGTTCGCGCGCGTTCGATTCGAGGAAGCTCCGATCTTGGAGCATGCTCCACTTGGACATGGGGATTCCTTTCTCTCAGGCGGCAGCTTCGGCGAGGGCCTGGCGCAGGCGCAAGGTCACAACCGCCGGGGTCGCGTTGTTGTCGTTGATCTCGATGGCGACGTCGCCGAGCTTCGACTGCTCGACGAACGCGGCGAGAACGCGCTGCCACAGCGCGTCGAAGCCGGTCACCGGCGTGACCACCTTCACCTTGACCGCGCCGCCGGCCGGAGCCGGAGACATCAGAACCTCGAGATCGCCCGAGCCGACCACGCCGAAGTGCACCGGCTTGGCCACCGCGGCCGCCGGAGCGGCGCACTTGCATTCGAATTCCAGAGTATTGAGTGCCATTTGCGGACGTCTCCTCGATTACCAGTTCCGGAACCGCGCCGGCGGCTCGTAGAGCCCGCCCGACCAGGTCACCAGATCGCGGATGTTCTTCGCCGCGAGCATGTCGCGGGTGGCGCGGTCGCGGTCGACGCCGAGATCCTCGGGCGTCAGCACGATCTTCGCGTCGCGCAGGCGGCGGGTTTCCTCGGGCTTGGCCTTGAGGCCGAGCGGGGTGTACCCGGCGACCGCGCGGATCGCCGCCATGCGGGTTTCCATGTCCTTGCAGCGGCTGAGATAGGCGATGCCTTCCTCGGTGACGATGTGGGTCACGTCGTCGCCGTAGATCATCACCGGCGGCAGGTCGAGCTTGGCGTTCTTGGCGAGCTGCCAGGCGTCGAGCTCCTCGACGAACGTGGGCTCGCGGCCCTCGCCGAAGGTTTCGATGCCCTGCACCACCAAGCGCTTGCCGCGCGGCATCGGGCCGATCTGCTCGGACATCGACGGCAGTTCCTCGCCGCACTTCAGCCACGAGCCGGACGCGTGGCGGCGACCCTTGGCGTCGCAACCCATGTTCGGCGCGCCGCCGAAGCCCGCGACGCGGTTGGCGGTCGCGGTGGAGGAGTTGCCGTAGGGGTCGATCTGCAGGGTGCCGCCGATGAACATGTCGAGGGCGTAATGGCCCGCGGTCTGGGCGAACGCGCGGTTGGAGCGCAGGGTGCCGTCCGGCCCGACGAAGAACACGTCCGGCCGCGCCGCCACGTACTTCTCCATGCCGAGCTCGCCGCCGAAGCAGTGGATGGTGTCGACCCAACCTTCCTCGATCGCCGGGATCATCGTCGGGTGCGGGTTGAGGATCATGTGGGTGCAGACCTTACCCTTGAGCCCCAGTTCCTCACCGTAGGTCGGCAGCATCAGCTCGATCGCCGAGGTGAGGAAGCCGATGCCGTGGTTGATCCGCTGCACGCCGTATTCGGCGTAGATGCCCTTGAGGCAGAGCATGCCGAGAAGGATCTGGTTGTCGGTGATCAGCGCCGGGTCGCGGGTGAACAGCGGCTCGACGAAGAACGGCCGCGGCGATTCCACCACCGCGTCGATCCAGCCCGCCGGAATGTCGATGCGCGGCAGCTTGTCGACGATCTTGTTGACCTGGGCGATGACGATGCCCTGGCGGAACTTGGTGGCCTCGACGATCACCGGGGTGTCTTCGGTGTTGAAGCCGGTGTAGAGGTTGCCCTCGCGGTCGGCCTCGAACGCGCAGATCAGCGAGACCCGCGGCGTGAGGTCGAGGAAGTAGCGCGCGAACAGCTCGAGGTAGGTGTGGATCGCGCCGAGCTCGAGCTTGCCCTCGCGGATGAACTTGGCGACGCGCCCGGCCTGCGGGCCGCCGAAGGCGAAGTCGAGCTTCTTCGCGATGCCCTGCTCGAACAGGTCGAGGTGCGCGGCCAGCGGCACCGCCGACTGCACCATGTGCAGGTCGTGGATCTTCGACTTGTCGACCTTGAGCAGGCAGTCGGCGAGGAAGTCCGCCTGCTTCTGATTGTTGCCTTCGATGTTGACGCGGTCGCCGGGGCGAATTACCGCCTCGAGGAGGGGAACCACGTCCTTGGCCTCGACGCGCTTACCCGCGCCGATGAAGCGACCGGCGGCCGCCAGCCGTTCCGCGGTATCCGCCGCGATCGTGTCCCATTTCCTTTGAGTCTTCATGAAGCGGACCTCGTTTGGGTGTGTTCAGGCGCTGAAGAAGCGCCTCTCAGGGCCGAGTGCGGCGGAAAGGCCCCCGGACGGCGGTCTGCCGCCGCCGGGGAAGTTTGCGATCTCCCGAAGCTCAAGGGGGGGAAATCGGCCGCCGAACGCGAATTCGGATGGGCGGAACCGGCCGCGCCCGAACGGGCAACGAAACGGTGAAGCGACGATGCGGGGCGAACGGTCATGGCTCCGGTTCCGGTCTGGTGCGCCGCCGGAACTTTCCCGGCGGCGCAAAGGGTTACTGCACCAGGTTGATGGTCGAGGCGAACACGCCCACCGCGATCGCGGAGACGATCACGCCGCAGATCGACGCGCCCATCGCGAGCGGCATGATCAGCGCGTAGGGGCTCGCCTCGAACGCCGCCTTCTGCGCGAGCTTGGCGGTGGAGGGCATGCACGACACGCCGGCGACGCCGATCACCGGGTTGAAGTCGTGGTTCTTGGTGAACGCCCACACCACCCAGCCGCCGAGGAGGCCGCCGACGCCCGAGATCGCGAGCGCGGTGATGCCCAGCACCAGCAGGATCGCGACGCGCGGGTCGAGCAGGGTGCTCGCCTCGCACAGCACGCCGAGCACCAAGCCGAGGAACAGCGTCGAGGAGTAGGTGATGGTCTTCTCGAGGAGCTCCTGATAGGGCTCGATCTCGGCTTCCTTGATCGCGACGCCGAGGAAGAACGACAGGATCAGCGGCGCGGCCACCGGCAGCAGCAGGCAGAGCAGCGCGGCGATGATGATGGTGAAGACGAACTTCGCCTCCGACGACACGTCGGGGAACTCGATCTCGACTTCCTGACCCCGGTATTTCTCCGGCACCAGCCACTTGATCAGGTAGGGATAGCCCGCGTAGGTGAGGGAGAGATAGAGGTAGGCGATGATCGAGATCGGAACGAACAGTTCCTTCGCCATCACCAGCGAGGCGAACAGCACCATCGGGCCGTCGGCGCCGCCGATCGAACCCACCGCCGCGGCCTGACCGGGGGTGAGGCCGAAGTAGTAGCCGATCACCAGGGTGACGAAGGTGCCGAGTTCGGCGAACAGCGCGACGATGATGCTCGACCACGGACGCGCGAGGATGAAGGAGATATCCGCCATCGAGCCGATGCCGAAGAACAGCATGCAGGCGACCAGCGAATTGGTGAAGGCGAAGTTGTAGATCGGCTGGAGGAAATCGATCTGCATGATGTTGACCAGCGCCGCCGGATCCTCGACCAGCGGATCGAGGAACAGGGTGCCGATCTTCTGCGCCTCGAGGAACATCACGCCGCCGTTCACGCACATCATGCCGAGGCCCATCGGCACCATGATCAGCGGTTCGAGCTTGCGCTTGAAGCCCATATAGGCGAGCAGGAAGCCGAGCGCGATCATGCCGAGGCGGGAGAGCGCGATCACCGGATCCTGGACGAACATCGTGCCGATGCCGGGGAACACATACATCAATTGGTGAAGCATTTTCTTGTTGGCTCCGGCCTTACTCGGTTTCGGGTTTCTTGGACATCGCCCGGGACATCAGGACGACGACCCCGATCACGGCGAAGGAAATCGCCGCCGTGATCGCGTAGGCCATGATCGCATACGTGATTATGTTCAATTGATCCTCCGGGAATCCGGGCCGCGCCCGGATGCGACAGGGTTGGAATTGGGGGTTGAAGAAACCGGGAAGCGCCGGTTCTCCAACAGATAGGCGGCCACGGTGACGGCGAGCAGATCGGCCGCGCCGCCGGGGCTGAGATTGCGTGCGACGCACGCCGTATCCAGGCGCTCGATGGCCGCGAGCCCGGCCTCGGCGAGCGCGCCGCCGAGACCGCGAACCTGCGCCGCCTCGGCCTTGAGGAAGGCGAGCGCCTGCGGTCCGCCGCGCCAGAGGACGGTGGAGTCCTCGGCCTCGGCGACCAGCGCCACGAGGGCGTGCACCAGCGCGCGGTTGAGATCGCTCCCGGCATCGAGGGCGGCGCGCAGCGCGGGTAGCCCGTGCTGGCGGACGGTGGGAAAGCCCGCCTCCGCCTCGCCGCGCACGCCGGTGGAGCCGTGGCGATGGAACAGGATCTCGCCCGCGGTACGGGCGGCGGCGGGATCGGACGCCGCGAGTTCGCGCGCCACCATCCCTTCGGTGATCCGCCCGGCCTCGGCGAGCACCGCCTCGGCCGCGAGCGGCGCGCCGGTGCGGGCGACGCGTCCGGCCGCCGCGGCGACCAGACCGCCGCAGAACAACGCGCCGCGTTGGGTATTGACGCCGTGGGTGGCTTCGAGCAGGCGTCCGTCGCAGGCGCGGCCGATCGCGCGCAGTTCGGGCAGCAGCGCGGGCGCTGCGCCGGGATGCGCCAGACCGGCGCGGGCGCAGGCATAGAGCCCGGGCGCGAGCGCGGCGGAAGACAGCAGAAAGGTCTGATGATCCATGTCGCGGTGCGCGCCCATGGACCGGGGCGTGACAAGGCCGGGCTTCGGGTGCGCCGAAACCTCGAGCAACAGACCCGAGAGCACGGCGGAGCCGATGTCCCAGGCCGTCGATTCCGTTTCCATGTCCCACGCGAAGGTCCGCGTGGACAGGTGCGGCGAGAAATCCATACACGTCGTCCTCGACGCGCGCGCTCCCCCATGGAGCACGCGGGCTGCGGAAGCGGAACTCGAGCGCATAAAAATATACGCGCGAAGCCCCGGGCCCGAAGCTCAGGATTTCACCGTCACGAAATCACAAAGTCACTTGGTGTAACGAAACGAACACGCCCTCGTGCAGCGATTGTTCACTCCGGCCGGCACACCGGAAAGCCGCTATCCAGGCAAATCTTCACGGACCCACACGCCGTCACAATGGAGGTTTTCAGCGGGTCCGCCGACTGCACCTCCGTCTCGTCGGGGCCTACCCTAGGGAGGGGGAATATGGCTGTCAACGGGAAAAATTGCCCTTTGTTTTCCTATGGTTTTTGGGTCTCAAAAACGCGATTCCCGGTTTTCCGGCGCGACTCCTCAAACGCCGAGCGACTCCGCGCCGCCGAGGGCGACGAGCTCGTCGACGATGCGGCGCGGATAGGGAATGCCCTCCTCCGCGCGACGGGCGGCGATCGCGGCCACGCGCTCGCCCGGATACCGCACCCGTTCGACTCCGGCGACGGTCGGCAGCGCGTGCAGCCGCGCGATCTGGCTTTCCATCCGTCGGGCGAACTCGGCCGGATCGAGGAACGCCGAGATCTTGAAGGCGAGGAAGAAGTGGCCGTTGCCCGCGGGGCGGTCGTGATTGGTGAAGTTGTTGCGCACGTCGGCCGAGATCAGGCCGCGGTTGAGCACGCCGGTGAGAATGTCGAGGAAATAGGCGAGCCCCGAGCCCTTCGCGCCGCCGAACGGCAGCAGCATGCCGTCGATCGCGGCGGCGGCGTCGGTGGTGGGATTGCCGTCGGCGTCGGTGGCCCATCCCGCCGGGATCGGTTGCCCCTCGGCGAGGAACTTGCGCACCTTGCGGAGCGCGCCGTCGGAGGTCGCCATGTCGAGCACGAACGGTGCGTACTTGCCCGCCGGAACCACCGCCGCGAGCGGATTGGTGCCGAAGAACCGGGCCTTCGCCCCCACCGGCGCGACCATCGCGATGGCGTTGGCGGAGGCGAGGGCGATGCAGCCGCGCTCCGCCGCCCGCTCGATGTAGACCGCCGCCGCGCCGTAATGGTTGGCGTCGCGCACCGTCGCCACGGCGATCCCCACCTGCTCGACGGTTTCGAGCACCGCGTCCATCGTCCGCTCCGCGACCAGCGGCCCGAGCCCGTTGTCGCCGTCGACGCGGATCGCCCACGGCAGGGTGCGCTCGACGACGATCGCGGGCGTCGGGTTGATGCGCCGCTCCCCCACCGCGTGGGCGTACTCGATCAGGCAGAACAGACCGTGGGTGTCGATGCCGCGCAGATCTGCGGCGACGAGATTGCGCGCCACCACCTCGGCGTCGGCGGGCGGCACGCCGCGCGCGACGAGAATGGTTTCGGCGGCACGGCGCGCGGCCGAGGCGGAAACGACGACGGGTTCGGTCATGGGGAATCCTGAACGCTTCGGAGGAAGGCTCCGCGTCGACCGACACGGAGCAAACTCGGCGAGGAAACCTCGAATCCGCCGTAGAGGTCAAGCGCCTCCACACCGGGCTAGCCTTTCGCCGCGCCGCATGGGATCGTGCTCTTTCGTTTTCCCCCTCGTCCGGCGGCCCTTCCGATCATGCTGCATCTCCCCCGCTCCAAGGCCGAAACCGTCCGCGCAGCCCTCGCCGCCTGGCGGAACGCGGGCACGCTTTCGGAAACCGAGGCGGCACGCCTCGCCGACGACATCGCGATCATCCCGTTCGACTGGCGGCGGCTGGCGCGCTATGCGTTCTGGGCGGCGGTCGCCTGCATCGTTTCCGCCCTCGCGTCGGTCTTCGCCGACCGTCGCCTCGTCGAACTGCTGGCGCGACTGTTCACCTTCGGTCCGGCGCAACGCTGCCTCGCCCTCGCGGCCGTCGCGGCGGCGGTCTACGCCTACGCGATGGTGCGGATGCACCGTCATCCGGAAACCGGCTCCCGCAACGACGCGCTGCTGTTCCTCGGCGTGCTCGCCACCGCGGGCAGCATCGCCAACCTCGGCCTCTGGCTCGATACCGGCAGCGGCCGCTACGACCTCCTCGCGCTGATCGCGGTGGCGGTCTACGCGGGCATCGCGATCGCCGCCCGTTCCACCCTGGTGTGGGTGTTCGCGCTGATCTCGTTCGGCGGCTGGCTGGGCGCGTATTCCGGTTACGCCTCCGGCTGGGGTGCCTATTACCTCGGGATGAACTGGCCGCTGCGGTTCGTGCTGCTCGGCGCCGTCTTGTTCGGCGCCGCGCAAGGGATTCCGTCCGGCTCGCGCCTGGGCCGGTTCCGGCGCGCCAGCCAATCGCTCGGGCTGCTGTATCTGTTCGTGTCGCTGTGGCTGCTGTCGATCTTCGGCGACTACGGCGACGGCGAGTCGTGGCGCGCGGCGCGCCAGATCGAACTGTTGCACTGGTCGCTCCTGTTCGCCGCCGCCGCCGGGTCCGCGATCTGGCTCGGCCTGCGGCGCGACGACGCCATGCTGCGCGGCTACGGTCTGGTGTTCCTCGCCATCAACATCTACACGCGCTTCTTCGAAATGTTCTGGGACCAGCTCCACAAGGGGCTGTTCTTCGCGATTCTCGGCATCAGCCTCTGGCTCCTCGGCCGCCGCGCCGAAACTCTGTGGCACCTCGGACGCAAAGCCGCCCCGGAGGCCGAACCATGATCATCGACCGCGACCGCCTGTGGGCCGACGTCGAAGCCCTCGCCCGCTTCACCCGGCCGGAAAGCCCATGGACCCGCCGCGCCTTCACGCCCGAGTTCGACGCCGCCCGCACATGGCTGCGCGCGGCGTTCGCCGAGGCGGGACTGACGGTGCGCCTCGACGCCTGCGCCAATCTGATCGGCCGCCGCGAGGGCTCCGAACCCGGGCTGCCGGTGCTGATGTCCGGCTCCCATTGCGATACCGTGCCCGCAGGCGGCCGTTTCGACGGCATCGCCGGGGTGCTCGCCGCCCTCGCCTTCGCCCGCGCGCTGAACGCGAGCGGCACGGCGCTGCGCCATCCGTTCGAGGTCGTGGATTTCCTGTCCGAGGAACCGAGCGACTACGGCGTCTCCTCGATCGGCAGCCGCGCGATCGCCGGGCGGCTTTCGGCGGCGCACCTGGCGATGACCGACGGCCGCGGCGAAACCCTGGCGCAGGCGATCGCCCGCGCCGGGGGCGACCCCGCCGCCCTCGGCGAACCGCTGCGCCGTACGGGCGAGATCGCCGCCTACGTCGAACTGCACATCGAGCAGGGGCGGGTGCTGGAAACGGCGAACCTGCCGATCGGCGTGGTCGACCGCATCGTCGGCATCGCCCGGCACAACCTCGTCGTCACCGGGCGGACCGACCACGCCGGATCGACGCCGATGGACGCGCGGCACGACGCCCTGGCGGGCGCGGCGCGGGTGATCTCGGCGGTCGAATCCCTCGCCCGCGAGATGACCGGCAACCCGGAGTACGTCGTCGCCACCGTCGGCCGGATCGCGGTCTCGCCGAACGCCGCCAACGCGGTGCCGGGGCGGGTGGAAATGGTCCTCGACCTGCGCGCCGGGTCCGACGCGGTGCTGGCGGCGTTCCCGGAGCGGCTCCGCGCGCGTTGCGACCTCGGCCCGCTCGGCTTCGAGATCGCGCCGGTCAGCCTCGCGCCCGCCACCGACTGCGCGCCGGCGGTGACGGCCGCGATCGCCGCCGCCGCCGACCGTCTCGGCCTCGGCCGCCGGGCCCTGCCCTCCGGAGCGGGCCACGACGCGGTCAACGCCGCGCTCCTCGCCCCCACCGGGATGATCTTCATCCCCTGCCGCGACGGACGCAGCCACGTGCCCGAGGAGTGGAGCACGCCGGAGCAACTCTACGACGGCGCGCGGGTGCTGGCGGAAACCCTGTTCGACCTCGATCGCACGCTCTGACCTTGCGTCGCCGCCGCCGCGGTCACACCTAGGAACTCGCGACCGTCCCCGCACGAGGAGACCCGTCATGCGCACCCCTCTCGTCCCCCTGGCATTCCTGGTGATGTCGTTGACCGCCACCCCCGCACACGCAAGCGACGCCCCGGCGGGCACCTACCGCTTCAAGCTCGGCGATTTCGAGATCGTCGCGCTCAAGGATGCGGAGAGCCGCCGCCCCCTCGATAAACTGATCGCCAACCCCGAGGAGATCCCGAAAACCGGGGTCACGCCCGAGGATCCCACGACGCTGCGCGTCAACGCCTTCCTCGTCGATACCGGCAAGGAGCTGGTGATGGTCGATTCCGGCAACGGCGGCAGCGTCGGCCGGACCGTCGCCAACCTCGAGGCGGCGGGCTACGCGCCCGAGCGGATCGGCACGGTGCTGCTCACCCACCTCCACGGCGACCACGTCGGCGGCATGATCGCCGACGGCAAGCCGACCTTCCCCAAGGCGCAGGTGTTCGTCGCCCGGCGCGAGGCGGAGTTCTGGATCGACCCGGAGCGGGAAAAGACCGACGCCCGCAAAGCGGGGATGCAGAAGGCGCGCGAAAGCCTCGCGCCTTACGAGAAGGCGGGGCGGCTGACGCGCTTCGACGGCGCGCGCGAGATCGTGCCCGGCATCACCGCGGTGCCCGCCTACGGCCATACCCCGGGGCACACCGCGTTCATGCTCGAAAGCCGGGGGGAGAAGCTCCTGGTGTGGGGCGACATCGTGCACGTGCAACAGCTTCAGCTCCCCAACCCGAACGTCTCGCTGGTGTTCGACGTGGATGCCGACGCGGCGCGCGACACCCGCAAGGCGGTCCTCGCCCGCGCCGCCGCCGAGGGCTATCCGGTCGCGGGCATGCACATGGCCTGGCCCGGCATCGGCCACATCATCCGCAAGAGTGGTGACGGCTACGCCTGGGAGGCGGTGCGGTAGCGCCGTTCCGGGACGACACCAAGGTTTCACGCCCGGATGTTTCCTCCGGGCGTTTTCGTAGCTTATGCTGGACGGCGCGCCGCTCCGGCGCACACTCGGAACGGAGACCCCGGAAATGCGAGTTCTCACCCTTGGCGGCGCGATGATCGACACGATCGCGATCATCTCCAGCGACCGCATCGAGCGCATGGCGATGTCCAACGCCGACAGTTCCTACCTGCTGCTCGAAGAGGGCACCAAGATCGAGGCCCAGGACGTCTCGACCCACTGCGGCGGCGGCGGCATCAACGCCGCGGTGGCGATGGCCCGCCTCGGGCTCGACGTCGCGACCCTGGTCAAGCTCGGCCGCGACCAGCGCGCCGAAACCCTGCTCACCTCGCTGATGGCCGAGGGCGTCTCGACCCGCTGGGTGGTGCGCGACGGCCGCGCCCCCACCGGCGCGTCGGTGCTGATTTCCTCCCACGACCGCAACGCCGGGGTGTTCACCTTCCGCGGCGCCAACACCCTGCTCGAAGCCGCCGACCTGCGCGAGGAGGCGTTCGGCGTGGACGTCGTCTACGTCTCCAACCTTTCCAACAAATCGGCCGAGATGTTCCCCCACATCGTCGAGACCGCGAAGCGCAACCGCGCGCTGGTGGCGGTCAACCCCGGCCTGCGCCAGCTCTCCGCCTATTGGCCGACGGTCGAGGCGCTGCTGCCGAAGATCGACGTTCTCGCGATCAACCGCACCGAGGCGGCGACGATCGTGCCGCACCTCGTCGCCCGCTTCGGCGAGGGCGGCCAGCGCCTCGCGGGCGACGACCTGCCGTTCCTCGCCGCACGCGGCCTGCGCGGCGGCGGTTTCGACATGAGCCTGGCGGGGTTCCTCGCGGCGATGGCGAAGCTCGGGCTCGGCCGCCTGGTGCTCACCGACGGCGACCGCGGCGCCTACGTCGGCGACGGCAAGGAGATGCTGTTCTGCCCGGCGTCGCCGTGCGAAACGGTCGGCACCGCTGGCGCGGGCGACGCCTTCGCCAGCACCTTCACCGCCGCCCTCGCCCACGGCTGGAGCGTCGAGGACGGCCTCAAGGCCGCCACCCTCAACGCCGCGTCGGTGATCGGCTACGTCGACACCCAGACCGGCCTGCTCGGCCATCAGGCGCTGCGCCAACGGATGGCGGAAACCGAACTCGACCTCCGCCGCTGGCCGCTGGAAGGGTAGAACGGCGCCTATTCGCAGGCCCTGCGCGGCGTATCGGGAAGAACGCTCAACACCCGGTCGCCGACCCGGAGGTTGGGCAGCACGGGCGGTTCCGGCGCGAACCCGCCGGCCGCCAGTGCCCGGCGCACCTCGTCGCAATACTCGCCGCCGACCAGTTTGCCGAGCAACCGCCAACCGCCCCCGGTCACGGGGTCGAACACCGAGGCGCGACCGCCGTCGTAGAACACCGCACTGTCCGGCCGGTCGGCGGCGAAGCGGACGAAGATCAGCTGACAGTGCCGTCTGTCCGCGCGTGGCGGACAGGTCGGACCGTCATTGATCCGCGTCGCGAGGATCGCGTCGATGAGCGGATCGGGCGCCGTCCGCCCGTTCGGCAGAATTTCGACCACGCGACGGAAATCGTCGCGACCGGAGAGCTTCGGCTGCGGCTGGAAACGCAGGGTTTGCGCCAGCGCCGCCTGCGCACCCTGGCGCGCCGCCGCCGGAGCCGCGGCATCCGCGGCCAGACCTTCGAGCGCCGCGCGGCCCCAACGCGCGCCGTCGAACTTCAGCGCCGTGTAGTCGAATCTATCCGGCGGGACCGCGCCGCGCTGCAGCCGGGCCGACTGATCGGCCACCATCAATCGGGCCGGATCGGCGACCGGCGTCAGCAGCGCCAGCATCGCCGCCACGAACGCCGCAAGAGCGGCGAGGTTGGTCGCCGCCAGCCGCTTCGACCACGCCCCACGCGCCGTCGCCGCCAGCAGATAGCCCGCGCCGGGCACCGCCGCGATTCCGATCGTCGCCGCGCCCTCGATGCGTTCGGCGCTCCAGCCGTATTGGCCGACGCGCACCGACAGCCCCCAGGCGGCAAGCCCGACCAGCGGCAGGATTTCGAATGCCGCCACCCGCACGGCGAGGCCGCGCACCCCTCGCGGCGGCGCTTCGCCGTCCTGACAGGCGCAGTTGAGAAACGCCGCCAGCGCCGCCGCCATGCCGAGCAGCAGGCTCGCCGACATCCGCGACTTCCACAGATCGGCCAGCGACACGAACGGCAGGCCGATCAGGAAGATCGCGACCACCAGCGCCGCCACCGGCAGCAGCCACGAGAACAGCCCCAGCAACACGCTGCGGACGCCCGCGATCAGCGCGGGCCGGGCATCGAGCAGCAGCAGCCCGGCGGCGAACGCCAGGGTTCCGGCGGGATAGGAGAACCAGCGGCGCTGCAGCAACTGCTCGAGAAACTCGATCTGCACCAGCTTGAGCAGCGCCGCGCCCGCAAACAGCACCAGCCAGAACGCGCCGACGAACGCCGCCGTCAGCCCCAGTTGCAGCAGGGTGCGGGTGGCGGTTTCGAACACCTCGGCATAGGCGGGCCGAAAGCGCCGCGCCCGCAGCGCCGGAACCGCCAGCGCCTGGGCGGCGAACAGCGCCGCGCCGAGCGCGAACCAGACGCCCGGCCGCGGCCAGACGGACGATTCGGACGGCCAGTGCGGAACCGTGCCGCGGGTGGCGGCATGAACGCCGACCGCCGCCGTCGCCAGCGCCGCCGCCGCCAGCCAGGCGAACGCCACGCGCCGCGGCAGGCGCGGCAGGGCGAGCATCGCCAACGGCGGCAGGAAGGTGCAGAGCAACGCCAGCGGCCGGAACAGCGTCGGGACCGTGGCGGGCCAGGTCGGGCTTTCGGCGGCGGCGGCCGACAGCAGGCAAAGGCCGATGCCCTGCGCCAGCGCCAGTCCGGCGTACCCCGCTCCCCTGGTCTTCAGAGTCCGCAATTCGTCGTCCGCGTTCATCCGCGCCTCCTGCTCGTCCGCCGCGGCAGTATTCGCCGCTCCGCGCCCGGCGGCAAGACATCGCGCATGGACATCCGACTCGGTGAACGCCATATCCCTGCGGACGCCCGGCGACCGTAACCCGTGGAGACCCCATGTTCGGCCTCACCGCCCTCGAACTGGCGCGCATTCAGTTCGGCTTCACCATCTCGTTCCACATCGTCTTTCCCGCGATCACCATCGGCCTCGCGAGCTACCTCACCGTCCTCGAAGCGCTGTGGTTGTGGAAAAAGGACGAAACCTACCGCGTCCTCTATCAGTACTGGCTGAAGATCTTCGCGGTGAACTTCGCGATGGGGGTGGTGTCGGGCATCGTCATGGCCTACCAGTTCGGCACCAACTGGAGCTACTACTCGTCGTTCGCGGGCGGCGTCACCGGGCCGCTGCTGACCATGGAGGTGCTGACCGCGTTCTTCCTCGAGGCGGGGTTCCTCGGGGTGATGCTGTTCGGCATGAGCAAGGTGGGCCCCGGCCTGCACCTGTTTTCCACCGCAATGGTGGCGCTCGGCACGCTGATCTCCGCCACCTGGATTCTCGCCTCCAACAGTTGGATGCACACGCCGCAGGGCTTCGAGATCGTCGACGGCCGGGTGGTGCCGACCGACTGGCTGGCGGTGATTTTCAACCCTTCCTTCCCCTACCGGCTGGTCCATATGGTGATCGCCGCCTACCTCGCCACCGCGCTGTTCGTCGGCGCTGCGGGGGCGTGGCACGTTCTCAAGGGGCACGCCACCCCGGCGATCCGCACGATGCTGTCGATGGCGCTGTGGATGGCGTTGCTGGTGACGCCGGTGCAGATGGTGGCGGGCGACCTCCACGGCCTCAACACCCTCGAATACCAACCCGCCAAGATCGCCGCGATCGAGGGCCACTGGGAGGACGAAGGCGAACCCGGCACGCCGCTCACGCTGTTCGGCTGGCCGGACATGACCGGCGAGGTGACCCGCTTCAAGGTCGAGGTGCCGCGCCTCGGCGGGCTGATCCTCACCCACGACTGGGACGGCGAGATCCCCGGCCTCAAGGACTTCGCCCCCGAGGACCGGCCGAATTCGACGATCGTGTTCTGGAGCTTCCGCATCATGGTCGGGCTTGGCCTGCTGATGCTCGCCGTCGGCCTGTGGAGCGCGTGGCTGCGATGGCGCGGGCGGCTCTACGACTGTCGGCCGTTCCTGCGCTTCTGCGTGGCGATGGGGCCTTCGGGCGTGGTCGCCATCCTGGCGGGCTGGTACACCACCGAAATCGGCCGCCAGCCGTGGGTGGTCTACGGCTACCAACGCACCGCCGACGCGGTCTCCGGCCACTCGGCGCTGTCGCTGTCGGTATCTCTGGCGCTGTTCGTGGCGATCTACGCGGCGGTATTCGGCACCGGAGTGGTCTACATGCTCAAGATCGTCGGCAAGGGACCGGAGGCGGTGCGCGCCGACGAACCGGAGGAGTCCGACGCCGATCAGGCGAAACGGCCATCGCGCCCGCTCAGCGCCGCGCCCGACCGGGTGGACGCGCCGCGCGCGCCGAAGGAGGTCTGACCATGGGAATCGACCTGCCGGTGATCTGGGCGGTGATCATCGCCTTCTCGCTGATGATGTACGTGGTGATGGACGGGTTCGACCTCGGCATCGGCCTGCTGTTCCCGTTCGTCGCGCCGGGCGAGCGCCGCGACACGATGATGAACACCGTCGCGCCGGTATGGGACGGCAACGAAACCTGGCTGGTGATGGGCGGCGCGGGTCTGCTCGCCGCCTTTCCGGTCGCCTACGCGGTGATCCTGCCCGCGCTCTACTTCCCGCTCCTGATCATGCTCGCCGGACTGATTCTGCGGGGCGTCGCCTTCGAGTTCCGCTTCAAGGCCGACGCGGCGCACCGGCCGATCTGGGACAAGGCGTTCGCGGGCGGGTCCTACGCCGCCACCTACTGCCAGGGCCTCGCCCTCGGCGCGTTCATCAACGGTTTCCAGGTCGAGGACGGCGCATTCGCGGGCGGACCGCTCGACTGGCTGACGCCGTTCTCGGTGTTCACCGGCTTCGGCCTGCTCGCCGCCTACGCCCTGCTCGGCTGCACCTGGCTGATCATGAAGACGGTGGGCGACCTGCACGCGCGGATGGTGGCGCTGGCGCGGCCGCTGACGCTGATCCTGCTCGCGGCGATCGGGCTCGTGAGCCTGTGGACGCCGCTCGCGCATCCGGCGATCGCGGCGCGTTGGTTCACCCTGCCCAACCTGCTGTTCTTCCTGCCGGTACCGCTGCTGGTGCTGGTAGCGACCTGGGCGCTGCTGCGCGCGCTGCGCGCCGAGACGCCGAACGCCACGCCGTTCCTCCTCACCCTCGGCCTGCTGTTCCTCGGCTATTCGGGCCTCGGCATCAGCCTCTGGCCCAACATCGTGCCGCCCGACATCGGCATCCGCGAGGCCGCCGGGCCGCC
Organism: uncultured Alphaproteobacteria bacterium; assembly: GCA_900079695.1. Classification (NCBI taxonomy): domain Bacteria; kingdom Pseudomonadati; phylum Pseudomonadota; class Alphaproteobacteria; species uncultured Alphaproteobacteria bacterium. Next base: position 2,289,603 of record LT599022.1, read on the forward strand.
GCAGAGCCTCGGCTTCACCCTCGTCGGCGCGCTCCTGATCATTCCGGTGATCCTCGGCTATACCGCCTGGGCCTATTACGTGTTTCGCGGCAAGGTCAAGGCGGGGGAGCATTACCATTGAGCGGGCGCGGCCTGCCCCGCCGCCTCGCCTGGATGGCGGCGCTGTGGTGCCTGGGCGTCGCCGCGGTCGGCGCGGCCGCGCTGCTGCTGCGCCTGCTGATGACCGCCGCGGGAATGACCACGCCATCATGACCCGAGCCCGCCCGTGACCGAACTCCTCGCCGCCCTCGCCGTTTTCGTCGCCCTGCATTCGGTGCCCGCGCTGCCCGCGATCCGCGCCCGTCTGATCGCCCGCATCGGCCGCGCGCCCTACCTCGCCGTCTATTCGCTGGCTTCGCTGCTTTCGCTCGCATGGGTGTTTCACGCCGCGCTGCGCATGGATGACGTGCCGCTGTGGGATACGCAACTCTGGCAAGGCCACCTCACCCTGGTCGCCGCGCCGCTCGGCCTGTTCCTGGTGATCGCCGGGCTCGCGAGCGCCAATCCGGCGTCGATCACCCTGCGCCGCGGCGGAGCCCCGGGGGCGATCGTCGCGATCACGCGCCATCCGGTGCTGTGGGGGTTCCTGCTGTGGTCGCTCGGCCATCTCGCCCCCAACGGCGACCTCGGCTCGCTGATCCTGTTCGGCGGCTTCGCGCTGTTCTCGGCGGTCGGGGTGCCGGTGCTCGAACGGCGCGCACGTCGCCGCCTCGGCGCGACGTGGCCGACGTTCGCCGCCGCAACCTCGGTCCTGCCGTTCGCGGCGGCGCTCGGGGGGCGGACGCGGCTGCGGTTCGATACGCCGATGCTGGCGTCCGCCGCGCTCGCCGCGCTGCTCACCGCATGGCTGATCTGGGGCGGCCATGCGGATCTGTTCGGCGTCGATCCGCGCATCTTCCTTTAGAGAAATCCGATCCATCGCCCGGCGAGCAGCACCCCCGGCCACAACAGCGCCGAGAGCGCGGCGTGCGCCCGCACCCGCGGCGTCACGCCGCCGCCCGCCAGCGCCGCGCGCCACCCCGCCCCGGCATGCTGCGCCGCGACGTTGGCCAGCGCCAGCGTCAGCAGGCCGAGCTTCCACAGGAACGCGGGATTGGCGAGATACGCCCCGGGCTTGACGCTGAACAGCCACAGGCCGGTGCCGAGCGCCAGCCCCAACCCCGCCGCCGCCGCGCGCGTCAGCACCGGCGCGAGCACGGCGAGCGGCGCGCGAAACGCCCCGAGCAGACGCAGGTCGAGCGGCAGGATCGCCCCCACCAGCAGCCCGAGGCCGAGAACGTGCAGGGCGTTGACGACGAGATAGGCGACGTAGGACCGCTGCAGCCAGACCGCGCCCGGCCACGCCGCCAGCGCCTCCGCCCAGGTCATCGGTCGATGCGTTCCGGATACATGTCGTAGTTGCGGCCGCCGATGGTGATGCGCACCGCCTTCATGTGCGCCGCCCCCGGCTCCCGCGAGCGGTTGCCGAGCACCGTCACCGCGTCGCCGGGCCTGGCGCTTTCGGCGGTGAAGCCCGAGCGTTCGGTCTGCCCGGGGTTGCCGAGGTCGACCTGCCAGACCCGGCCGTCGGCCGCCTCCACCCGCAACACCGGATGCGGCGGCGCCATCGAGATCTCGCGGATCGTGCCTTCGAGAGTGGTCTGCTCGCCTTCCGCCCACGACCAGCCGTGATGGGCGAACGCCGGAGCGGATGCGGCGAGAACGAGTGCGGCGGCGGCGAGCGCGCGCCGGAACGGGGTCGGGAGCATGGTCCGGCCTCCTCGGGGTTGCGAAGGGTCCCCCCGCTCCCGGATATGCGGTGGCCCGCGCCGCCGGTCAACTCGGATTGTCTCGACGCACGCCGCCGTGCTAGTGATCCGGAAACGTCATCCGGAGGACCGGCCCATGGATCGCTTCACCGTTTCGCTCGAAGAGGACCTGCTGGCGCGCTTCGACGCCCACATCCGCCGCCGCGGTTACGTCAACCGCTCGGAGGCGGTGCGCGACATCCTGCGCCGCACCCTGGAGGCGGAGCGCCTGGAAACCGAGGACGGCGACTGCATCGCCAGCCTCTCCTACGTCTACGACCATCAGGCGCGCGAGCTGGCGCGGCGGCTGACCGAAACCGCCCACGCCCACCACGACCTCACCCTTTCCACCCTGCACGTCCACCTCGACCACGACACCTGCATGGAAACCAGCATCCTCAAGGGTCCGGCCTCGGCGGTGCGGCGCTATGCCGAGGCGGTGATGGCCGAAACCGGCGTGCGCCACGGCGCGCTCAACGCGGTACCGGTGGACGACGCCGCCCTTCCGCATACCCACCACACACCGAAAAGCTGAGCCCGACGGCGCGCGCGAACATGGCGCATCACGCATTGCACGGATGCATCGAGCGGCGCACTCTCCTCTCAGCCCTGAGCCGAACGAGGAACCGACAATGCCGCTGGTGGATCTGCACTACCCCGAGGGATGCATCGACGATGCCCGCATCGCCCGCATCGCCGGACGCATCGCCGCGGCGGCGCGCGAAGCCGAAGGCCTGCCCGATACCCCCGCGGCACGTGCGATTTCGATCGTCAACTGCAACGCCCTCCGACACGTCTTCGTCGACGGGAAGAGGTGCGAGACCGCCCGCTTTCAGGTCGTCGTCCATGCCTTCGCCGATGCTCTCGACGACGCGGCGAAGCGACGGCTGGTGGCTCGGGTGACGGCGGCCTTCGTCGAGGAATGCCCGGACTGCAGCGACGGACGGAACGTCTGGTGCCTGATCGACGCGCTCGCGCCCGGGAGCTTCGCCGCCGCGGGCACCCTGATCGATCTCGCCCGGGTACGGGCGATGACCGGCGCGGATCCGATCTAGCCCGTCAGCGGGCGCGGCGGTGCATCGCGAGGCCGTAGGACAGCCCCGCGACGCCGAAGATCACGCCGAGGCCGCCGAGCACGTCGTGCCAGCGCACTTTCTCCTCGTAGGCGTCGAGCTGTTCGCGCAGCGGCCGGATCTGCCGCGCCACCGCATGCTCCACCAGGGCCTCGACGTCGGCGGCGACCGGAACCGATGCGCCTTGCGCCGCCTCGGGCAGATCGGCGGCGGGCACGACGGTCTGCGCCAAGTGGCCGTCGCCGCTGTCGACGACGATCAGATGATCGGCGCGCCGGGCGGCGCGGAAGGCGAAGCGGCCTTCCGCATCGGTGGTTCCCGCGAACGCCTGCGCGCCGTCGGCGGTCGCCACCACCCGCACGCCGACCGCCCGATTGCCGCCGCCGAAATAGGCGTAGCCCGAGATCTCCGCGCCGTCTGCGGAGGCGAAGACCTTCATCTTATGGGCAAGCGCCTCCGACGCTCCGCCGAAAAGGGCGAACGCCAGAAGGCAAACGACGAGGATGCGACGGATCATCCGGGCTCTCCTGCAAATCCGGCGCGAACGCCGATCAAATCCGGCCGCACCCGGGCGACGAAACCGACGACCGCGGCGCCGATCGCCGCTTCGACCGCCGCCACCGGCAGGTGGGCCAGCACAACCAACCGCGCCGCGGGCACGAACGCGCGGCCGCTGGCGGCGAGCGTCGCCGCCACCGCCAGCGCCGTCAGCACCACGCCGAGAGCGCCGCAGATGCCGCCCGCCAGCGCCAGTTGCCGCGGGTCGTTCCAGCGTCGTCGGGCACGGCCGAACACGCCGCCGCACAGCACCGCCGGAACCGCCATGTTCATCGCGTTCACGCCCAGCACCGCGATGCCGCCGAAACCGAACGTCACCGCCTGCAGCATCAGCGCCACGGCGATCGCGGGAAACGCGGCCCAGCCGAGAATCATCCCGACGAGGCCGCAGAGGAGCAGATGCACGCTGCTCGGACCGAGCGGCACATGGATCAGCGAGGCGACGAAGAATGCCGCGGCCAGCAGCGCGGTGCGCGGAATCCGCTCGGGCGTCAGCCGCCGCAACCCGATCGCGCACCCGCCGACGGTGACGGCGGCGCCGACGATCAGGACCGGCAGGGAGACGACGCCGTCGGGAATGTGGGCCATTATTTCATGTCGACGGTCTTGACCCAGATCAGGCCGCCGAGCTCCACGTCGGCGGGCTTGCCGTCGGGCGCGGTCATCGGCGCGTCGCCATCCACCAGCGCGGCGAACCCCCACCATCCGGCGCGCGGCATGGTGTAGGAGAACGTCCCCGCGGCGTCGGCCTTGATCACCTGGGTGACGAACGGATCGGCGGGCGCCTTCACGGTGTCGTCGTTGACCCACTCCACCTCGATCTCGGCGAACGGCACCGGCTTGCCGTCGCGCAGCACCACGCCGCGGAACTGGTTTCCGGTCCAGAGACCGTAGGGGCGCACCAGCGGCGCGATCTCGACCGGCAGGCCGACCGGATCGTCCCAGCCGTCGCCGGAGGCGAAATCCACCACCACCTTGGCGTAATGGACGATGAACTTGCGCTCGGCGGGCTCCCAATAGGGTTTGGGCTCGACGTAGAACACGTAGTCGCCCGGTTCGGAGACGCGGTAGGCGGCGCGCCACGCGGACTTTCCGTCGACCGGACGCCGGACGAGCGAGGCGGAAAGATCGGTGGTCTTGCCATGCGCCCGCACGCCGAACCGCGCCGGCGACGCCATCTCCATCATCGGTCCGCCCTCGAAGGGATGGGTGAAGACGAGATCGAGGGTGACGCTGCGGTCGCCGGTCTCGGGAACGATGTCGGTCGAGGGCAGGATTTCCTGGAAATGGGCGAACGCCGCCGTGGGCAACAACACGGCGGCGGCGGCCAGAAGCGGCCGGACGGCAAACCTCATCGCGGGGTCTCCTCGGGGGGAAGGAAGGCGGAAGCCAAACGGTATGAAGAACCGAGGAAATCCTCATACCGCGCGGCGGGTTTGTCAAGCGCCGGGCGGGGCGGGGCGGCGCTTTCAGCCGCCGCGCGAGCCTGCCCCAATGCGCCGCAACCGTCGCTCAGCCGCGCATATCGAAATCTGCGGCGTCGTGGCGCTCGGCAAGCTGCTCGCCGGGCTCGCCGGTGATGCGATTGACCCGCCGCCCGCGCTGCACCGCCGGACGGGCGAAAATCTCGTCGGCCCAGCGTTGCACGTTGGCGTAGTCGTCGACCGAGAGGAACTCGGCGGCATCGCCGTAGAGCCAGCCCTTCACCAGCCCGCCATACCAGGGGAACACCGCGATGTCGGCGATGGTGTAGGCGTCGCCCGCGAGATAGGCGCTCTCGCCCAGGCGGCGGTTCAGCACGTCGAGCTGACGTTTCGCCTCCATCGCGAAACGGTCGATGGCGTATTCGATCTTCGTCGGCGCATAGTGGAAGAAGTGGCCGAACCCGCCGCCGAGATACGGCGCGCTGCCCATCTGCCAGAACAGCCACGACAGGCACTC
>LT599022.1:2600000-2858510 GCA_900079695.1 uncultured Alphaproteobacteria bacterium
CGGCCACGCCGCGGCAGAAGAACCGGCCGGTGGACAGGTCGAGCCACGCCGCGCCGATCTCGCCGTGGACCTGCGCCACCGCCAGCAGATAGTTGGGGCGCCGGGCATCCAGCAGCGAATCCTCGGTCAGGGTGCCGGGGGTGACGATGCGGATCACCGCCCGTTCGACCACCGATTTCGCGCCGCGTTTCTTCGCCTCCGCCGGATCCTCGATCTGTTCGCAGATCGCCACCTTGAAGCCCTTGAGGATCAACCGCGCCAGATAGCTTTCGTAGGCGTGATGAGGCACCCCGCACATCGGAATCGGCTCGCCCGCGTGGGTGCCGCGGGCGGTGAGGGCGATGTCGAGCGCCGCCGCGGCGGCGACCGCGTCGTCGAAGAACAGCTCGTAGAAATCCCCCATGCGGTAGAACAGCAGGCAGCCGGGATGCTCGGCCTTGATCCGCAGGTACTGCTCCATCAATGGCGTGGTCTTGGCGTGTTCGGCGGCCGCGGCCGGCCGCACGGTCTCTGCGGTCATACGGATGTCCTCAGTCTACACGAGTCTGCGTTCTGGTCCTGTTCGGGAAATTAGCCGAAAGTTCGGGGACCCCGGGCAGTTATCCCCATATTTCGTAATAAAATTACGCCTAAACCCCACGACTCTTCCAGATAATATGGTATACACGGGAGCTTCCCATCCTGTGGGACCCCAAAAACCGAACTTAACAAACGTACCAAAGCTGGCGCGAGAGATAACGCATACGAACACGCAGGAGACGACCAGTCACCATGGATACCGCGATCGACAAGAAATCCGACCTGCAGCTCGCCTCCCTGGCGCTGCACGTCAAGGGCCGGCCCGGCAAGCTCGAAGTCCTGCCCACCAAGCCGCTGGCGACGCAGCGCGATCTTTCGCTCGCCTACTCGCCCGGCGTCGCCGCGCCCTGCCTCGCCATCGAGGCCGATCCGGACACCGCCTATGATTACACCATCAAGGGCAACAGCGTCGCGGTGATTTCCAACGGCACCGCGGTTCTCGGCCTCGGCGATCTCGGCGCGCTCGCGTCGAAGCCGGTGATGGAGGGCAAGGCGGTGCTGTTCAAGCGCTTCGCCGACGTCGACGCCACCGACCTCGAAATCGACACCAAGGACGTCGACGCGTTCGTCAACTGCGTGCGCTATCTCGGCCCCACCTTCGGCGGCATCAACCTCGAAGACATCGCCGCGCCCGAGTGCTTCCTGATCGAGGAGCGCCTGAAGGCGCTGATGAACATCCCGGTGTTCCACGACGACCAGCACGGCACCGCGATCGTCGCCCTCGCCGGGATGATGAACGCCCTCGAACTCACCGGACGCGACATCGCCACCGCGCGGATGGTGGTGAGCGGCGCGGGCGCGGCGGCGATCGCCTGCGTCGAGCTGATCAAGGGCATGGGCATGCCCGACGCCAACGTGACGATGATCGACACCAAGGGCGTGATCCACGACGGCCGCAACGACCTCAACCCCTACAAGCGCAAGCACGCGGTGACCACCGAGCTGCGCACCCTCGAAGAGGCGGTGCGGGGGGCGGACATCTTCATGGGCCTGTCGAAGAAGGGCGCGCTCACCCCGGAAATGGTGAAGTCCATGGCCGCGCGGCCGATCATCTTCGCGATGGCCAATCCGGACCCGGAGATCACCCCGGAGGAGGCCCACGCGGTGCGCGAGGACGCGATCGTCGCCACCGGCCGGTCGGACTATCCCAACCAGGTCAACAACCTGCTGGGCTTCCCCTACATCTTCCGCGGCGCGCTGGACGTTCGCGCCCGCACCATCAACACCGAGATGAAGCTCGCCGCGGCGCAGGCGATCGCCGAGCTCGCGCGCGAGGAGGTTCCGGCCGACGTCGCCGCCGCCTACGCCGGGCGGCAGATGGCGTTCGGGCGGGACTACATCCTGCCGGTGCCGTTCGACCAGCGCCTGATCATCAAGGTGTCGGTGGCGGTGGCCGAGGCGGCGATGGCCTCGGGCGTGGCGCAGAAGCCGATCGGCGACATGGAGGCCTATCGCCGCACCCTCTCCGGCCGGCTCACCCGCGCGATCTCGCTCTGCACGCCGGTCTGAGGACGATCACGCCCCGGGGCGGCGGAGGGAACTCCGCCGCCCGCGTATCATGATTTTACCAAACCGTCATCTTCGCGCTTGCCGCGCCGTGCGATGCTGCGCGGCTGCCCGGGAGGATTTGACGCCGCCGGGCCGCAGGTCATACTGAAATCATCGGCCCGTTGCGGGCCACCGGAGATCGGAAACGCGCATGGTCGACCGTCCTGCGGATCGCCCCGACGCCGCACCCGCGTCGCCACCGCCGCCGCCCGGCCCCTCGATGGTGGGCCGGACGGTGCGCTGGTTCGCGCTGGCGCTGGCGCCCTCCGCGCTGGCCCTCGGCGAACTCGTGGCGCTGCGCCGCCTCGACCTCGTCGACGCGCTGCTCGCCTGGGCGGCGATCGCGACCGCCACCGTCGCGATCGGACTGGCGCCGCTGCTCGATCTCGCCCGGTTGCTGCGCTTCGTGCACGCGCTTTCGCTCGGCGGCCAGCCGACGCTGCCGGAAATGCGGACCGGCGGCGGCATCGCCACCGCCGCGTTCGCGATCTCGCAGATCCGCCGCGAAATGCGCCGCGCGCTCGCCGCCGCCGAAAGCGCCGCCCAGGTCCACGAGGACGTGTTCGACGCGCTGCCCGACGCGGTGGTGATGCTCGCGGCCGACCACCGCGTGCTGCGCGCCAACCTCGCCGCGCGCGGGCTGTTCGGCCGCAACCTCGTCGGCCGCGACGTCTCCTCGCTGGTGCGCCACCCGCCGATCCTCGCGGCGCTCGACGCGATCGAGGACGGCCAGGGCCGCGAGATCGAGTTCGCGCTGCCGATCCCGGTGGAGCGCCGCTTCATCGTCGCGATCCGACCGCTGCTGGGCGAGATCGCGGGCGACGCGGCGATTCTGATCTCGTTCCACGACATCACCACGATCCGCCGCATGGAGCAGATGCGCGCCGACTTCGTCGCCAACGCCAGCCACGAGCTGCGCACGCCGCTGTCCTCGCTGATCGGCTTCATCGACACCCTGCGCGGCCCGGCGCGCGACGACGCCGAGGCGCGCGACCGCTTCCTCGGCATCATGGCCGAGCAGGCGGCGCGGATGGCGCGGCTGATCGAGGACCTGCTGTCGCTGTCGCGCATCGAGCTCAACGAGCACACCCAGCCCGCGGGCAGCGTCGACGTGCGCCGCGTCGTCGCCTCGGTGGTGGAGCTTCTCGAACCCAAGGCGCGCGCCCGCGGCGTCGCCATCGCGGTGTCCGCGCCCGAAGCGCTGCCGGAGGTGCGCGGCGACGCCGACGAACTCGCCCAGGTGATCCAGAACCTCGTCGACAACGCGGTGAAGTACACCCTGCCCGACACCGAGGTGACGGTGAGCCTCGCGCCGCTCGACCGCGGCCCGGTGAACATGCCGCGCGAGGCCGGGGGCGCGGTGGTGGCGGTGGCGGTGCGCGACCACGGCGAGGGCATCCCTCAGGAGCATCTGCCGCGCCTCACCGAACGCTTCTACCGCGTCGATTCGGCGCGCTCGCGCAAGATGGGCGGCACCGGCCTCGGCCTCGCGATCGTCAAGCACGTGACCAGCCGCCACCGCGGCGTGCTCACCATCGACAGCACCGTCGGCCTCGGCAGCGTCTTCACCGTCTACCTGCCGGTCGCCGAGCCGCTCCCGGCCACCCAACCGCAACGCCTCAGCCGGCGCGGCTGATCGATTTTCCGTCGGAGGACCGTCTTCATGCCCAATCTCACCCAGCCCCATACCACCAAGGCGCTCGACCGCGAGCTCGGCGACCTGCTGAAGGCGATCGCCCGCATCGGCGGCATGGCCGAAAGCCAGATCGACGACGCCGCCCGCGCGATGCTGGAGCGCGACGACCGCCTCGCCGCCGAGGTGATCAAGCGCGACCAGGAGATCGACCGCATGGAGGCGGAGATCCAGCAGAAGACCCTGCACCTGCTCGCCCTGCGCGCGCCGGTGGCCGACGACCTGCGCCTGGTGGTGTCGGCGATCTCGGCGGCCTCGGGGTTCGAGCGGGTGGCCGACTACGCCGCCAACGCCGCCAAGCGCTCGATGGTGCTCAACACCATGCCGCAGGTGCCGGCGATCCGCGCGGTGGTGCGGCTGATGCACATGGTGAAGCGCCAGCTCCACGCCGCGATCACCGCGTTCGTCGAGGGCGACGCCCAGCAGGCGGTGGCGGTGTGGGAGCACGACGACGAGATCGACGCGATCTACTCCAGCCTGTTCCGCGAGATCCTCACCTACATGATGGAGGACCCGCGGCAGATTTCCGCCTGCACCCATCTGCTGTTCATCGCCAAAAACGTCGAGCGCGTCGGCGACCACTCCACCAACATCGCCGAGCTGACCTACTTCATGGTCACCGGCCAGCAGCTCCGCGACCGGCCGAAGGCCGACGTCACCGCCGCCCTGCCGGTCGAGCCCGAGAACTAGGCGCGCGAAAAAGGCCCGGAAGCGGAAGCCTCCGGGCCTTTCGCCTGGGCGCTCGCGCGGGCGTCAGGCGGATTTCGCGGCGTCGTGGCGGGCGATCGCCTCCATCAGCACCTGCTTCGCCTCGTCGCGGTCGCCCCAGCCGAGGATCTTCACCCACTTGCCCTTCTCCAGGTCCTTGTAGTGGGCGAAGAAGTGCTCCAGCCGCTCGCGGTCGAGGGCGTCGACGTCGGTGTAGTCCTGCACCGTCGAATAGTAGGACTTCAGCGTCTCGTGCGGGACGCACAGAAGCTTCTCGTCCATCCCCTTCTCGTCCTCCATCCGCAGCACGCCCACCGGCTTGGCGCGCACCACCGCGCCCGGAATCACCGGCAGCCGCCCCAGCAGCAGCACGTCGACCGGGTCGCCGTCCTCCGACAGGGTGTGCGGCACGAAGCCGTAGTTGCAGGGGTAGTGCATCGCGGTGTGGAGGAAGCGGTCCACCACCATCGCGCCGGATTCCTTGTCCATCTCGTATTTGACCGGCGGCGACAACAGCGACACCTCGACGATCACGTTGACGTCGTGGGGCGGGTTCCTGCCGATCGAAACTTTGTCGATATTCATGAAGTCGTCCTGTTGGTGCGGGAGAAAACGCCGTCTCCGATGCGGCTGCTGCGCAACATATGGGCGAGAATCATCAGCCCCGGAACCGCCAGCAGCGCGGTCGATCCGAAAAACCTGCCCCAGTCGCCGTCGAGCCGATCGACCATCCAGCCCGCGCTCCCCGCCATCAGGATGCGGGCGAGGTTGCCGATGGAAGCGAGCAGCGCGTACTGCGTCGCGGCGTGACCGGAATCGCACAACCGCGACAAAAACGCAACGAATGCGACGACCCCGAAGCCGGAGGTCAGACCGTCGCCCACCACCGCGGCGACGAACCACGGCCGGCCCGGGTCGGCCGCCAGCCCCGCGAACAGCAGGTTGGTGGCCGCCATCAGAACCCCGGCGAGAAACAGCCCGCGCCCGAGGCCGATCGCCCGCAGCAGCGCGCCGCCCGCGAGTCCGCCCGCGAGCGTCGCGCCGATGCCGTAGATCTTGCTCACCTCAGCAATCGTTGCGTAATCGAAACCCATCTCGCGATAGAACACGCCGCTCATCCGCCCGAGCATCGCGTCGCCGAGCTTGAACAGCACGATGAAGGCGAGAATCTCCCCCCACAACGGCCGCGCCGCCAGCAGCCGCAGCGGCTCCACCACCGCCTCGGCCAGCCGCGCCCGCCAGCCATGCGCCGCCGACCGCCGTCGCGGCGGCACCGTCGGCTCGCGCATCGCGAACAGCGCCAGCAGCGGCACGCACAGCGCCGCCGCCAGCGCCGCATAGGCCGCGGGCCAGCCGAACCGCGCCGCCAGCAGCAGCCCGCCCGCGCCGCCCAGCACCGTGCCGCCGAGATGCCAGCCGAGAATCGCCGCCGCCGACCCCGCGCCCATCCGCGGCGCGTCCAGCACCTCGATGCGGTAGGCATCCACCACCACGTCCAACGAGGCCGAAACGATCGCCGTGGCCACCGCCGCCGCCGCCATCCGCGACAGCCCGTTCAGCGGGTCCTGAACCGCCAGCGCGAGAATCGCCGCCGCCAGCGCCAACAGCAGCAGCAGCAGCCAGCCGCGCCGCTGCCCCAGGCGCGCCGCGCCGAACGGCGGCGGCACCCGGTCGAACACCGGCGCCCACAGGAAGTTCACCGCATAGGGCGCCGCCACCGCGCCGAACGCCGCCACCGCCGCCCGCCCCAGCCCCGCGTCGCGCAGCCAGATCGACACGTTCACCGCCAAAAGCGGCGCGGGCAGGCCGCTCGCGATCCCGAGCACCACCACCGACAGCAGCCGCGAATCGCGATAGACGGCGAGCGCCGCCCCGATCCGCGATTCCCGTTCCGCTTCCGGCATGATTTCTCCGTGCAGAAGGATGACGACGAGGGCGATCGGCCGGGCTCCGCCCGGAGGGAACCGGTCCCCTCGGCCCCATTTGTCGGGATTTTTGCGCGAAGCGCAATCGAATGCGGAAAACTTGCGAAGGGACTCGGTCCCTTCGCGCATCCCCCGGTTACGGATGATTCCCGCTTCGCGGAAAATCGCGGAATCGGGGGTCGCGAGGGGACCGGGTCCCCTCGCGACGTGTTCTCAGTCCTTCGCCGCCCGCGCGGCGCGCTTGCGGTCGTTGGGATCGAGGATCGCCTTGCGCAGGCGGATGGTGTGGGGCGTGACCTCGACGCGTTCGTCGTCCTCGATGTAGGAGAGGGCCTCTTCGAGCGACATCTTGCGCGGCGGGGTCAGGGTCACCGCCTCGTCCTTCGAGGTGGTGCGGATGTTGGTGAGCTGCTTGGACTTCAGCGGATTGACTTCGAGATCCTGGCCGCGCGCGTTCTCGCCGATGATCATGCCGGTGTAGACGTCGACGCCGCCGCCGATGAACAGCGGGCCGCGTTCCTCCAGGTACCACAACGCATAGGGGACCGAAGTGCCCTGCGCGGTGGAGATCAGCACGCCGTTGCGGCGACCCTCGATCGGGCCCTTGTAGGGGGCGTAGCCGTGGAACAGGCGGTTCATCACGCCGGTGCCGCGGGTATCGGTCATGAACTCGCCGTGGTAGCCGATCAGGCCGCGCGACGGAGCGCGGAACACCAGGCGCATCTTGCCGCCGCCGGAGGGCCGCATTTCGGTCATTTCGGCCTTGCGTTGCGACATCTTGTCGACCACCGCGCCGGAATATTCCTCGTCGACGTCGATCACCACCTCTTCGATCGGCTCGGTGCGCTCGCCGGTTTCCGGGTCCTCGCGGAACAGCACGCGCGGACGCGAGACCGACAGTTCGAAGCCTTCGCGGCGCATCGTCTCGATCAGCACGCCGAGTTGAAGCTCGCCGCGCCCGCCCACCTCGAAGGCATCGCGGTCGGCGGATTCCTTGACGGTGAGGGCGACGTTGCCTTCCGCCTCGCGCTTCAGGCGCTCGCCGATCATGCGACCGGTGACCTTGGTGCCTTCGCGCCCGGCGAGCGGGGAATCGTTGACCGAGAAGGTCATCGCCAGGGTCGGCGGGTCGATCGGCTGGGCGGCCAGGGGCTCGGTGACCTCGGGGGCGCAGAGGGTATCGGCGACGGTGGCGTCGGTGAAGCCCGCGAGCGCGACGATGTCGCCCGCCTCGGCGGAGTCCACCGGCACCCGCTCCAGGCCGCGGAACGCGAGAATCTGGCTGGCCCGCGCCTGCTCGACGAGGTTGCCGTTACGGTGCAGGGCCTTGATCGCCATGTTGCGGGTCAGCACGCCGTCGACGATGCGGCCGGTGAGCACGCGGCCGAGGTAGGGGTCGGCCTCCAGCGTCGTCGCGAGCATGCGGAACGGCTTTTCGCGGTCCGCGGTCGGCTCCGGAACGTGGGCGACGATCAGTTCGAACAGCGGCGTCAGGTCCTTGCGCTCGTCGTCGAGGCTCTCGACCGCCCAGCCGTCGCGGCCGACCGCGTAGAGCATCGGGAAGTCGAGCTGCTCCTCGTTGGCGTCGAGGGCGGCGAACAGGTCGAACACTTCGTCGTGAACCTCGTCGGGGCGGGCGTCGCCGCGATCGACCTTGTTGATCACCACGATCGGCTTGAGGCCGAGCTTGAGCGCCTTGCCGACCACGAACTTGGTCTGCGGCATCGGCCCTTCGGCCGCGTCCACCAGCACCACCACGCCGTCGACCATGTCGAGGATGCGCTCCACCTCGCCGCCGAAGTCGGCGTGGCCGGGCGTGTCGACGATGTTGATGCGGATGTCGTGCCACAGCACCGACGTGCACTTGGCGAGGATGGTGATGCCACGCTCGCGTTCAAGATCGTTGGAATCCATGGCGCGTTCCGCAACCTGCTGGTTGGCGCGGAAGGTGCCGCTCTGCTTCAAAAGATTGTCGACGAGGGTGGTCTTGCCGTGGTCGACGTGCGCAATGATCGCAATATTGCGACGCTGCATCTGCTGGTGTCCTGTCACAAAAGGGGTTCAGGCGGTCGCCTGAACGTAAAGGTCGGCCATCGGCCGTTCCGGCCGGGCTCCGAAATGGGTGATGATCCGCGCCGCCGCCATGTTGCCGAGCCGCCCGCACACCTCGGGGTCGCACCCCTGCGTGTGTGCGCGCAGAAACCCCGCGGCGAAGGCGTCGCCCGCGCCGGTGGTATCGGCGACATCGTAGACCGGCTGCCCCGCCACCGCGAAGGTGGCGTTGCCCGACACCACGACGCAACCCTTCGCGCCGCGGGTGATCGCCGCGAGCTTCACATGGGGACGGATCGCCGCGATCGCATCGTCGAGGTCGCGGGATTCGAACAGGGCGAGGGCCTCCTCCTCGTTGGCGAAGAGAATATCGGTCTCGTCCTTCACCAACGCCTGGAAGTCGGCGCGGTGGCGGGTGACGCAGAACGGATCGGAAAGCGTGAGCGCCACCTCGCGGCCCGCCTCGTGCGCCACCGCGGCGGCGCGGCGCATCGCCGCCTTGGCGGTTTCGGCGTCCCACAGGTAGCCTTCGAGGTAGACCGCCCGGGCCGACGCGATCAGTTCGGGATCGACGTCCTCGGGGGCGAGTTCGCGGCACGCGCCGAGATAGGTGTTCATGGTGCGCTGGGCGTCGCGGGTAACGAGAATCAGGCAGCGCGCGGTGGCCGCGCCGTTCGCCGACGCGGCGCAGGTGAAGGTGACCCCGGCGTTTTCGATATCGTGTCGGAAGACCGCGCCGAGAAGATCGTCGCACACCTTGCCGACGTAGGCGGGGCGGCCGCCGAGGGCGGCGATCACCGCCGCGGTGTTGGCGGCCGAGCCGCCCGAACACTCGACACCCGGCCCCATGGCGCGATAGATTTCCTCCGCCCGATCGGCGTCGATCAGCGTCATCATGCCTTTGGCCATGCCGTGGGCTTCGAGAAAGGCGTCGTCCGCGTGCGCGAGCACGTCCACGATCGCGTTGCCCAAGGCGACCACGTCGTGGCTCGCGGAAAGAGCCGATGACATTGGCGTTCTCCTGATCGTTCGGTTCGAGAAAATTGGGCGGCAGTATACAGAGCCGCCCGCCAATCACAAGCGCTGCGGGGTTGCGCCACGATGACAACCGCCGCAGCCCGCCCCGGAGGCCCCATGCTCGACACCCTCGTCACCTCCCTCGCCCAACTCGGCGACCGTCAGACCCGCGGCGTGTTGTGGCGCTGCGTCGGCCTTGCGCTCGCGCTCTATATGGCCGTGGTGGCGGCGGTGTGGTGGGGGCTGTCGCTGTTGTCGGAAACCTCGTGGGACAGCGTCAACACCGCGATCGCGGCGCTCGGCGGCGTGGTCGCGCTGGTTCTCGGCGGGCTGATCTATCCGGCGCTGGTGACGGTGCTGATCGGCCTGTTCGCCGAGCCGATCGCGCGGCGCGTCGAAATTCTGCACTATCCCGAGCGCGGCGCGGGGCGCGCCCAGCCGGTCGGCGAAATCGTCGTCGGCACCATCAATTTCGCGGGCAAGACGCTTGCGTTCAACGTGCTGGCGTTACTGCTGACTTTCGTGATGCCCGGCCTGAATATCTTTGTCTTCGTCGCCGTCAACGGCTATCTTGTATCGGTCGAATACTTCGAGATGGTAGCAGTCCGGCGTATGGATCTGCGACAGGCCCAGGCCCTCCGCAAACAGCACTTCCTTCGACTGTGGTGCGCGGGTGCGGTGTTCGCCACCGGCATGGCCGTCCCGGTGATCGGGGTGATCGCGCCGGTCGTCGCGGTGGTGTTCATGGTCCATACCCTCGAGTCCCTGCGCGCGCCCGCGCGTTGAGTTCCGGTGCGGCCGCCGCCGCGCCCCGAAAAACGGGAGAATGGTTCGATGTTCCGATTGACCGGTCTGGGCCCGGCCCGCGACCTCCCCGACTCCGAAAAACCCGTCGAGGACTCCGCGCCCGCGATTCTCGACACCGCGCCGCCGCTCAAACCCTTCTCCGCCAAGGGAACCCACATGCCGCCGATCAAAACCGTTCCGCCGCAATCGCCGCTCCGCACCGAGCTGCCGCGCCGAATTCCCGAAATTCCCGGCAGCCAGCGCAAACCCACCGCCGATTCCCTCGCCGCCGAAGGCAAGAAGCTGGTCGTCGGGCGCGACATCCGTCTCTCCGGCGCGATCTGCTCGTGCGATTGCCTAGTGGTGGAAGGCACGGTGGAAGCCGACCTCTCCGACACCCGCACCATCGTCGTCGCCCGCGGCGGCACCTTCAGCGGCACCGCCACCGTCACCAACGCCGAAATCTCCGGCCTGTTCGAGGGCGAGCTCACCGTCGCCGACACCGTCACGGTGCGCCAGGGCGGCGTCGTCAAGGGCCGGATCAACTACGCCCACATGGTGATGGACCGCGGCGCGACCGTCGAAGGCACGCTCGCGCCGACGCCGCGCAAGAGCCCGCCGGTCAAGGCGTTGATCGGCGGCGAACTCCCCGAAGCCGCCGGCTGAGCGGTGCGGACGGCCACCACCCGCGCGGCGACGGCGCTCGCCATCGCCCTCGGCCTCTCCGCCTGCGCCGGAGCGCCGCAACCGGCGCCGCGACCGGCGGTGGACCCGCGCATCGCCGCCGCGCTCGAGGCCCTCGCCCACCCGGACCCGCACATCGCGGTCGCCCTGGTGCCGGGCGAGCGGACCCTCGGCACCCCCGACGGCACCCTTCTCAACGGCCTCTCCGGCGCCGAGGTGGAACTGGTTCTCGGGCCGCCCGGCCGGGTGCGCGTCGACCCACCCGCGCAGGTCTGGCAGTACGATCAGCCGCGCTGCTTCGTCGACGTGTTCCTCTATACCGACGACGGCGAAACCCGCGTCGTCTACGTTCAGGAACGCTCCCGCGAGGTCAAGAAGGTGCCGCCCGGGGTCTGCATCGGCGGCGTGTGGATGGCACGTCAGCGCTGAATCGTTTTCCCGTCGAAACGACAAATGTCGGGCAGGGGGCAAACACCGCAATTGGGCTTGGGCGCCTTGCACACATAGCGCCCGTGCAAGATCAGCCAGTGGTGCGCGTGCTGCATGAATTCCATCGGCACCGCCAGTTCCAGCCCTTTCTCGACTTCGAGCGGAGTCTTGCCGGTGGCGAGCCCGGTGCGGTTGGCCACCCGGAACACGTGGGTATCCACCGCCAGCGTCGGATGCCCGAAGGCGATGTTGAGCACCACGTTGGCGGTCTTGCGCCCGACGCCGGGCAGCGATTCCAGCGCCTCGCGGTCCTCCGGCACCTTGCCGCCGAATTCCGCGATCAATCGTTGGCTCAGCGAAATGACATTCTTCGCCTTGGTCTTGTAAAGCCCGATGGTGCGGATCGCCTCGGCCAGCTTCTCCTCGCCCAGCGCCACCATCTTCTCCGGCGTGTCCACCACCGCGAACAGCGGCCCGGTCGCCTTGTTCACCCCCTTGTCGGTCGCCTGGGCCGACAACACCACCGCCACCAGCAGGGTATAGGGGTTCACGTGCGCCAACTCCCCCTTCGGTTCCGGATTCCCCGCCCGCAGGCGCGCGAACATCTCGTAAATCTCGGATTCGCCCAGAAGAGTCGCCATCGTTCGGTCTCCGCAAAACACAAGGCCGGGCGCTGCCCGGACCCGCGCAGGGCCGGAGGGCCCTGCGTACCCGTTCGCTTTTTCTTTTCCGCTAGCGGGATAACCCCGTCGCGCCGCGGGAAGAGTGTATAGCGCTTCGCGCCAAAACCAAAACGAATGGCAGCGCCGGAAGCGCGGATGCCGCGACGCGGCCGGGCGCTGCCCGGACCTGCACAGGGCCGGAGGCCCTGTGAACCCGTTCGCTTTTTCTTTTCCGCGTAGCGGCATAACCCCGTCGCGCCGCGGAAAGAGTGTCCCGCGCTTCGCGCCGGAACCAAAACGAATGGGAGATGCGGAGGGACCGGGTTCCTCCGCGACTTGCCTTCCCGAAACCTTACAGCCCGAGCACGTCGACCATCGTATAGAGGCCGGGCTTCCGGCCCTGGAGCCACTGGGCGGCGCGCACCGCCCCGGCGGCGTAGATGCCGCGGTTGGAAGCGCGGTGGGTGAGTTCGATGCGTTCGCCGGGTCCGGCGAGGGTGACGACGTGATCGCCGACGACGTCGCCGCCGCGCAGGGCGGCAAAGCCGATGTCGCCGGTGCGGCGCTCGCCGGTGTGGCCGTCGCGGGCGCGCTGCGAGACCTCGGCAAGCTCGACGCCGCGGCCCCGGGCGGCGGCTTCGCCCAGAAGAATGGCGGTGCCGGAGGGTGCGTCGACCTTGTGCTTGTGGTGCATCTCGAAGATTTCGATATCGAACGCTTCCGGCCCGAGGGCGGCGGCGGCCTTTTCGACGAGGTTGGCGAGCAGGTTGACGCCGAGGCTCATGTTGAACGACTGGACGATCGCGGCGCGCTTCGCCGCGTCGGCGATCGCCGCGAGATCGGCGGCGGAAAGGCCGGTGGTGCCGATCACCAGGCCGGTGCCGGTTTCGGCGGCGAGCCGGGCGTGGGCGACCGAGGCGGCGGGAGCGGTGAAGTCGATCACCGCGTCGGCGGCGGCGAACAGCGCGGCGACGTCGGCGGAGACGGCGCGGTCGAGCGGCTTGTCGCCCGCGAGCACGCCGAGATCCTGGCCGAGGAACGGCGAGCCCTCGCGCTCGGTGCCGCCCGCGAGGGCGCAGCCCGGGGCGGCGAGAACCTCCTTGAGCAGCATCCGGCCCATGCGCCCGGCGCAGCCGACGATTCCGATCTTCATGGCGGTCCCCCCTGGTGGTGTGCGTTCAGTCCGTCAGGTCTTCCCAGAACTCCTTGACCTTCTTGAAGAAGCTCGTGGATTCCGGGCTGTGGTCGTTTTCGCCCGCCTCGGCGGCGAACTCGCGCAGGAGATCCTCCTGGCGCTTCGAAAGGTTGACCGGCGTCTCGACGACGCAGCGGACGAACATGTCGCCGCGGGCCGGGCTGCGGAGCACGCTCATGCCCTTGCCCTTTTCGCGGAACTGCGCGCCGGTCTGGGTGCCGCGCGGAATCTCCACCTTCACCCGGCTGCCGTCGATCACCGGCACCTCGACCGCGCCGCCGAGGGCCGCGGTGGTCATCGGGATCGGCACGGTACAGTAGATGTCGGCGCCTTCGCGCTGGAAGATGCGGTGCGGCTTGATGCTGAGGAAGATGTAGAGATCCCCCGCCGGAGCGCCGCGCATGCCCGCCTCGCCCTCGCCGGACAGGCGGATACGGGTATCCTCCTCGACGCCCGCGGGGATCGCCACCTGAAGGGTCTTGCTGCGCTGGACGCGGCCCGCGCTGGAGCAGGCCGGGCAGGGGTCCTTGATCACCCGGCCCTGGCCGTGGCAGGTGGGGCAGGCGCGCTCGATGGTGAAGAACCCCTGCTGCGCGCGGATCTTGCCGGTGCCGCGGCAGGTGTTGCAGGTGACCGGCTCCGCGCCGTCCCGCCCGCCGGTACCGTGGCAGGTTTCGCAGGGCACCGCGGTCGGCACCTCGATGGTGGTCTTGACTCCGGCGAACGCCTCCTCGAGGGAGATCTGCATGTTGTAGCGCAGATCGGCGCCGCGCATCGCGCCCTGGGCGGAGCGGCGCCCACCCATGAACTCGCCGAACATTTCGTCGAAGATGTCGGAGAAGCCCGACGCGAACTCGAAATCGAAGCCGCCGGCGCGTCCGCCGCCACCGCCGCCGTTCTCGAAGGCGCGATGGCCGTAGCGGTCGTAGGCCGCCCGCTTCTGTTCGTCCTTGAGGATTTCGTAAGCTTCGTTGACTTCCTTGAACGCGTGCTCCGCGTCCGTATCGCCCGGATTGCGGTCCGGGTGGAACTGCATTGCGAGCTTGCGGTAAGCCTTCTTCAGCTCATCCGGCGACGCCGAGCGCGCGACGCCCAGAACCTCGTAGTAATCCCGTTTCGTGCTCAACCGCCACCTCTATCGGATCCGGCCCGCCCGCGGCGGGTCGGGCGCCCCACGCCCGATCGTCTCCCATCCTTCGGAAGCGGGGCGGGGCCCTGCGGCCTCGCCCCGATCCGTCACCCGAGGGCCGAAGCCCTTACTTCTTGGTGTTGTCGACTTCCTCGAAGTCGGCATCCACCACCGATTCGCCGCCCGGCGCGGCCCCGGCGTCCGCACCCGGCTGCGCCTCGGGCTGTTCCTTGTACATCGCCTCGCCGAGCTTCATCGCCGACTGGGCGAGGGCGGCGGTCTTGGCCTTGAGCTCGGCGGTATCGTCGCCGTCGAGCACGCCCTTGAGCGCGGCGAGGTCGGCCTCGATCTGCGACTTCACGTCCGGCGGAATCTTGTCGCCGTGTTCGCCGAGGCTCTTTTCCGTCGAGTGCGCGAGCGCGTCGGCGTGGTTGCGGGCCTCGACCAGCTCGCGGCGCGCCTTGTCGGCGGCGGCGTTGGCCTCGGCGTCGCGGACCATCTTGTCGATCTCGCCGTCCGACAGGCCGCCCGAGGCCTGGATGCGGATCGCCTGCTCCTTGTTGGTGGCCTTGTCCTTCGCCGAGACGTTGACGATGCCGTTGGCGTCGATGTCGAAGGTCACCTCGATCTGCGGGAAGCCGCGCGGCGCCGGCGGAATGCCGACGAGGTCGAACTGCCCGAGGAGCTTGTTGTCCGCCGCCATCTCGCGCTCGCCCTGGAACACCCGGATGGTCACCGCGGTCTGGCTGTCCTCGGCGGTCGAGAACACCTGGCTCTTGCGGGTCGGGATCGTGGTGTTGCGGTCGATCAGGCGGGTGAACACGCCGCCCAGGGTCTCGATGCCGAGCGACAGCGGGGTGACGTCGAGGAGCAGCACGTCCTTGACCTCGCCCTTGAGCACGCCGCCCTGGATCGCCGCGCCGATGGCGACGACTTCGTCCGGGTTCACGCCCTTGTGCGGCTCGCGGCCGAAGAACTGCTTCACCGTCTCCTGGATCTTCGGCATGCGGGTCATGCCGCCGACGAGGATCACCTCGTCGATCTCCGACGACTTGAGGCCCGCGTCCTTGAGCGCGGCCTTGCACGGGCCGATGGTGCGGGCGACGAGGTCCTCGACCAGGGCTTCGAGCTTGGCGCGCGTCAGCTTGACGTTGAGGTGCTTCGGCCCATTCTGGTCGGCGGTGATGAACGGCAGGTTGACGTCGGTCTGCATCGCCGAGGAGAGCTCGATCTTCGCCTTTTCCGCGGCCTCCTTGAGGCGCTGCAGGGCGAGCCGGTCCTTGCGCAGGTCGATGCCGCTTTCCTTTTTGAACTCGTCCGCGAGGTAGTCGATGATCCGCGCGTCGAAATCCTCGCCGCCGAGGAAGGTGTCGCCGTTGGTGGACTTCACCTCGAACACGCCGTCGCCGATCTCGAGAATCGACACGTCGAAGGTGCCACCGCCGAGGTCGTAGACCGCGATCACGCCGGTGTTGTTCTTGTCGAGGCCGTAGGCGAGGGCCGCCGCGGTGGGCTCGTTGATGATGCGCAGCACCTCGAGCCCGGCGATCTTGCCCGCGTCCTTGGTGGCCTGGCGCTGGCTGTCGTTGAAGTACGCCGGCACCGTGATCACCGCCTGGGTGACCTTCTCGCCGAGGAAGCTCTCCGCCGTCTCCTTCATCTTCTGCAGGATGAACGCGGAAATCTGGCTGGGGGCGTACTTCTGGCCGTCGATCTCGACCCACGCGTCGCCGTTGTCGCCGGGGACGATCTTATAGGGGACGAGATCCTTGTCCTTGCTCACCATCGGGTCGTCGTAACGGCGCCCGATCAGGCGCTTGATCGCGAACAGCGTCTTTTCCGGGTTGGTCACCGCCTGGCGCTTCGCCGGCTGACCGACCAGACGCTCGTCCGAGTCCGAGAAAGCCACCATCGACGGCGTGGTGCGCGCGCCTTCGGCGTTCTCGATCACCCGGGCGTCCTTGCCGTCCATGATCGCGACGCAGGAGTTGGTCGTTCCCAAGTCGATACCGATAACCTTGCTCATTTTCACCCTCTTCTGTTGCGGCAGGTTCCCGAGGCCCCGGTCCGGAAGGACCTGTGTATAAGCACCCCGCGAAACCCCCAGGGACATCTTGAAGTTGAATTCCGGATTCCGCGCCGACCCCGCCCCGCGTGGCGAGCATTGGACGGGACGTCGCGGCCGACACTTGTCCGATTGACACCGGACGATATAAGAAAAGGCTTACCCCGCCGCAACACCCGGAACCGGGCGGCGACAGGGAGCTATTAGCACTCTTTCCGCGCGATTGCCAAGACCGGAGGGCCAGATGATCCGCTACCGCCTGCGCTGCGACGAAGGACACGCGTTCGACCACTGGTTCGACAACGCCGACGCCGCCGACGCCGAACTCGCCGCCCGCGCCGTCGCCTGCCCCGATTGCGGCGGCACCGGGGTCGCCAAGGCGATCATGGCCCCCAGCGTCGCCAAGGCCGCCGCGCCGCCCACGCCCTGCGGCAAGCCGGTGTGCGCCTGCGGCTGCCCGGCGCTCGACGGATGATCGTCTCGGCGAGCTACCGCACTGACATTCCCGCGTTCTTCGCGCCCTGGTTCGAGGACCGTTGGCGGGCGGGCTACGCGCTCGTCCCCAACCCCTACAACCGCAAGCTCCACCGCGTCGGCCTCAATCCCGAGGAAACCGACGCGATGGTGTTCTGGACCCGCTGGCTGGCGCCGTTCTTCGGCTGCCTCGACCGGGTGTTCGGCGACGGCGTGCCGTTCGTGATCCAATACACCGCCACCGGCCTGGGCGAGGAGATCGAACCCGGCGTGCCCGACTGGCGGCGCGCGGTCGAAACCATGCACCGCGCCGCCGACCGCTACGGCGCGGGCCGCGTCGTCTGGCGCTTCGACCCGATCGTGCTGCGCGAGGGCGAAGACTGGCAGGACACCGCGCTGCGCTTCGCCGCCATCGCCGAGGCGGCGCGGGGGGCGGCCGACGAGGCGATCGTCTCGTTCACCCAGTTCTACGCCAAGACCCGCCGCGCGCTCGACGCCCTCGCCGCCGCGGGCGGCAGCCGGATCGCCGACCCCTCCGCCGACACCAAGCGCCGGATTCTCGAAGCCCTCGCCGAGATCGCCCGGCGCAACGGCATGACGCTCGGCGTCTGCGGCCAGCCCGACATCGCCATGGGCGTCCCCGGCGTCGTCGAGGCCGCCTGCATCGACGCCGACCGCCTCTCCCGCGTCGCCGACCGGCAAATCCCGGCCAGAAACAAACCTCATCGCAACGCCTGCCGCTGCGCCGAATCCCGGGACATCGGCAGCTTCGCCACCTGCCGCTTCGGCTGCCGCTACTGCTACGCCGCGTAACGCCCCGGCTGCGCGGGGAGACCCGGTCTCCCCGCGCATTCGAACGCTACAGCTCCTTCACCTTGCCTTCGATGTCCTTACACAGGAGAGACGGCTCCGGCGGCTTTTCGATCTCTTTGCCGTCGATTTCCACGGACACGGAAGACGTGCCCTTCACTGCGTTCCAGGCGTCCCGCGTCAGTCTGATCATCGTACTGGAGCGGTTGTACAGCTCCGGGGTGACGAGAATCGGATGAGGATTCGGACCACTTCTCCCGGCTTTTCGGTAGCGATCCGCGATATGAACCGTGGTTCCGTTCCACGCCATCGCCCGCAGCAGTTCCTTTCGGAACGTCTTGGACATCGCGACACCCCGGATCGGCCGGATATCGCCCCAGTTGCCGCCTTCGTCACAGAACGGCTGGAACGGAATCGACGGCGTCTCCTGGTACAAGCGCTCCTTGTACTCCGCCCGCTCCGCCGCCAGCCACGCGATCGCCGCGCACGCCACCGGCAACGCCGCCTGACTGAACCGCCGGTAAAGTTCCTTGTGCCGCTCCTTCACGGGTCTCTCCTTTTCGCCGTCGCCTGCCCGCCGGTCCAATCGAAGTCCGGTTCTCCCAATCGACCGTCGGGGCCGATCGGGATGCTGCCGGTAACCTTGCCGCCCCACCCTCCGATCATCTCGAAGGTCTTCGCCTTGCCGCGCGTTTCCTGCTCGATCATCTCGTCGCCGGTGACCGGACCGCGGGACCATCGTGCTCTTTTGCCATACATCGGGCCAACGCTGTGCCGAACTCCGACGCCAGGAGTCCGCCGTGCGGGCGGAAGGGAGCCCTTATGAAATTACGAAAAATAGATATGATTGCGATATTTATGCCGTATTTCGATATTTTTATCCCGGAAACCGCCGCCGGGGCCTCCGGCGGCGGTTGCGGTGGGGTTACGCCTCGCCCTGGGGTTCGCCCATGCGCTGGCGGAACATGTCGACGAAGTCGATCGGCGCGATCATCAGCGGCGGGAAACCGGCGTCGCGGGTGGTGGAGGCGATCACCGCGCGGGCGAACGGGAAGAGGTGGCGCGGCACCTCGATGAACAGCATCGGCTGGATGTGCTCTTCCGCCACGTTGAGGGTGACGATGCCGCAGAATTCCAGCTCGACCAGGAAGGCGACCTTCTCGCCCGCCTTCGCCTCGACCTTCAGCAGCAGGTCGACCTCGTACATGTTCGCGTGGAGCTGCGCGGCCTTGACGTCGACGTCGATGCCGATCGCCGGGCCGTTGCCGTTCGCCATGTCGGCGAAGATTTCCGGCACGTGCGGCGCCTCGAAGGAGAGGTCCTTGATGAACTGGCCGTTGATCGCGAGCGGCGGCTGATTCTCGGCGGCCTGGGCGTCTTCACTCATAGTGCGTCTCTCCGTTCGGATGGTTGTCGTGGTGATGCGATAGCGCGCTTCGGCGCGGAACGCAAATCGTTCAGGTGCGCTTGGAGTCGTCGGGCGGCGGCAGCGGTTCGAGCGGCTCGACCGGCCCCTCCGGCGTGCCCTCGGGCGGAGTCTCGACGACCGTGAACTCGGCCTCGATCACGCCGTCGTCGCGCCGCCGCGCCGCCTGGGCGGCGGTGCGGGCGGCGAACGCCGCGCCGAGCGCGGTGCGCAAGGGCGCGATCAGCAGCAGCAGGCCGATCGCGTCGGTGAGGAAGCCGGGCACGATCAGCAGCACCGAGGCGAACGACAGCGCCGCGCCCTCGAACATTTCGCCCACCGGCATCTTGCCCTGGCGCATCGCGTCGTGGACCTTGCGGGCGGTCACCCAGCCGGTGATGCGCAGCAGATTGACGCCCGCGATCGCCGACAGGATCGCCCAGCCGAGCACCGGCAGCACCCCGACCTCGCGGCCGACGACGATCAGCCCGGCGAGCTCGAGCACCGGCAATGCGAGCAGAAGGATGGCGAACGGGAACGGCATGCTTGTCCTTTGCCTAGGGAACGCTTAGTTTCTCAAGGAGGAAACCCGGGCTGGCGGCGCGTGCCGCCGATCATGGACGATTTCGGCGACGCGCGTCCATCGTTCTTTCCGTCCGGGCGCCCGCAGCCGCAGTTCGTTTTCCACCTGGAGCCGCCGATGGACGGTAACTTCCAATTTCTCGACCTGATCTTCCTTGCGCTGGTCGCGGGGTTCCTGGTGTATCGCCTGCGTAACGTTCTCGGCCGTCGCGACGGCTACGAGCAGAAGCCGGACGAGATCGCCAACCGCAAGCCTTCGGAGGACAACGTCGTCGACCTCACCAAGGTTCGCCAGGCCGACGCCGAAGACATCGTCGAGACCGGCACGGTGTCCGACCGCAGCGTCGCCGCCGGGCTGGTGCAGATCCAGACCGCCGATCCCAACTTCGACCCCGACGCGTTCCTCGGCGGGGCCAAGGCCGCGTTCGAAATGATCGTCGCGGCGTTCGCCGAAGGCCGGGTCGAGGACATCCGGCCGTATCTCGGCGCGGAGGTGCATGCGAACTTCGCCGCCGCGGTGCGCGAGCGCGAGGCCGCCGGCGAAAAGGTGGAAACCCAGGTGGTGTCGATCAAGAAGGCGACCATCACCGACGCGGCGATGAAGGGCCGCGACGCGGTGGTCTCGGTGGAGTTCGTCACCGAGCAGGTCAACGTGGTGCGCGACGCCGAGGACCGCGTCGTCGACGGCGATCCCAACACCGTGG
Source organism: uncultured Alphaproteobacteria bacterium (assembly GCA_900079695.1). Lineage (NCBI taxonomy): Bacteria > Pseudomonadati > Pseudomonadota > Alphaproteobacteria > uncultured Alphaproteobacteria bacterium. Next base: position 2,620,448 of record LT599022.1, read on the forward strand.
TGGCGCTCACCGACGTCTGGACCTTCTCGCGCGACGTCCGGTCCGCCGACCCCAACTGGAAACTCATGGTCACCCGCAGTGTGGAACCCTGATCGGCGCTTTCGCCCCGGCCGCGTCGTCCCCGCTCTTCTGCTGCTGCTGACCGCCGCCTGCGCCCAACCCCAACCCCAGGCCGTCGCCCCGGCGAAGCCTGCGCCCGCGCCCGCGCCTTCGGGCGGCGTCGTGGTGTCGGCGGTCGGCTACGAGGCGCTGCCCGGCTGGAAGGCCGACGCCGTCAACGAGGCGCTGCCCGCGCTCGCGCGCTCCTGCGCCGCGCTGGCGAAAAAGCCGCCGACCGCGACCGTCGGCCAGGGGCCGCTCGCGCGTCCGGCCGCCGAATGGCAGCGCGCCTGCGCCACCCTCCCCGCCGCCGCCGCGCCGGAAGCCGCGCGGCAGGCGATCGCGCGGGTGTTCACGCCGTGGCGCGTCGCCTTCGCCGACGGCAACCCCGACGGCCTGTTCACCGGCTACTACGAAGCCGAACTCAACGGCTCGCTGTTCAAGAGCCCGCGCTACGCCTATCCGGTCTACGGCCGCCCGGTCGACCTCGTCGAGCGCGGCGAGGGCGCGGCGCGCACCGTCGGGCGGCTGCGCGACGGCCGCATCGAGCCCTATCCGGCGCGCACCGAAATCGAGACCGGCGGCATCGCCGACGTCGCCCCGGTGCTGTTCTGGGTCGACAGCGCCGTCGACCTCCACATCGCGCAGATCCAGGGCTCCACCGAGGTGCGCCTCGCCGACGGCCGCACCTTCCGGATCGGCTACGCAGGCAACAACGGCCGCCCGTTCAAGGGGCTCGGCCGCATCCTCATCGACCACGGCTATCTGCCGCCCGGGCAGGCGACGATGCCCGACATCCGCGCCTGGCTGCACGCCAACCCCAATCTGGCGCAAAGCTTGATGCAGGAGAACCCGCGGTATATTTTCTTCCGTCCGATCGAGGGCGACGGCCCGGTCGGGGCGATGGGCGTGCCGCTCACCCCCCGCCGCTCCCTGGCGGTCGATCCCACGGTGGTGCCGCTCGGCGCGCCGGTCTGGCTCGACAGCGTCGATCCCGACGGCAAGCCGCTCAAGCGCCTGATGGTCGCGCAGGACATCGGCAGCGCGATCAAGGGCGCAGTGCGCGGCGACTTCTTCTGGGGCTCGGGCGATCCCGCCCTCGCCTACGCGGGCCGGATGAAAAGCACCGGCCGCTACTTCGTCCTCGTTCCGAGTCGCTGATGAAATGACCGAACCGCAAGCCGCACCGCGCCGCGTCGCCCTGTTCGCCACCTGTCTGGTGGAAACCATGCGTCCGTCCGTGGGATTCGCGACCCTCAAGCTGCTGAAGACGGCGGGCGTCGAGGTGGTGGTGCCGCCGGGGCAGACCTGCTGCGGCCAGCCCCAGTACAACTCCGGCGACCGCGCCGGGGCCAAGCGCCTGGCGAAGCGGGTGATCGCCGAATTCGAGCCGTTCGCGGCGGTGGTGATCCCCTCCGGCTCGTGCGCCGGAATGGTGCGGGTCCATTATCCCGAGCTATTCGAGGACGAACCCGACTGGGCGCGCCGCGCCGCGGCGCTGGCGGAGAAGACCTTCGAACTCACCCAGTTCCTCGTCGACGTGCTGAAGGTTTCCGCCGTGCCGGGTCGCCACCCGGGCGCGGTAGCGTATCACGACAGCTGTTCCAGCCGCCGCGAGATGCACGTCCACGCCCAGCCGCGCGCGCTCCTCGCCGCCGCCGGAGCGGAGGTGCGCGACGTCGAGAACGCCGAGGACTGCTGCGGCTTCGGCGGCACCTTCTGCGTCAAGATGGCGGACGTCTCCGGCGCGATGGTCGACGCCAAGGCGCAGGCGGCGATCGCCACCGGCGCCGACACCCTGCTGGCGGGCGACCTGGGCTGCCTGCTCAACATCGCGGGACGGCTGAAGCGCCTCGGTTCGCCGATCGCGGTCCGCCACATCGCGGAAGTCCTGGCGGGCGAACCCGCCGCCCCCGGCATCGGCGAGACGCGCAAATGAGCCTGCTCAAAAGCGAGCGCTTCGCCGCCAACGCCCGCGCCGCGATCGCCGACGCCAAGCTCCAGGCCGCGCTCGTCAACATCCGCACGATGTTCCAGAGCGGCCGCGCGCGGCAGGTGGCGGCCACCCCCGAATTCGAGGACCTGCGCGACGCCGGCGCGGCCCTCAAGCGCGAAACCCTCGCCAACCTCGACGCCTACCTCGCCCGCTTCATCGCCGCGGCGGAGGCCCGGGGCGCCAAGGTCCACCTGTGCGCCGATGCGCGTTCCGCGCGCGAAACGATTGCCGCGATCTGCCGCGAGCGAGGGGCGAAGCTGGTCACCAAGGGCAAGTCGATGGTGACCGAGGAGATCGGCCTCAATCCCTATCTGATCGAACAGGGCTTCACCCCGGTGGAGACCGACCTCGGCGAATACATCATCCAGCTCCGCAACGAACCGCCGAGCCACATCATCGCCCCGGCGGTGCACGTGAAGAAGGAGCAGGTGGCGGAAACCTTCCGCGCCGCCCATTCCGAACTCCCCGCCGACCGCGACCTCTCGACCCACGACTCCTTGCTCGCCGAGGCCCGCGCCGAGCTGCGCGCCCGCTTCCTCTCCGCCGACGTCGGCATCACCGGCGCCAACATGCTGATCGCGGAAACCGGGCAGATGGTGCTCGTCACCAACGAGGGCAACGGCGACCTCACCCAGACCCTGCCGAAGTGCCACGTCGTCGTCGCCTCGCTCGAAAAGCTGGTGCCGACGCTCGACGACGCGGCGACGGTGCTGCGCCTGCTCGGGCGCTCGGCCACCGGGCAGCATGCGTCCTCCTACACCACGCTGTCGGTCGGCACCCGCCGCGCGGACGAGCTCGACGGGCCGGAGGCCGCGCACGTCGTGATCGTCGACAACGGCCGCAGCGCCATGCTCGACACGCCGTTCGAGGAGATGCTGCGCTGCATCCGCTGCGGCGCGTGCATGAACCACTGCCCGGTGTTCGTCACCGTCGGCGGCCACGCCTACGGCTCGGTCTACGTCGGACCGATGGGCTCGGTGCTGACGCCGCTGCTGCAGGAGCTGGACTCGGCGCGCTATCTGCCGCACGCCTGCACCATGTGCGGCCGTTGCGCGGAGGTCTGCCCGATGGAAATTCCGCTGCCGGACCTGCTGCGGCGCCTGCGGTTTCAAACCCACGACCGCAAACTCACCTCGCGGGTCAGCCGCGCCGGTCTGGCGGCCTGGACCTTCCTTGCCGAACGGCCGCGCCTGATGCGCGCGGCGAGCCGCTTCGGCGGCTGGGCGATGCGTCTTTCCGGCAAGGGCGCGCTGCGGCACTGGCCGCTCGCGGGAGAATGGACCCGCGCCCGCGACCTCCCCGCGCCCGAGGGCGGCGGCTTCGTCGCCCGCGCCAACGCGAACCGCGGAGACTGAGCCGATGTCCGCCGCCGAGACCCGCAAGCAACGCATGGAGAAGGAGTTCGACTACCGTGTCCTGCAGCACGGCGTCAGCTCCGGCCGCCTCAAGATCTTCACCGACTTCCGCGTCTTCAACCAGGGCCACTCGCCCACCTACAGCCCGTGGGACAACGTCGCGCCGCTGCTGGTGCTGGTGCTGCTGAGCCTGGCGCTGCTGGTGCTGGTGGGAATCATCGTCGGGGTGCTGGCGCTGGTGCTCTCGGTGGTGCTCTACGCCTTCCTGATCCGCATCTGGGTGATGCACCGGCTGCACGAGCGCACCCGCCAGGCGATGATGCAGAATCTGTACAACTGGGAACTCCTGTGGGGGATGGGCGGCGTGGTGCTGGCCAACGAGCGCACCGGCCAGATGTGCCACGCGCCGGGCGGCAACTGGCGCACCTTCGTGGTCACCGGTCTGGCCGACATCGCGAGCGCCCTGCGCGGCGACACCGACATGGCGAACCTGCGCGAACAGGGCTCGATGAACCGGGGAGACGGACGATGAGCGACGACCGCGCCGCCGTGCTGGCGGCGATCGCACGCCGCCGCGCCGGAACCGCCGAGGCCCGCGCCGACGCCGCCGACCACCGCATCGCCAGGCCGCCGGCGGCGCCGCGCCTCGGCTTCGTCGCCGCCGCGACCGCCGCCGGACGCAGCCTCGCCGACGTGTTCGCCGAGGTCGCGACCCGCGCGGGCGCGACCGTCCACCGCGTCGCGCGCGCCGCCGAGGTTGCCGAGGCGGTGCGCCGGATCTGGCGCGACGCCGCGCTCGAAGGCCCGCTGGTGCGCGCCGACGACCCGCTCTGCGCCGCCTGCGACGATCTTGCCGACGCCCATACCGGCGCCGCGACCGGCGACGAGCGGGTCGGCATCTCGCGCGCCGCGGCGGCGATCGCCGAGACCGGCTCGCTGGTGCTGCTGTCCTCCGCCGAAACTCCGACCACCGCCAACTTCCTTCCCGAAACCCACATCGTGATCGTCGGCGAGACCGAGGTGGTTCCGGCTTTCGAAGAGATCTGGCAGACGTTGCGCGCGCGCAACGACGTCCCCCGCACCGTCAACCTGATCACCGGCCCCTCGCGCACCGGCGACATCGAACTCACCCTGCAGATCGGCGTGCACGGCCCGCGCGCGCTGCATGTCGTGGTGTTCGGCGATGGGTCGTAAGCGTCCGCCGCCGATCACCGCCGAGGACGCGCGCCTGTGGGCCCAGGTCACCCGCGACGCCAAGCCGCTCGGCGACGCACCGCGACCGGAGATCGCCGCCGATCCGCCGCGCCCGCCCGACGACGAACCCCCCGGGTTCGACCTGCCGGGGCCGCGCCTGCCGGCGATGCGGCCGGCCCCGGGTGCGGTTCGCCGCCATGCGATCCTTACCCACGGCTCCACCGCGAACATCGACAAGCGCACCGCCGAACGCTTCAAGAAGGGCGAAATGCAGATCGAGGCGCGGCTCGACCTGCACGGCCTCACCCGCGAAGCCGCCCACGACGCGTTGCAGGACTTCATGCGCGATAGCTTCGAGCGCGGCCGCCGCTGCGTCATCGTCGTCACCGGCAAGGGCCGCCGCTCCGACGGCGTCGGCATTCTCCGCTCGGAAGTGCCGCGCTGGCTCAACGAGGCGCAACTGCGGCCGCTGATCCTCTCGTTCGCCTACGCCCAGCCCCGCGACGGCGGCGAGGGCGCGCTCTACGTCTTCCTCCGGCGGGAGCGCGAGCGGTGACGCCCTTCGGCCTGCGGCTGCGCGAACTCCGCGCCGCGCGCGGCGTCACCCTCTCCGCCATGGCCGCCGAGATCGGCATTTCCGCCGCCTATCTCTCCGCCCTCGAACGCGGGCACCGCGGCACGCCCACGCCGGGCCTGATCCAGCAGATCTGCGGCTACTTCGGCCTGATCTGGGACGACGTCGAAACCTTGAAGCGCCTCGCCAACCTCTCCCACCCCCGGGTCACGCTCGACACCTCCGGCCTCACGCCGGGCGCCACCGCGCTCGCCAACGAACTCGCCCGGGAGATCCGTTCGTTGCCGGAGCCGACGATCCAGGAATTGCGCAAAGTGCTGGCGGAAAAACGCGGTAAGGAGCGGAAGAGGTAAGGGTTACAGAAGAAAAGGATTCCGGAGGGACTCGGTCCCTCCGGGCCTCCCGGACGTTTTGGCTTTTGCGCGAAGCGCTATGAAATCGTCGCACCGCGTGACGGCTTGATTCCGCTTCGCGGAAAATGAGAGGGTCGAGGGGACTTTTGTCCCCTCGCGGGTCCGGGCAGAGCCCGGCCTGATTTTAATCCGCCTACAAAATGAACTTCGACAGGTCGGACGATTTCGCCAGCGTTCCGACCCGCTCGCGGACGAGATCGGCGGTGATCGCGACGGTTTCGCCGGAGCGGTCGGCGGCGGTGAAGGAGATCTCTTCGAGCAGGCGTTCGAGGACGGTCTGGAGCCGCCGCGCGCCGATGTTCTCGATCGAGTTGTTGATTTCCGCGGCGAGGTCGGCGATCGCGTCGATCGCGTCGTCCTGGAATTCGAGGGTGACGTTCTCGGTGGCGAGCAGCGCGACGTACTGGCGGATCAGGCTCGCCTCCGGCTCGGTGAGGATGCGTTTGAAGTCGTCGCGATCGAGCGCCTTGAGTTCGACGCGGTTGGGCAGGCGGCCCTGAAGCTCGGGCAGCAGGTCCGACGGCTTGGCGAGGTGGAACGCACCCGAGGCGATGAACAGGATATGGTCGGTCTTGACCGCGCCGTGCTTGGTGGTGACCGAGGTGCCCTCGATCAGCGGCAGAAGGTCGCGCTGCACGCCCTCGCGCGAGACGTCGGCGCCGCCGCGCTGCTCGGACCGGGCGCAGATCTTGTCGATCTCGTCGATGAAGACGATGCCGTCGTTCTCGGCCGAGCGGATCGCCTCGCGGATCACCTGCTCCTCGTCGAGCAGGCGGTCGCTTTCGTCGGCGATCAGCAGGTCGTAGCTTTCCGACACCGTGACCTTGCGCTTCCGCGTCTGGCCGCCGAACGCCTTGCCGAAGATGTCGTTGAGATTGAGCACGCCCATCTGCGCGCCCGGCATGTTGGGGATGTCGAAGGTCGGCAGCGCGCCGCCGCCCGCGTCCTTGAGATCGATCTCGATGGTGCGGCCGTCGAGTTCGCCCTGACGCAGCATCGCGCGGAACTTCTGGCGGGTTTCGGGGTTGGCGGACGCGCCGACCAGGGCGTCGAGGACGCGGTCCTCGGCGGCGAGTTCGGCCTTGGCGCGCACGTCCTGGCGCAGGCGCGCGCGGGTCATCTGGATCGCGGCTTCGAGAAGGTCGCGGACGATGCTCTCGACGTCGCGGCCGACGTAGCCGACTTCGGTGAACTTGGTCGCTTCGACCTTGATGAACGGCGCCTGCGCGAGCTTGGCGAGGCGGCGGGCGATTTCGGTCTTGCCGACGCCGGTGGGGCCGATCATCAGGATGTTCTTCGGCAACACCTCCTCGCGCAGGCCCTCGGCGAGCTGCTGGCGGCGCCAGCGGTTGCGGAGCGCCACGGCGACCGCGCGCTTGGCGTCGGTCTGGCCGACGATGTGGCGGTCGAGCTCGGAGACGATTTCGCGGGGACTGAAGGAGGTCATAGGCTTTCGACCACGATGTTGCGGTTGGTGTAGATGCAGATGTCGGCGGCGATCTCGACGGCGCGGCGCGCCACCGCCTCGGCGTCGAAATCGGGGCGGTCGATCATCGCGCGCGCCGCGGCGAGCGCGAACGGCCCGCCGGAGCCGATGCCGATCAACGCGTCGTCGGGCTCCAGCACGTCGCCGGTGCCGGAGAGGATCAGCGAGGTTTCGGCGTCGGCCACCGCCATCATCGCCTCGAGGCGGCGGAGGTAGCGGTCGGTGCGCCAGTCCTTGGCGAGTTCGACGCAGGCGCGGGTGAGCTGGCCCGGGTAGCGTTCGAGCTTCGCCTCCAGCCGTTCGAACAGCGTAAAAGCGTCGGCGGTGGCGCCGGCGAAACCCGCCAGCACCTTGCCGTCGCCGAGGCGGCGGACCTTGCGCGCGGTGGATTTGACCACGGTGTTGCCGAGGGTGACTTGGCCGTCGGCGGCGATCACCACGCGGCCGTCCTTGCGGACCGAGACCACGGTGGTCCCGTGCCAGGATTGGGGTTCCACGGATGGGGGCTCCCTGTCAGAAGACTGCGTAACAGGGAAGCAATGTAAGACGGCGCGGCGGCGCGCGCCACCCGCCGAGATCAGCTCTCGGACTGCGCCATCGCCTTGACCAGGGCGTAAACCTGGGCGCGCGCCTTCTCGTTGCGGATTTTCCAGTAATTGCGCACCAGCTCGAGGGTCTCGGTGCGCGACAGCGGATCCTCGGCGAAGCCGTCGTCCTCGGCGAGGTGGGCGGCCGAGCGGGGCTCGAAGGTTTCCGGCAGCGAGCCGTAGCGCTCCTCCGCCACCTGGGTGGAAACGTCCTGGAAGAAGAAGCTGATCGGCACCGACAGCACGTTGCCGATATCGTAGAGACGGCTGGCGCTGACGCGGTTGAAGCCGCGCTCGTACTTCTGAATCTGCTGGAAGGTCACGCCCACGGACGACGCGAGTTGCTCCTGGGTCATGCCGACGAGGTTGCGGCGCAGGCGGATCCTCTGGCCGACGTGAACGTCGATGGGGTCCGGACCGTTCTCGGTCACGACGTTCTTGGGAATACGGCGTTCGATCATGGTAGGGTGACTCTGTAGCGAAGATACGAGATTGCATGCATACGTGCGTTTTTTTGTCCTTGTCAACGCTTAACAGGACGTCTAACGGCGAATTCGTTCGCGTTTCCGTTTAGCGGAAATCGATGCGGGAGCGAGGATTTGCTTCGCACACGCCAATCCTGTAATACACCTATACGGACGAACCAGGGCGCGCGCCTCGGGGCGCGCGCGCAGCGGGAGACGATGATGCGAATCGGAACGGTCGAGCGGGTGACTCGGGAAACCGCGATTTCCGTGCGGGTCGACCTGGACGGAACCGGCGTCTACGACGTCGAAACCGGCGTCGGCTTCCTCGACCACATGCTCGAACAGCTTTCCCGTCACAGCCTCATCGACCTCACCGTCCGCGCCAAGGGCGACACCCACATCGACGCCCATCACACCACCGAGGACTCCGCCCTCGCGATCGGCCAGGCGGTCGCCCGGGCGCTCGGCGACCGCACCGGCATCCGCCGCTACGGCGACGCCCTGATTCCGATGGACGAAAGCCTCGCGCGCTGCGCCCTCGACCTTTCGAACCGCCCCTATCTGGTGTGGCGGGTGGAGCTTGCCGCGCCCAAGCTCGGCACCATGGAAACCGAGTTGTTCCGCGAGTGGTTCCAGGCGTTCGCACAAACCTGCGGCGCCACCCTGCACGTCGAGTCCCTCCACCCCGGCGGCAACACCCACCACGTGATCGAGGCCTGCTTCAAGGCGCTCGCCCGCGCGTTGCGCGCCGCCGTCGAGATCGACCCGCGCGCCGCCCAGGCGGTGCCGTCGACCAAGGGCGTGCTCGGCGGATCGCTGTCATGAAGACCGTCGCGATCGTCGACTACGGATCCGGCAACCTGCGCTCCGCCGCCAAGGCGTTCGCCCGCGCCGCGAGCGAGGCGGATCTGCCGTTCGAAATCCGCGTCACCGACGACGCCGCGGCGATCCGCGCCGCCGACCGCATCGTTCTGCCCGGCGTCGGCGCGTTCGGCGACTGCGGTGCCGGGCTGGCGGCGCGCGCGGGCGTCGTCGAAGCCCTGGAGGCCGCGGTGATCGCCGGCGGCCGCCCGTTCTTCGGCATCTGCGTCGGCATGCAGCTGCTCGCCGCCGAGGGCCGCGAGCACGGCGTCCATCCCGGCCTCGGCTGGGTGCCGGGCGCGGTCGAACGCCTCGCCGACGTCCCCGGACGCAAGATTCCGCACATGGGCTGGAACGATCTGATCCTCAAACCGCAGGGCGCCGCGCACCCGGTGTTCCGCGATCTTCCCGCGGGCGGTCAGGTCTACTTCGTCCACAGCTACGCGTTCGCCGCGGACCGGCCGGAGCACGTGCTCGCGGTCACCGACTACGGCGGCGAGATCGCCGCCGCGATCGGCCGCGACAACATCGTCGGCACCCAGTTCCACCCGGAAAAAAGCCAGGCGGTCGGGCTCGCCGTGATCCGCAACTTCCTCGCCTGGGACCCTGCCCGATGATTCTCTTCCCCGCCATCGATCTCAAGGACGGCGTCTGCGTGCGCCTGTACAAGGGCGAAATGACCCAGGCGACGGTGTTCAACGCCTCGCCCGCCGACCAAGCGGCGCGCTTCGTCGTCGCCGGATGCCGCTGGCTGCACGTCGTCGACCTCAACGGCGCGTTCGCGGGCAGGCCGGTCAACGCCGACGCGGTCGCCGCGATTCTCGCCGTCGCCCACGACAACGACGTCGAGGTGCAGCTCGGCGGCGGCATCCGCGACATGGCGACGATCGAGGACTGGCTCGGGCGCGGCGTCTCCCGGGTGATTCTCGGCACCGCGGCGCTGCGCGACCCGCAGCTGGTGAAGGACGCGTGCCGCCTGCACCCCGGCCGCATCGCCGTGGGGATCGACGCGCGCGACGGCCGGGTGGCGGTCGAGGGCTGGGCGGAAACCTCCGAGGTGACCGCCGAGGATCTGGCGCTGCGCTTCGCCGACGCCGGAGTTTCCGCGATCGTCCACACCGACATTTCGCGCGACGGCGCGCTTCAAGGCGCGAACGTCGCGGCGTCGGCGCGGCTCGCCGAGGCGTGTGGCATTCCGGTGATCGTCTCGGGCGGCGTCGCTGGGCTCGCCGACATCGCCGCGGTGGCGGCGACGCGCGCGAGCGGCGTCGCCGGCGCGATCGCCGGACGCGCGCTTTACGACGGCAAGCTCGACCTCGTCGAAGCCTGCAAGATCCTGGCGGCGGCGTAGGGAGGTCCGGATGCTCAGCATGCGCATCATCCCCTGCCTCGACGTCAAGGACGGGCGGGTGGTCAAGGGGGTCAACTTCGTCGATCTCGTCGACGCCGGAGACCCGGTGGAGCAGGCGCGGGTGTACGACGCCGCCGGGGCCGACGAACTCTGCTTCCTCGACATCACCGCCAGTTCCGACAACCGCGACACCCTCTACGACGTGGTGCGCCGCACCGCCGAGCAGTGCTTCATGCCGCTCACCGTCGGCGGCGGCGTGCGCACCGTCGAGGACATCCGCAAGCTTCTCCTCGCCGGAGCGGACAAGGTGTCGATCAACACCGCGGCGGTGCACCGCCCCGAGTTCGTGCGCGAGGCGGCGGAGAAGTTCGGCAACCAGTGCATCGTCGTCGCCATCGACGCGAAGCGGGTCGGCCCCGACAGGTTCGAGATCTTCACCCACGGCGGCCGCAACCCCACCGGCATCGACGCGGTGGCGTGGGCGCAGCGGATGACCGACTACGGCGCGGGCGAAATCCTGCTGACGTCGATGGATCGCGACGGCACCCGCAGCGGTTTCGACCTCGCGCTCACCCGCGCGGTGGCCGACGCGGTGCCGGTGCCGGTGATCGCCTCGGGTGGCGTCGGCACCCTCGACCACCTCGCCGACGGCATCCGCGAGGGCGGCGCGACGGCGGTGCTGGCGGCGTCGATCTTCCACTTCGGCGAATATTCGATCGGCGAGGCCAAGGCTCACCTCGCCGCGGCCGGGATTCCGGTGCGCCTCTGAGGCCCTCGACCGCGGAAGGAGACGCCGTGGCCACCCACCCCAAATGGCCGCGCCTGTTCGTCAAACTGTTCGGGATCGGCGCCGCGCTGGTTCTCGTGGTTTCGCTCGGCGTCTACGAGGTCCGGCGGAAGGCCGAACTCGCGGCCCTCGAGGACGAGAAGGTTTCGACCCTCGCGGCACAATCGGCGTTCCTGCTCGACGTCTTGGGACGCCTGAGCGCCGATCTGACGATCCTCGGCCGCCAGAGCGAGCTCGAGGATCCCGACCCGGAGGCCCTCGAACGCCTGGCGAAGGAGTACGGCGCGTTCGTCCGCGCGGTCGGCGACTATCAGAGCGTCCGGCTGCTGGATTCCCACGACACCGAGTTGGTCCGCGCTGGAACCGACGAATTCGGCGTCATCCATACCCACGTCGGCGCGGCCCCGACCCCGGAGAGCGACGCGCGGGCGGCACGGGCGCTGGCGCGGCGATGCCGCGCGAGGCGATGCTGCTGGTCGACCGGACCGACGCCTCGGGGATGCACCTGCGGCCGTTGTGGCGGCTGGCGGTCGCGGCCGAGGACGACGGGCAGGGACCGCGCTTCGTCGTCGCCGACTATCGCGCCGACATCCTGTTCGACCGGCTGGCGCGCCTGGCGGACGACACTCCGGGCGCGATCCTGCTGGTCGGCGGCCGCGGTGTCTGGAGCGCCGAAACCGGCCGGACTCTGCCGCGGATCTGGGAACATCAAGACCTCGCCGCCGATCCCCCGCCTCCGCTGCGGGCGAACTCCGAAACCTGGCGCCGGATTCTCGGCGAGACCAGCGGCGTGGCGCCGGTCCGCGGCGGATTCGTGGTCTTCCGCAAGGTATTTCCGGCGCTCAAGGGGTTCTGGGGGCTGAACGACGACGGCACCGCCGCGCCCGAACGCTCGGAATGGCGGATCCTCGCCCTGGTGTCGCCGGAGGCGGTGGCGGAGGTGGAGAACGGGATTCTCGAATCGCTGGTTCCCTCGACGCTGGCGGCGCTGCTGACGCTCGGCCTGCTGTCGTGGATCGGCGCGCTCTCGTGGACCGGCTATCGCAGCCGCCACGCGCGGCTGGTGCGGCAGGCCACCACCGACGCGCTCACCGGCGCGCTCAACCGCGCCGCGTTCGACGAGGGCTTCCGAGCCGCGGTCGACCGCTACGCCGCCAGCGGCGAGGGCTTCGCGCTGATCTACGTCGATCTCGACGACTTCAAGGGAATCAACGACCGCTTCGGTCACGACGCGGGCGACGCCTGCCTCGTCGAAACCGTGCGGCGGATCCGCGCGGTGATCCGCGAGGGCGACCTGATCGGCCGCCTCGGCGGCGACGAGTTCGCGGCGGTGCTCGCGCCGCTCAGGGGCCGCGCCGCCGCCGAGGCGATTCGCGACAAGATCCGCGCCGCGCTCGCGATCGGACCGCCGCCGTTCCCGGGCGCGGCGGGGCCGATCGCGGCGAGCCTCGGTCTCGCCCTCTGCCCCGACGACGGAACCGAAGCGGAAATGCTTTTGCGCGCCGCCGACCTCGGCATGTATGGTGCCAAGCGTCGGCGCGACGCGCCGCCGAGTTGACCCCTTGCGAAAGGTTCCCGGAATGAGCGGACACCCCCTCGAAGACCTCTATGCGGTGATCTCCGCGCGCAAGGGCGCGGATCCGACCGAGTCCTACACCGCGAAGCTGTTCTCCCGCGGGCGCGCCAAGATCACCCAGAAGCTCGGCGAGGAAGCGGTGGAACTGGTGATCGCCGGATGCGCCGAACCCGACAAGATGGTGAGCGAGAGCGCCGATCTGATCTACCATATGCTGGTGCTGTGGGCCGACGCCGGAATCGCGCCCGAGGCGGTGTGGGCGGAGCTCGCCCGGCGCGCCGGAACCTCGGGCCTCGCCGAAAAGGCGTCGCGCAAGAAGGATTGACGTTTCCAACCCAGAGGAGGCCCGAGGTGTACGACCCGGACAACGTGTTCGCCAAGATTCTGAGACGGGAGATTCCCTGCAAGGCGGTGCTCGAAACCGAGTACGCGCTCGCGTTCCACGACATCCAGCCGCAGGCGCCGGTCCACGTTCTCGTCATCCCCAAGGGGGCCTACGTGTCGATGGACGACTTCTCCGCCCGCGCTCCGGCCGAGGAGATCGCCGGGTTCGTCCGCGCCATCGGCGAGACCGCGCGGGCCCTCGGCCTCGAAACCGGCGGCTATCGCGTGCTCAGCAACGTCGGCCGCGACGCCGGGCAGGAAGTGCCGCACCTCCACGTCCACATCTTCGCCGGCCGTCCGCTCGGGCCGATGCTCAGCCGGTAATCACCGGTCGGCCAGCGCGATGCGCAGGCCGAGGGCCGCAAACACCCCGGCGAAGCCGCGCTTCAGCCACGTCATCACCCGGGGCGACTCCAGAACCTTGCGCCGCGCCGCAGCCGCGGCGCAGCCGTAGGCGACGAACACCGCGAAGGTCATCGCCATGAAGGCGAGGCCGAGAACCGCCATCCGCCGCGTCGCGTCGCCCGCCGCCGGGTCGACGAACTGCGGCAGGAAGGCGAAGAAGAACACCGTCAGCTTGGGGTTGAGGAGGTTGATCGCGATCGCGTGGACGATCTGCCGCGCGGCGGCACGCGGCGGCGCGGCGGTCGGCAGGGGCGCGGCGGCATCCCGCCACATCCGCCAGGCGAGCCAGCCGAGATAGAGCGCGCCCGCCCAGCGCAGCGCCTGATACGCCGCCGCGCCCGCGTGCAGCACCGCGGCGAGGCCGACGAGACTGGCGAGGATGTGCGGCACGATGCCGAGGGTGCAGCCGAACGCCGCGACCACCGCCGCGCGACGGCCCGCGATCAGCCCGCAGGAAACGGTGTAGATCACCCCGGTGCCGGGCATCAGCACGACGACCAGGGCGGTGAGCAGAAACGGCAGGGTGAGCATCGGCGGACTCCTTCAGGTGCGCGGCGGACGGCGGCGGTAGGCGAGGGCCTCGGCGAGGTGGGGGCGGGCGATCGCCGCCGCGCCGGCGAGATCGGCGATGGTGCGCGCCACCTTGAGCACGCGGTGGTAGCCGCGCGCCGAAAGCTTGAGCTTGGCGGCCGCCTCGGCGAGAAACGCGCGGTCGGAGGCGGCGAGCGGGGTCAGTTCGTCGAGGGCGCGGCCCTCGAGATCGGCGTTGCAGCGCAACCCCGGCCGCCCGGCGAGACGGCGGGCCTGGAGCGCACGGGCGGCGGCGACGCGCGCCGCCACCGCGGCGGTGGATTCGCCGGGGGCGAGGCCGTCGAGATCCCAGGGATCGACGCGGCCGAGTTCGACGTGGAGGTCGATGCGGTCGAGGAACGGTCCGGAGATCGAATTCTGGTAGTCCTCGGCGCACAGCGGCGCGCGGCGGCAGGCCAGCGCCGGATCGTCGAGGTGGCCGCAGCGGCAGGGATTCATCGCCGCGATCAACTGCACCCGCGCCGGATAGGTGACGTGACGGTTCGCCCGCGCCACCGATACCGTGCCGGTTTCGAGCGGCTGGCGCAGGCTTTCCAGCACCGCGCGGGGGAACTCCGGCAGTTCGTCGAGGAACAGCACGCCGAGATGCGCGAGCGACACCTCGCCCGGCCGCGCCCGCAGGCCGCCGCCGACCATCGCCGCGGGCGAGCAGGAATGGTGCGGCGCGCGGAACGGCCGCCTGCGCACCAGCCCGCCCTCGGCGATCTCGCCCGCGATCGAATGCACCATCGAGACGTCGAGCGCCTCCTGCGCCGACAGCGGCGGCAGAGGCCGGGCAGGCGGCGCGCCAGCATCGACTTGCCCGCGCCCGGCGGGCCGACCATCAGAAGGTTGTGGCCGCCCGCGGCGGCGATTTCGAGCGCCCGGCGCGCGCTTTCCTGGCCCTTGACGTCGGCCATGTCGGGCTCCGGCGGAGCGGGCGGCGGATCGCCGGGGCGGGCGGGAGCGAGCAGCGCGTCGCCCTTGAGGAAGCCGATCGCCTGCAGCAGGTCGGCCACCGCGAAGGTGTCGCCGCCGCCCGCCCAGGCCGCCTCCGGCCCCTGCGCCTGGGGGCAGATCAGGCCGCGTTCGTGGGCGTGGGCGGAGATCGCGGCCGGCAGCACCCCGGCGACCGCGCTCACCCGGCCGTCGAGGGCGAGCTCGCCCATCACCGTGAAGTTGAGGATGTCCTCGCGCGGCACCAGATCCATCGCCGCGAGGATGCCGAGCGCGATCGGCAGGTCGAAGTGGCTGCCTTCCTTGATCAGGTCGGCGGGCGCGAGGTTGACGGTGATGCGTTTGGGCGGCAGGCCGAGGCCGATCGCGACGAGGGCGGCGCGCACCCGCTCGCGGCTTTCCGCCACCGCCTTGTCGGGCAGGCCGACCACCGAGAACGCGGGCAGGCCGTTGGCGATCTGCACCTGCACCTCGACCGGGCAGACGTCAATCCCGGAAAACGCCACCGTGTGCACCAGCGCGACCACACCGCCCCCCGAAGGTCAGCCCCTGAGGTTTTTCACCTCACACCGCACGCCCGTCACGGTCAAGCGGGGAAACGCCGCCGCCCGCCGCCCGCGTCGCCGCATACTTCGCCTCGATCGCGTCCCAGATCGGCGCGGCGAGGTTGACGCCGTCGAAGCGCGCGATCTCCTGCAATCCGGTGGGCGAGGTGACGTTGATCTCGGTGACGTAGTCGCCGATCACGTCGATGCCGACGAACAGCAGGCCGCGCGCCCGCAGCTCCGGGCCGAGGATCGCGCAGATTTCGCGATCCCGGTCGGACAGCGGGATCGCCGCCGCCGCGCCGCCGACGTGCATGTTGGACCGCGCGTCGCCCGCCTGCGGCACGCGGTTGAGCGCACCCATCGGCTCGCCGCCCACCAGGATCACCCGCTTGTCGCCCCGGCGCACCGCCGGAACATAGGCCTGCGCCATCAGCGGTTCGGCGCTCCGCAGCAGGAACATGTCGAGCAGCGAGCCGAGATTGTCGTCGTCCGGGCGGAGGTGGAAGACGCCGAAACCGCCCGCGCCGAACAGCGGCTTGATCACGATCTCGCCGTGGCGGGCGCGGAAATCGCGGATCGCCGCCGGATCGGCGCTCACCAGGGTCGGCGGCATCAGCTCGGGAAAGCGGGTGACCAGGAGCTTTTCCGGCGCGTTGCGCACACCGGCCGGATCGTTGACCACCAGGGTGCGCGGGTGGATCGCCTCGAGGATATGGGTGGTGGTGACGTAGGCGAGGTCGAAGGGCGGGTCCTGACGCAGCAGCACCACGTCGAAGGTGGCGAGATCGACGGTCTCGAACCCGCCGAACCGCGCGGGTTCGCCCTTTATCCGCTGAACCTCCACCGCCCGCCCGGTGGCCGAGGCGCGACCGCCCTCGAGCCGGAGCGTGCGCGGCAGGTAATGGAACAGCGCGTGCCCGCGGCGCTGCGCCTCCTCGGCGAGGAAAAAGGTGGAATCCGCGTCGATGTCGACGGTTTCCAGCGGGTCCATCTGCAAGGCGACGGCAAGCGGCATCGTCCGGTCTCCCAGTTGCGGTCCGGTTCAGGCATAGGCGATTTTCCGCACCGCTTCCACCGGGAATTGGGACGCTCCCGGAGAGGGTGCCGTGCACCAAAGGACTGCCTTTGTAACGAACGGCTGTAGACCAAGTGTTGATCCCCGTCTTCGTTGCGGATTCTTCTGGAATACGGACGGAAAAATTCTTATTCTCCGGCCACGGTCGCCGGACTCTCAAGGGAAGATAGAACTCGCCCTGCCGGGACGCCGGAAAAGGGAGCCCCGATGGCCAGAGACGGCATGACGCCCGCCTGCGAAGGCGACGAAGTCCTGTTGCAGTTACTGGACCGCGAGGGTTCTATCCTTGGGGTCAACGCGGCGTGGACGGCGGTTCTCGGCTTCCCCGCCGCCGACTGCGTCGGCCGGCCCGCGGCGGAGTTTCTCGACCCCGCCGCCGCCGCGGGATTCCGCAGGTTTTTCGAGGCGCTTCCGGCCCCCGGGGCGACGCCCTATCACCATCTCGTGCTGCGCGACCGCGAGGGGCAAGCGGTGAGTGCGGTGCTCTCCGCCCGGATTCTGGAGGCCGGCGAAATCGCCTGCGAGATCTGGACCCTCGACGGCTTCGCCCGCTCGATGGACCGCGCCCGGCGCCAGGCCGCGCGCGATCGGGCCGAGGCGGCGGTGATGCGCACCGTCTCGGCGGTCACCGACCTGCTGACGCGGACCCGCACCGTCGCCGAGTTCCTGCGCGAACTCGGCCTGCTGCTCGAAGTAATCTCCGGCACCGGCCGGGTTCACGTCGAAACCGCGGACGGGCCGCCGCCGTGGATGCGGCCGCTCGCCGAGGGCGTGCGCGCCCGCTACGGCGAAGTCCGCAAGACCGGCGGCGCGGTCCTCCCGCCCGCCCATCTCGCGGCGATCGCGCCCCTGCTCGGCGACGTCTTCGGCGACGCGCCGGTGATGGCGCTGTGGATCGCCGACGCGACGATGCCGCGCGGTCGCCGACACGTGGTCGCGGCGCTGCCGCCCGACGGCGCCCTGCAGGATTCGTGGTCGCTGCACGTCGGCCTGTTCGCCCAGGCGGTGGGGAACGCGATCTCCTGCCTCAACGCCTGGGAAACCCAGGCGCGGATGCTGCGGCAGGCGCATACGCAGTCGGTCACCGATCCGCTGATGCGGATCTTCAACCGCTACAAGCTCGAGGAGACCCTCGCCGCGGAAGAACGGCGGGCGCGCCGCTACGGCACGTGGTTTTCGGTGATCATCGCCGACATCGACCACTTCAAGGCGGTCAACGACACCTACGGCCACCCGGTCGGCGACGCCGTGCTCGAGGAGATCGCCGCGGAGCTGCGCACCCACACCCGTGCCACCGACGTTCTCGGCCGCTGGGGCGGCGAGGAGATCATGATCGTCTGCGTCCACACCCGGCAGGAGGTCGCGGTCGGCCTCGCCGAACTGCTGCGGCGGCGGATCGCGGGGCGGCGCTTCGCGGGCATCGCCGGTCTGACCGTGAGTTTCGGGGTCGCGAGTTTCGCCGAAGGCGACACCGCCGCCGAAGTGGTGGCGCGCGCCGACGCGGCGCTCTACGCCGCCAAGCGCGAGGGCCGCAACCGCGTCTGCGAATGCGAGGCTTCGCCTAAAGCGGCTGAACCTCCACCGGCGCGCTCTTGACCGTCGGCGTCAGCGGCTGCGGCGCGGCGGGCTCGGGCTGCGGGGTCGCGGCGGCGGGAGCGGCCGGGGTCGCGGCCGGAGCCGTCGCGGGCTGCCCGCTCTGCGGCTTGATGATGATGTAGTCGACCACCTGACGCACGCCGGAGACGGTGCGCGCGTGCGTCAGAACCTTTTGCCGCTCGGCCTCGTCCTGCGCGATGCCGAGCAGATAGAGAACGTTGCCGGTCGCGTCGATGTCGTAGTTGAGCGAAACGATCCCCTTGTCGAAAAAGATCTTCTTGCGCATCTCCGCGACCGTTCCGGCGTCCGAGGCGAAGGCGACCACGCCCGCGTCGGGATCGACGCGGATATGCACGTAGATGTCGGTGACGCCCTGCACCTTCTTCACCACCGCAACCGCTTGGTTGTAGCGCTCCGTCGAGCTCACGGTGCCGGTCAGCACCACCCGGCCGCCGCGGATCAGGAGGCCGACCCCGGTGAACGCGAACGGATCGATCTTCGCCCATTCGCCGTTGATCTCGCCGCGGATGCGCACGTCGGAGGCGGTGCCGCCGATGCCGCGCTCGTCGACCGCGGCGGTGCCGACGCTCGCGCCCGCGCCGACCACCATCGGAGCGCAAGCCGAAAGCGCGAACAGAGCCGCCCCGGCGACGGCCAGGGCGCGGAGCGAAGACGACGGCGAAGACTTCATCTTGACCTCGGAACGGTTAGGTTTCGGCCCGCCACGCATCGGGCAGGTGGCGCGGCCAGCGGCCGGGAGACACCACCACGGCGTCGAAGCGGAGATCGTGCCCGGAATATTCGGGATGACATTTGATGAACCATTCGGCGGCGCGCAGCAAGCGTCTTCGCTGCCGCGGGTCGATCGCGAACAGCCCTTCGGCGGCGCTCGGCCGCGCCTTGATCTCGACGAACGCCAGCACCTTGCGGCGCCGCGCGACGAGATCGATCTCGCCCGCGCCGCTGCCGCGCGGCGGCCGCACCCGGCGGGCGACGATCCGCCAGCCCTTGAAGCGCAGCGCCCAGGCGGCGAGGCGCTCGGCGGCGAGGCCGCGGCGATAGCCCGCCAGGCCGGTCGCCGCGCGGTTCACCGTCCACCGCCCTTGAGCGTCATCGCGCGGGCGTAGAGACCCTTGCGCGGCAACCCCGACGCGCGCGCCACCTCCGCCGCCGCATCCTTCACCGAAAGGGTCGCGAGCGCCGCGGTCAGCGCCGCGTCCACCTCGGCATCGCTCCACGCTCCGGCATCCGCGGGCGGCGGGCCGATCACCACCACCGCCTCGCCCTTGGGCGGCTCGGTCTCGGCGTAATGCCGCGCGAGATCGGCGATCGGCATCGCCGTCACCTCCTCGAACAGCTTGGTCAGCTCGCGGCACACCACCGCCTCGCGCCCCGGCAACGCCGCCGCCGCGTCCGCCAGCGTCGCGGCGAGGCGGCGGGGCGCCTCGTAGATCACCAGCGTCGCGCGCACCCCCGCCACCTCGGCAAGCTCGGCGCGCCGCGCGCCGGACTTGGCGGAGAGAAACCCGAGGAACAGGAAGCGGTCGGTCGGCTGCCCCGCCACCGCCAGCGCCGCCAGCAACGCCGAGGCGCCGGGAACCGCCGTGACCTTGAGCCCGGCGGCGCGGCAGTCGCGCGCGAGCTTGAACCCGGGGTCGGAGATCAGCGGCGTGCCCGCGTCGCTCACCAGCGCCACCGACTCTCCCGCCGCCAGCCATGCCATCACCTTCGGCCGCATCGCGTCGGCGTTGTGATCGTGGTAGGCGACGAGCGGCCGCGACACCCCATATAGTCCCAGGAGCTTGCGGGTGACGCGGGTATCCTCGCACAGCACCCGGTCGGCGGACTTCAGCACTTCGAGGCCGCGGAGGGTGACGTCGCCGCGGTTTCCGATCGGGGTCGCGGTGATGTAGAGTGCGGGAGCGAGCGTCTGGGCGGCTTCCGGCTCGGCGCGAGCGCGCGACATGGCGGGTTTCCCGGCAACAAGGATAGTGGACATGAACGACTGCGAGACACGGGCGGACCGCCGCCCGGACGGTTATAACACGGCGAGGCCCGCCCGGCGCAAACTGTTCCGCCGCGCCGGAGTGCTCGCCGCCGCGCTCGCCCTCGGCCTCGCCGCCTGCGCGCAGCCGCGGCCGACCGTGACCTCGAAGCCGACGGCGCCGCCTTCCCAGATCGCCCCGGCGGCGCAGCAGGAGCCGCAGGTTTCGGCGCTGCCGCCCGCCGGGCTCGCGCCGCCGATGCAGACGCCGCCCGCGGTGCGCGAGGCACGCGTCGCGGTGCTGGTGCCGCTGTCGGGCGAGGCCGCGAGCGCCGGTCAGGCGCTGCGCGATGCCGCCCTGCTCGCCCAGTTCGAGGTCGACAACCCCGGCCTGATCCTGCAGTTCTACGACACCGCCGGCACCGCCGAGGGCGCGCGCGCCGCCGCCGAACAGGCCAAGGACCACGGCGCGACGCTGTTCGTCGGGCCGCTGTTCTCCCACTCGGTGCAGGCGGTCACGGCGGTGGCGCAGTCGGCCGGGATTCCGGTGCTGTCGTTCTCCACCGATCCGTCGGCGATCTCCGCCAACGTCTTCGTCACCGGCTTCCTGCTCGGCCCGCAGGTCGAGCGGGTGATCGGCTTCGCGGCCGAACAGGGCCTGCAGCGCGTCGCCGTGCTCGCGCCCGACACCCCCTACGGCCGCGCCGCCGCCGACGCCGCCCAGGGCGCGGCGGCGAAGAGCGGCGCGACCCTGACGCGCACCGCGTTCTTCGATCCGGCTCGGGCCAACTTCTCGCCGACGATCCGCGAGTTCGCCGACTACACCCGCCGCAAGGCCACGCTCGAACGCGAGAAAGCCGGCCTCGCGGGCGCGTCCGATCCGGCCGCCGCCGCCCGCCTCAAGGAACTCGCGGGACAGGACGCCAGCAGCGACGTCGATTTCGACGCCCTCCTGATTCCGGCGAGCGGCACCGCGCTGCGGCAGGTGATCTCGCTGCTCAAGTACTACGACGTCGATCCCGGGAAGGTGAAGATCCTCGGCACCCTGCTCTGGCAGGACGAGAACCTCACGGGCGAGCCCGCCCTCGTCGGCGCATGGTTCCCGGCGGCATCGCGGGTCGGCTACGATCGCTTCACCGCCCGGTTCACTGAAACCTACGGTCACCCGCCGTCGCAGCTCGCCGCGCTCGCCTACGACGCCGTCGCCCTTGCAGCCGCGCTGGGGCAAACCGGCGACGGCTCGTGGGGCCGGTTGACCGCCAACTCCGGGTTCGTCGGCGTCAACGGCGCGTTCCGCCTCAATCCCAACGGCCAGATCGAGCGCATGCTGGCGGTGCGCGAAGTCACCGCCACCGGCAGCCGCGAGGTTTCGCCCGCGCCGACCCGCTTCGTGCAGTCGTACTGATCGCACCTTCGCGTCCGGGGAAGAAACCTTCCCCGGGCGCACCCCCGTCGGGCGGTTTCGCCCGCACCGCAAGCGCGAAGAGCGCGCGCCGATTTCTCTTGATAGTCCCCGGAAAAATATAAGAACATCGGCATATGTCAGGCCGCGAATGTGTGCCCCGGCATGCAGACCGAACAGGGGGAAACATCATGCGCATCGGCATTTCCGCCCGTTTCGCCGGAGCGATGGTGGGGGTTTCGCTGGCCGCCGCCGCCACGACCGGTTTCGCCGTCAACGTCTACTTCGCCGAGGTGATCCGCCGCGCCGAGGAGAGCGACCTTCAGAACCGCTTCGGCCTGCTGACCGCCGCGATCGCCGCCTCGGCCGAACAGGCGAAGGCGATGGCGTCGCTGGCGGCGGCGTTGCCGGGGGTGGCGGAAACCGTGGCGGCGGGCGATCGCGACCGCCTCGCCGCGCAGATGGCGCCGGTCTTCGCGCGGCTCGCCAAACCCTACGGCATCGAGCAGTTCCAGTTCCATCTGCCCCCGGCGACCTCGTTCCTGCGAGTGCATGCCCCCGCCAAGTTCGGCGACGACCTGTCGAAGATCCGCGAGACGGTGGTCGAGGCCAACGCCCGCCGCGTGCCGGTGGTCGGTCTCGAAACCGGCGTCGCCGGGCTCGGCATCCGCGGCGTGGTGCCGCTCGCCGTCGGGGATCGCCACGTCGGAACCGTCGAGTTCGGCCTCGCTCTCGGCAAGAGCTTCTTCGAAGACTTCAAGGCCGCCCACCGCGCCGACGCGGCGCTGCTGATTCCGGCGCATGACGGCGGCTACCGCATCTTCGCGGGCACCGTCTCCGCCGCGCGCCTCAGCCGCGAAGAGTTCGCGCGCGCGCTGGCGGGCGAAACGGTGGTGCGGAACGATACCGTCGACGGCCGCAACGTCGCGATTCTCGGCCGCGCCGTGCCCGACTATTCGGGCCGCCCGGTCGGCGTGGCGGAAATCGCCATGGATGCCGAGACCTACGTCGGTCAGTTGCGCGAAAGCCGCCGCACCGTGCTGATGCTGGTCGGCGGAATCGCCGCGCTCGCCGCGGCGATCAGCATCGTCGTCGCGCGCGGCATCACCGGGCCGATCCGCGCCTTCACCGCCGCGATGGAGCGCATCAGCCGCCAGGATTTCGCCGTCGACCTGCCGCAGACGGCGCGGGCCGACGAAATCGGCCTGATGGCGCGGGCGATCGCGGTGGTCCGCGACGAAGCGAAGGCACTCGCCACCCTTCAGTCCCGGCAGACGGAAATGGTCGAAGCGCTGCGGCGCGGCGAAGCCGAGACCCGCGACAGCATGCTCCGGCAGCTCGTCGGCGTCGTCGACGCGGCGGTGCAAAGCAACGAGGCGGGGCTGGTGCTCGCCGGCATGCTGGGCGATCTGCGCCGCACCGCTGGCGAAAGCCAGACCATCGCCGCCGCGATCGAGGAGATGGTCGCCTCCATCGGCAGCATCACCGAGAACTCCGAACGCGCCGCTGCAGAAGCCGAGAGCGCCGAGAGCGACGCGCGGGAAGGCGTCGCCGACGCCGAAACCGCCGACGCCGCGGCCGGAACCCTCGACGCCTCGATCGGCGACGCCGACACCAAGATCCGCGCCCTCGCCGAAGCCGCAGAACATATCGTTCCGATCATCGACCAGATCGAAACCATCGCCAGCCAGACCAACCTTCTCGCCTTGAACGCCACGATCGAGGCGGCGCGGGCGGGCGAAGCGGGCAAGGGATTCGCGGTGGTGGCAGGGGAGGTGAAGACCCTCGCCACCCAGACGGCGCGCGCCACCGACGACATCCGCGCCCGCATCGGCGCGGTGCGCGACGGCATGACCGCCGCTCTCTCGGCCATGCACGCCAGCACCCGGGCGGCGACCGCGTCTCGCGCCGCCGCGGACGGGCTGCGGGAACGGCTGGACGGAATCCTGCGGCGGATCGACGGGGTCAGCGCGCGCATGCGCGACATCGCGCAGATCCTCACCCAGCAGGCCGGGGCCGCGCACGAGGTTTCGGACAGCGGCGGGCGCGTCGCCGCCCTCGCCGGAGGCAATCTCGAACAGATCGACGCGATGCTCGCCTCGCTCACCCGGGCGAACACCGTCCTCGACGCCCGGGTCGAGGATTTCTCCTCGATCCGCTCCGCCAGGGCGGTGATCGAAATCGCCAAGAACGACCACGTGCGGTTCAAGCGGCAGGTGATCGAAACTCTCCTCGGCCGCGCCACGCAAACCGCGGCGGGCCTTTCGGACCATCTCGGTTGCCGTCTCGGACGATGGTACGGCGGCGTGACCGATCCGCAGATTCTCGCGCAACCGGCGTTCGCGGCGCTGCGCGAACCGCACGAACGCGTCCATCTGTACGGCAAGCGCGCGCTCGAACGTCACGCGCAGGGCGACGGCGAGGGAACCCGCACGGCGGTCGCGGAGATGAACCGCGCCTCCCACGAGGTTCTGGATCTTCTGGGAGAGATCGGCGCGGCGCTCGCCGACCGCGACCCGGCCTCCGCGTAGACGTACGTCCGCCGGTATCGGGGGCCCTACCTGCGGGCTTTGAAGGCGGCGACCGCGTCCTTCGGCAGCGGCAGATAGCCGTTGTGGAACCGCGGCGGCGCAAGGCCCTCGGCGGGTTCGAGACCGAGGGTGAGACCGGGACGGGCGAGGGTCGCCTCGACGTCGAGAACGTCGTCGGTGTGGACGTCGCCCGGCCAGCCCGCGAGAAGCTCGGCCTTGGCGCGCATCTTCGCCGCGTCGGCGGTGGCGGCGACGAACAGCCCGTTGGCGTGGATTTCGGCGAATCGGTCGTCGGCATAGGTGCCGAGGTTGACGTACCACAGGCGCTTGCCCGGAACCGGCGCACCGCCGAGAACGACGCGGTGGCCGTCGGCGGCGGAGATTTCCATCCAGCTGTCGACGTGGACGCGGTCGGGCAGGCCGAACCATTTCTCCAGAAGCTGATCGTAGGCCGCCTCGACGCGGTCGGCGGCGACGAACACGACGTCGTGGAGCTCGGTGTTGCTCTTGGAAGCGCGGCCGCCGAGCAGGACGGCGAAGAGACGGGTCATCGGAAGTCCTTTCAATCGAGAAGGCGGGCGGTGAGGGCGTTGAGCAGCAGCACCCCGGCCTCGGTGGCGCGTACCCCCGCATCGTCGGAGACCATCAGGCCGAGGCCGACGGCTTCGTCGAGGGCGTCGCGGTTCATCAGTTCGCGCGGGTCGGCGAACCCGGCGTCGGCGAACCGCGCGGCGAACCCCGGCGTGGCCACGCCCTCGGTCAGGCGCAGCGCCATCATCAGGTGTTCGCGGGCGCGCTCCTCGGCGTCGAGCGGCTCCATCCGCGGCGCGGGCGGCCCCTTCAGCCAGGCGTGGACGTCGGGCGCGTGGCGGGTGGCGAAGCGCCCTTCCTCGAGGGTCAGGCGACCGTGCGCCGCCGGGCCGACGCCGCCGTAGTCGGCGCCGCGCCAGATGCCGAGGTTGTGGCGGCAGGCCGCCCCCGGCCGCGCGAAGTTGGAGACCTCGTAGGCCGGACGCCCCGCCGCCGCGAGGATCCGCCGCGTCGCCTCGAAGATCTCCGCGCCGGTTTCCTCGTCGGGCATCGTCACCCGGCCCTCCGCCACCGCGCGCGCGAGCGGCGTGCCGTCCTCGACGGTAAGCTGATAGATCGACAGATGCTCGCCCGCGAACGCGAGCGCCTCCGCCAGTTCGTCCTCCCACAACGCCAGGCTCAGGCCCGGCCGCGCGGTGATGAGGTCGAACGACAGACGGTCGAAGATGTCGTGCGCCCAGGTCAGCGCATGCTTGGTGTCGTCCACCGAATGCTCGCGCCCGAGCGCCTTGAGCGACGCCGCATCGAAGCTCTGCGCGCCCACCGACAGCCGGTTCACCCCGGCGTCGCGCAGCGCCCGCAGCCGCGCCTTGTCGACCGTGCCGGGGTTGGCCTCGAGCGTCACCTCGCAATCGCCGCGCGGCTCCCACGCCGCCATCGCCGCCTCCACCACCGCGCCGATTACCGCGGGCTCGGCCAGCGACGGCGTGCCGCCGCCGAAGAACACCGATCCCAGCTCCCGCGCCCCGGTGCGCGCCCGCAGCGCCGCGATGTCGGCCCGGTAGGCGGCGACGAACTTCGCCGGGTCCCACGCCTGCCGCGGCACGTAGCTGGCAAAGTCGCAGTACCCGCACTTGCTGCGGCAGTAGGGCCAGTGGACGTAGAGATGGAATGCGGTTTCGGGGGACATCGCCTGATCTCGAAAAACACGGCCGGGCCCTGCCCGGACCCGCGAGGAGACTCGGTCCCCTCGACCCGATGTGGTCCTGTCATTCCGCGAAGCGGGATCGGACCCTCACGCGGCGTGACGGATATAGGGCGCGGCGCGCGGAAAACCAAAACGTCCGGTCGGCGCGGAGGGATGGACTCCCTCCGCAGGGGTTTTTACTTGTCCCCGAAGCACCCGGCCAGCAGCAGCTCGAACGCCTGGGCGCGGTGGGACATCGCGTGCTTTTCCGCCGCGTCCATTTCGCCGAAGGTGCGGGTTTCGCCGACCGGCTCGAAGATCGGATCGTAGCCGAAACCCCGGTCGCCGCGCGGCGGGAAGACGAGGCGGCCGTAGACCCGGCCCTCGAAGGTTTCGACGTGGCCGTCGGGCCACGCGAGCGCGAGAACGCAGACGAAATAGGCTTCGCGGTCGGGGGTGTCGTCGAGGGCGACGCGGACCCGCTCCATCGCGTGGGCGAAATCCTTGTTCGGCCCGGCCCAACGTGCGGAGTAGATGCCGGGCGCGCCGTCGAGGGCGACGACGCACAGGCCGGAATCGTCGGCGAGGGCGGGCAGGCCCGCGCCCTCCGCCGCCGCCAGGGCCTTGAGCCTGGCGTTGTCGGCGAAGGTTTCGCCGGTCTCCTCCGGTTCGGGAAGGCCGAGCTCGCCCGCCGACACCACGTCGACGCGGTGCGGCGCGAGAAGCTCGCCGATTTCGCGGACCTTGCCCGGATTGTGGCTGGCGATCACCAGCTTGACGTCGTCGAAGCGGCGGGCCATGGCATCAGGCTCCGGTGCCGAGGACCTGTTTCTGCATCCGCACCAAGTCGGTAACGCCTTTCTTGGCGAGGGCGAGGAGGGCGAGGAACTGCTCCTCGCGGAACGGATCGTGCTCCGCGGTGCCCTGGATCTCGACGATGCCGCCCTGCCCGGTGAGGACGAAGTTGGCGTCGGCGTCGGCGTCGGAATCCTCGGCATAGTCGAGGTCGAGCACCGGCTCGCCCTTGTAGAGGCCGCAGCTCACCGCGGCGACGTAGTCCTTGAGCGGGATGGTCGGCAGCATGCCCATGCCGCGCAGCTTCCGGAACGCCAGAAACAGCGCGACGTAACCGCCGGTGATCGAAGCGGTGCGGGTGCCGCCGTCGGCCTGGAGAACGTCGCAGTCGATCTTGATCGAGAGTTCGCCCATCGCCTTGAGATCGGCGACGGCGCGCAGGGAGCGGCCGATCAGGCGCTGGATTTCGTGGGTGCGGCCGCTCTGGCCCTTGCGCGCCTCGCGGTCGGTGCGCTCGTTGGTGGAGCGGGGAAGCATGCCGTATTCGGCGGTGATCCAACCCTTGCCGGTGTTGCGCATCCAGGAGGGAACGCGGTCCTCGACGGTGGCGGTGCAGAGCACGTGAGTATCGCCGAACTTGACCAGGCAGGAGCCCTCGGCGTGCTTCGAGACGTTGGGTTCGAGAACGATGGTGCGCAGGGCGTCGAAAGCCCGACCGGAGGGACGCATGACCGCTTCCTTTCGCAATAACGAATGACTCATGGGGTGTAACCATCCCGCGGGCAAAACACAAGGCGGTTGGGGCCCGCCCGCGCTTCCCCTTTGCGCCGGATTGCACTAAGTCATAATCGGATGCTTTGCCTTCGAGGACCGATGCCCGAGACCTTTTCCACCGCCGCCTCGCCGATCCGCCAGTTGAACGACCGTTCGCGCGAGGTGTTCCGTCTGATCGTCGACAGCTACGTCGAAACCGGCGAGCCGGTGGGGTCGCGCACCCTCTCGGCGCGCCTCAGCCAACCGTTGTCGCCCGCGTCGATCCGCGCGGTGATGGCGGATCTCGAGGAGCTGGGGCTGGTCTACGCGCCGCATACCTCGGCGGGACGCCTGCCGACCGAGGCAGGGCTGCGGTTCTTCGTGTCCGGCCTGATGGAGATCGGCCGTCTCGACGCCGCCGAGCGCAGCCTGATCGAAAGCCGGTGCCGCCAGAGCGGCCGGGATTTCTCCTCCGCGCTCGAAAGCACCACGGCGCTGCTGTCGGGGCTGTCGCGCTGCGCCGGACTGGTGTTCGCGCCGAAGGCCGAGGCGCCGCTCAAGCACGTCGAGTTCGTGGCGCTCGAACAGGGGCGCGCCCTGGTGGTGACGGTGACGCGCGACGGGCTGGTGGAGAACCGGGTGATCTCGATCCCCGAGGACCTGCCGCGATCGGTGCTGGCGGAGGCCACCAACTACCTCAACGCCCACATCGTCGGCCGCACCATGGCGGAAGCGAAGAGCTTCGTCGCCGACGAGTTGGAACGCCACCGCAGCGAGATCGACGCCCTCACCAAGAAGGTGGTGGAGGAGGGCCTCGCGGTATGGGGCGGCGAGCCCGGCGGCGGCGCGCTGATCGTGCGCGGCCAGGCCAACCTGCTGCAGGACGTCCACGCGATCGAGGAACTCGACCGCATCCGCAACCTGTTCGAGGCGCTCGAGGCGAAGGAGCGGATGCTCTCGCTTTTGGATATTGCGAATCAGGCCGAAGGCGTCCAAATCTTCATCGGTTCCGACAACCCGTTGTTCGAGGCCTCCGGCTCGTCGCTGATCGTCGCGCCGTTCCGCTCCGGCCCGGACAAGATCGTCGGCGCGATCGGCGTGGTCGGCCCGACCCGCCTCAATTACGGCCGCATCATCCCCCTGGTGGATTTTACCGCCAAGGTCCTCACCCGGCTGATCGGCTGAGACAACAGACCTAACCCGGCACAGAGAGCAGAGACAGACCCGTGACCCAGGAAACCGAAGCCAACCGCCCCGAAGCCGCCGAAACCCCGGAGACCCCCGAGGTCGAGGCCGTGCAGCCCGCCCCCGAGGACCGGATCGCCGAACTCGAGGCCGAGGTGGCGAAGCTCAAGGACGCCTATATCCGCGCCCACGCGGACATGGAAAACCTGCGCAAGCGCACCGCGGCGGAACTCGAACAAAAGCTCAAGTACGCGCAGCAGCCGCTCGCCAACGCGATCCTGCCGGTGGCCGACAACCTCCGCCGCGCCCTCGGCGCGGTGCCGCAGGGCGAGGCCGCGGCGGACGACGCGATCCGGAACCTGATCATCGGTCTCGAAATGACCGAGAAGGAATTGCTCGACGCGCTCGCCCGCAATCAGGTGAAGCCGGTGCCGGGCGTCGGCGCGCCGTTCGACCCGCACCTCCATCAGGCGGTGCAGGAAGTCGAGGATCCGGAAGTGCCGACCGGCACGGTGGTGCAGGTGTTCCAGACCGGCTATCAGATCCACGACCGCCTGTTGCGCGCGGCGATGGTGGTGGTCTCCAAGGGCGGGCCGAAGGGCCAGGGCCAGGAACCGGGCGGCCCCGGCATGACGGTGGACACCCAGGCCTGAGCGCATCCCGCTGATGTTTCACGTGAAACCGGCCGCTTGCGAAGGCGGCCGGTTCGGCTATGCGAACAACCGCGCGCCGCACCCGGCAAGATCGCGGAAACCGGCCGCGACGTGGGCGGCGAGCGCCCTCACCGCCTCGCCCGCACTCGGGCGGACGTAGAGAAAGACCCGGAACGCGCCGATCCGCGGCAGGCCGTCGATCCGGGTCAACGGCGACGCGACCACGCTCATCGGCAGCGGTGCGATCGCAAGATCGGCGCGCACCGCGGCGATCTGCCCCTGGCATTGCTCCGATGAATAGGCGACGCGGTAATCGAGACCGGCGTCGTCGAGCGCCGCGAGCGCCGCACCGCGCCACGCGCACCCCGGATCGGCGACCGCAAGCGGCAGCGGCGTGCGATCCTTGGCGCAGCCGTGGTGGAGGCCCACCCACACCAGTTCCTCGGTATGGATCTCCACCGAATCCGGCGGCGGCAAGGCGCTGTCGCTGAAGATCGCGAGATCGAGGTTGCCCTCGCGGCAGCGGCGCAGCAGCGATGCGCTGCCGTCGAGCCGCACCTCCACCTCGACCCCCGGATGGCTGGCGGCGAAGCGGCGGAGAATGTCCGGCAAGGCGATCGCGCCGGAATCCCCGGGCGCGCCGATGCGCACCCGCCCGGCGATCCCGGCGGTGCGAAACCGTTGCAACGCCTCGTCGTTGAGGGCAAGCAGGCGGCGCGCGTAATCGAGCAGGGTTTCCCCGTCCGGCGTGAGCGCGACGCTGCGGGAATCGCGCTGGAACAACGGCCTTCCGAGCACGTCTTCGAGCTTCTTCACCTGCAGGCTGACCGCCGAGGGGGTGCGGCCGATCACTTCGGCGGCACGCGAGAAGTTGCCGGACTCGCAGATTGCGACGAAGGTGCGGGCGAGATCCATGTCGAGGTGGGTCATCGGGCCCTCCTGTGAATTTTCCTCAACGCATTCTCGAATTCTTCTCGTTTCTCTCATAGATAAACCGATGGCATCCTGGGCGCAAACCCAAAGGAGGCCGCAATGTGGCGATATCTAGTCGAAATCTGGAAGATCCGGCAGCGACGGCAGGCGCTCGCGGCGCTGTCCGGTTTGCCGCCCCGACTGCTGGTCGATGCGGTGGGGCTGGAGCACGGCGAGCTCGCAGCGCTGCGCCGCTTGCGCACCGCGGCGGAAATCGCCGCGTTTCTCGAACGGGCGTGGGGCCGTCAGCCCTTGCGCCAGATCGGATCGGGGATCTTGTCGAGAAACGCCTCGAAGGCGGCGAGCTCCTCCGCCGTGGCGGCGTGCGGGCGCGGCTCGCGGAACGGCCGGTTGACGACGATCGTCGCCAGCGGCCCGGCGCTTTCGGTCTCCGCCGCGAACGCGAGACCCGGCTCGCGGCCGCCGTTGAGCTCGAGGTAGACCTCCGCCAGCAGCCGGGTATCGAGCAACGCGCCGTGCAACGTGCGCTGGGTGTTGTCGATACCGAAGCGCTGGCACAGGGCGTCCAGAGTATTGCGCGCGCCCGGAAACCGCTCCTTGGCGATTTTCAGGGTGTCGATGGCGCGGTCGGCGGGAATCGTCGCGCGGTTGCAGCGCTTCAGTTCGGCGTTGATGAAATTGACGTCGAAACTGGCGTTGTGGGCGACGATCGGTGCGTCGCCGACGAACGCAAGGAAGTCCTCGACGATTTCCTCGAACAACGGCTTGTCGGCAAGGAATTCGCGGGTCAACCCGTGAATCCGCACCGCTTCCTCGGGAACGTCGCGCAACGGATTGACGTATTTATGGAAATAGTTCTCGGTCGGCTGGTGGTTGATCAGCTCGACGCAGGCGATTTCGACCAGACGGTCGCCGGATTCGGGGTCCAGCCCGGTGGTTTCGGTATCGAGGGCGACTTCACGCATCGCGCGGCTCCCGCAGCAGCTTGTGGAGGGCCCGCACCACCGCGTTCCAGGCGGTGCGGCGGCCGAGGCCGGTGGGGATCACCGCGTCGGCGCGGCGGCGTTTGACCGCGTCGGGCGTCTGGCGCGCGCGGATCGCGCGAAGGCGGTCGCGGGTCATCCCCGGCCGCCGCAGCACCCGCTGCGCCTGAATGATCGGCGCGGCGGAGGCAACCCAGACCGCGTCGCAGCGCGCGTCTCCCCCGGTTTCATACAACAGCGGAATGTCGAGCACCACCGCCCGCTTGCGCATCCGCCGCGCGCGCTGAAGAAACCGGCGCTCGGCGGCGCGCACCAGCGGGTGGAGGATCACCTCCAGATCCTTGAGGGCGACGCGGTCGCCGAAAACCCGCGCCCCGAGGGCGGCGCGGTCGAGGCGGCCGTCCTCGTCGACGACGCCGGGAAACCGGCGGGCGATCGCCGCCAGCGCCGGGCCGCCCGGCGCGGTCAGCCGGTGCACCACCGCATCGGCGTCGTGAACCGGCAATCCGAGGCGCCGCAGCATCGCCGCGGTGGTGCTCTTGCCCATGCCGATCGAGCCGGTGAGACCAATCACCCGCATGTCACGACCGGATCGCTTCCAGCACGTAGGCGCGCAGGGCGTCGTCCACCTCCGGACGAACCCCGAACCACGCCTCGAAACCGATGCCGCCCTGGTGCAGGAGCATGCCGAGACCGTCGACGCAGGCGAGCCCGCGCGCCGCGCCAGCGGCGAGAAACGGGGTTTCGAGCGGCGAATAGACGATGTCGGCGACCACCGCGTCGTCGGCCAGCGCGGCAAGGTCGAGATGCAGCGGCGGCTGCCCGGTCATGCCCAGCGACGTGGTGTTGACCGCAACCCCCGCTTCCGCCGCCTCGGCGCGCCAGGCTTCGGCGGTGAACGGCAGGGCGCGGACCGGCGCGGCGTGGTGGGCGCGGAAATGATCGGCGAGCGCCTGCGCCTTCTCGACGGTACGATTGAACAGGCGGACTTCGGGCACGCCGCCTTCCAGCAGCGCGGCGCACACGGCGCGGGCGCCGCCGCCCGCGCCGAGCACCGCCGCCGGGCGATCGTGCCGCCATTGCGGCGCGCAGGCGCGCAGATTGGCGAGGAAGCCCGGCGCATCGCTGTTGGTGCCGGTAATGCAGCCGTCGTCGCCGACGATCAGGGTGTTGACCGCGCCGATCGCCGCCGCAGTCGGGGTGATCGCGTCGAGCAGCGGGATCACCGCTTCCTTGTGCGGCTTGGTGACGTTGCCGCCGCGGAAGCCGAGCGCCGCGAGGCCGCGCACCGCGTCGGCGAGGCGGCCGGGTTCGACCGGCAACGGCACGTAGGCGCCGTCGACGCCGTGCTTCGCCAGCCAATAGGCATGCAGCCGCGGCGACTGGCTGAACGCGACCGGCCATCCGAGAATGCCGGCGAGGCGGGTGCGGCCCGTATGGGCGAGAACGGTTTCGGTCATGACGGCAGGTATCCGATGCGGCGGAGTTGGGCGAGAAGCGGCAACAGCGGCAGGCCCATGATCGTGAACAGGTCGCCGTCGACGCGGGCGAACAGGTGCGCGCCCGCGCCTTCGAGAGTGTAGCCGCCGACCGCCGCAAGCGCCACCGGCGGCGCGACGGCGACGTAATCGGCCAGAAATTCGTCGGAAAACGCGCGCATTCTCAATGTCGCCCGGCCGACGTGCCGCCAGCGCACCTGGCCGCCGCGTGTCAGCACCACCGCGGCGCTGAGAGTGTGGGTACGGCCGCGCAGGCGCGCCAACTGAGCCGCCAGGGCGGCGCGGTCGCCGGGCTTGTCGAGCCAGTCGCCGTCGAGATCGAGCATCTGATCGCAGCCGAGCACCCACGAGCCCGGGTCCGCCGCACCCACCGCCAGGGCCTTGGCGGCCGCGAGCGCAAACGCGCAGGCGCGCGCGTCGTCGCCGGCGGCGCGGCGGGCGGTCTTGATCGCCGCTTCGTCGACCTCGGCGGCGACCGCACGATGCGGAACCCCGGCGTCGGCGAGAATCCGGCGGCGGGCGGCGCTGGCGGACGCGAGAATCAGTCCGCCGTCAGTAGCTGTCCCCATCGTTCGGGCTGTCCGGATATTTCATGCGGTAGAGCTCGATGATCGTCGCCGCCGCTTCCTCGATCGAACGGCGGGTCACGTCGATCACCGGCCAACCGCGGCGGGCGAACACCCGGCGCGCCTCGGCCACCTCCTCGGTCACCGCTTCGACCCGGGCGTAATCCCCGGCTTCGTCCTCGTTCATCTGCTTGAGGCGGTTCTGACGGATCTCGGACAGGCTCTTGGGCTCGCGGGTCAGGCCCACGATCACCGGCCGGGTCAAGCCGTCCAGCTCCTCCGGCAACGGAATGTCCGCCACCATCGGCACGTTCGCCGCCTTGAGGCCGCGATTGGCGAGATAGGCGCAGGTCGGCGTCTTCGAGGTGCGGGACACCCCGACCAGCACCACGTCGGCGTCTTCGAGATCGTTCAGCATCTGCCCGTCGTCGTGGCTGATGGTGAACTCGATCGCATCCATCCGGCGATAGTAGGCGGCGTCGAGCACATGCTGGCTGCCCGGCAACCCGGCGATGCCCCGGCCGAACAGATTCGCGAGCCCCGACATCACGCCGTCGAGCACCGGCACGCACGGCACGCCCAATGTATAGCAGCCGGTTTCGAGCGCGCGGCGAATCTCCGGGTCGACCACCGTGAACATCACCATTCCCGGATTGTCGTTGATGCCGGCAAGGACGCGCTTCACCTGACCCGGCGTTCGCACCAGATACCAAAGGTGTTGGGTGGCGCGCACGTCGGAAAACTGCACCAGGCAGGCGCGCGCGACGGTCGCCACGGTCTCGCCGGTCGAATCGGACACCAGATGCACATGGAACGCACCGTTACGGTCGGGCATTTCGAATCACCCCCATGCTGATCCCTCACAAGGTAGCGTGGATAACTCGCCGGGACAATCTGTGGACGGCGTGTGGAAAACTCGCCGTCGCGCGGTACGGACGGATTCGCTCCCCGCTCCGGCGACTTCTGCGCCTCGGGTTTTCCCGCCGTCGCGGCAACGCGCCGGATTGCGGGGAACACGGGGAAGGACTTTCCCCGCCCGATGATCTTTCCACCTTTTCCACATCCTGGGAATAGGTTCGGGGGTTCATGTTTTTCAAGATCTTGCTAACGTTGTTCGTGAACTTGTCCACCGCCGGGCCCACGTCCGCGCCGCCGCCGCCGCGGTTGTGGGCAAATCCGGGGATGGAAAAGGATCCCCAGGATTCCCCCCGCCAACCACTACCAATACCTTTTAATTTCAAGATTCATTGTTAGGTGTAGCAACGAACATGCGGAGAGGACGATGCCGGTGACGGAACTCCATTCCCCGGTCGCGACGACGCGATTGTCGGCGGCATTTCGGGCCCCGACGGGCGCGCGGCCGCCGATTTGGCTGATGCGGCAGGCGGGGCGCTATCTTCCGGAATACCGGGCGACGCGCGCCGAGGCGGGCTCGTTTCTCGACCTGTGCTACAACCCTCGGCTCGCCGTCGAAGTGGCTTTGCAGCCGCTCCGGCGTTTCGACCTCGATGCCGCGATCCTGTTTTCCGACATTCTGGTGATTCCCGACGGCCTCGGCCAATCGTTGCGATTCGAGGAAGGCGTCGGCCCGGTTCTGATGCGGATCGAGGGCGGGAGCGACGTCGCCCGGCTTTCGCTCGAGCGGATGCGGCGTCACCTCGCTCCGGTTTACGAAACGGTGACGCGCCTGCGCGGCGAGTTGCCGCGCGACGTATCGCTGATCGGGTTTTCCGGCGCGCCCTGGACGATCGCCACGTATATGCTCGAAGGTCGGAGCAGCCGCGAGTTTCCGCTCGCCAAGCATTGGGCCTATGCGCGACCGGACGATTTCCGCGCCCTTGTCGATCTGCTCGTCGAGGCGATCGTGACGCACCTTTCGGCACAGGCGGAAGCCGGTGCGGACGTGCTGCAACTGTTCGATACCTGGGCGGGAGTGTTCGACGATCGCGGCTTCGCCGACTGGGTCGAATCGCCGATTCGCCGGATCGTGTCGCGGCTCAAGGCGGCGTATCCGCGGGTTCCGATCATCGTCTTCGCACGCGGGGCGGGCGCACGGCTCGCCGGATTCGCCGCACGCACCGGCGCCGACGGTCTCGGTCTCGACTGTACCGTGCCGCTCGCCTGGGCGAAAACCGAAGTGCAGCCGGAAACCACGATTCAGGGCAATCTCGATCCGGCGATTCTGCGCATCGGCGGTTCGGCGATGGACCGCGCGATCGACGACATCCTCGCCGCCTGGACCGGCGGGCGGTTCATTTTCAACCTCGGCCATGGCATTCCGCCGGATACGCCGCCGCAGCACGTGGCGGCGCTGGTGCGGCGGGTGCGCGGCGAAACCTAGGAGCGAGAGAACCGAATGCAGCGGGTTGCGATCGTATTGTTGAACCTCGGCGGGCCGGATTCCCTCGAGGCGGTTCCGCAATTCCTCCGCAATCTGTTCGCCGATCCGGTAATTCTCGGCTTGCCGCAGCCCTTTCGGACGCTGCTGGGACGTTACATCGCGTGGAAGCGGGTTCCGCTCGCTAAGGAGAACTACGCGCTGATCGGCGGCGCGTCGCCCCTGCTCGCGCAAACTCGGGCGCAGGGCGAGGCGTTGACCGCACGGCTGGCGCAACGGCGTCCGGAGCTCGCCTGCAAGGCGTTCGTGGCGATGCGCTATTGGCACCCGTTCGCGGCCGAGACCGTCGCCGAAGTCAAGGCCTGGAACCCGGATCGGGTGGTGCTGCTGCCGCTCTATCCGCAGTATTCGCTCACCACGACCGGTTCCTCCCTCACCGACTGGCGCAAGGCGGCGAAAAAGGCCGGGCTCGCGTGTCCGCACGCGACGATGTGTTGCTATCCCACTCAGGCGGGCTGGATCGGGGCGGTCGCCGCGGGAGTGGAGGCGGCGCTGACGAAGCTCGAAAATCCCTCGGACTACCGCGTGGTGTTTTCCGCCCACGGCCTGCCGCAGGCGGTGGTGGACAAGGGCGATCCGTATCCCGCGCACGTCGAGGCGACGGTGGCGGCGGTGGTGGCGCATCTGCATCGGCCGGATCTCGACTGGGTGGTGTCGTATCAGAGCAAGGTCGGCCCGCAGACCTGGATCGGACCGGATACCGAACACGTCATCGTCGAAGCGGGGCGGGAGGGGCGGTCCCTGATCGTGGTGCCGATCGCGTTCGTCTCCGAGCATTCCGAGACCCTGGTCGAACTCGATATCGACTACCGCAAGCAGGCGGACGCGGCGGGCGTGCCCGATTACGTGCGTCTGCCGACGGTTCAGTGCGATCCGCTGTTCATCGGCGGACTTGCCGATCTGGTGGAAGCCGCGCTTGCCGCGCCCGATGCGCCGGATCGCTGGACCACTACCGGCGAAGGCTGCGCACGCGCCTGTACTTGCATCCCCGCCCGATGCGCCCTTGCAAAGTGAACCTGCGATGCTGGATTTGAGTTACGACGCGTATGCCTGGATCAAGGCGCTGCATATCGTCGCGGCGACGGCGTGGATCGGCGGACTCGTCGCGCTCGGCGAGGTGCTGGCGCTGCACGCGGCGGAAGGCGACGCGGTCTGGGCCGGGCGGGAGCGGGCATTGCTTGCGCGAGTGGTGATCCCGGCGTCGGGCGTATCGCTCGTCAGCGGCGGCGCGTTGTTGCTGAATTATGCCGATTTCACCGAGGGATGGCTGCACGCGAAGCTGACGGCGGTGGCGGCGCTGCTGGTCTATCAGACCTGGCTCGCGCGTCAGGCGCGACGGTTCGCCGAGTCGCCGCAACCGCCGCGCACGTTCGGCCGCTTGAAGCTGTTTCCAATCGTCCTATTTATCGGTATAGTCGCGTTGGTAATGGTCCGGCCGTTCTAGGATCGTCGTGGGTTGTTGACTTCCCGCGGTCGATTGGGTAAACGACCACCCCTGGTGCGGCGTGTGGTCGGCGGACCCGCCGAACAATTCCTGCGTTTCTCCCTCTCGTCGTCCTTTGCGCGCGTGCTCGCGTCGATTCGGACCAGAGGATCCCACTTTTCTCTTCCCAATACGTCTTCTCGGCTGCGTGCAAAGCCATCAGGGGTTTCGATGCACCTACAAGAACTGAAGGGCAAATCGCCAGCGGAATTGCTGGAGTTT
Source organism: uncultured Alphaproteobacteria bacterium (assembly GCA_900079695.1). Classification (NCBI taxonomy): domain Bacteria; kingdom Pseudomonadati; phylum Pseudomonadota; class Alphaproteobacteria; species uncultured Alphaproteobacteria bacterium. Next base: position 2,657,833 of record LT599022.1, read on the forward strand.
GCCGAAGGGCTGAAGATCGAAAACGCATCCACCCTGCGCAAGCAGGACATGATGTTCGCGATCCTTAAGCAGTTGGCGGAAAACGATACCGCGATCTACGGCGACGGCGTCCTCGAAATTCTCCAGGACGGGTTCGGCTTTCTGCGGTCGCCCGAGGCGAACTATCTTCCCGGTCCGGACGATATCTACGTCTCGCCGTCTCAGGTGCGGCGCTTCGGTTTGCGCACCGGCGATACGGTCGAGGGCGAGATCCGCGCGCCGAAGGAAGGGGAGCGCTACTTCGCGCTTCTCAAGGTCAACACGATCAACTTCGCCGAGCCGGATGCGGTGCGTCACCGCATCAACTTCGACAATCTTACGCCGCTTTATCCCGACCGGCGGCTCAAGCTCGAAATCGAAAATCCGGCGAAGACCAAGGAATATACCACCCGCGTCATCGATCTGATCGCGCCGCTCGGCATGGGCCAGCGCGCGCTGATCGTGGCGCCGCCGCGGACCGGCAAGACGGTGATGCTGCAGAACATCGCGCACGCGATTTCGCAGAATCATCCCGACGTCTATCTGATCGTTCTGCTGATCGACGAACGCCCCGAGGAAGTCACCGACATGGCGCGTTCGGTGAAGGGCGAGGTGGTGTCCTCCACCTTCGACGAACCGGCGGCGCGTCACGTCCAGGTGGCGGAAATGGTGATCGAGAAGGCCAAGCGCCTGGTCGAGCACAAGCGCGACGTGGTGATCCTGCTGGATTCGATCACCCGCCTCGCGCGCGCCTACAACACCGTGGTGCCCAGCTCGGGCAAGGTTCTGACCGGCGGCGTCGATGCCAACGCGCTGCAGCGGCCGAAGCGGTTCTTCGGCGCGGCGCGCAACATCGAGGAGGGCGGTTCGCTCACCATCATCGCCACCGCGCTGATCGATACCGGCTCGCGGATGGACGAGGTGATCTTCGAAGAGTTCAAGGGCACCGGCAACTCGGAAATCATTCTCGACCGCAAGCTCTCCGACAAGCGCACCTTCCCGGCGATCGACATCACCCGTTCGGGCACGCGCAAGGAAGAGCTCCTGGTGGAGCGCGGCATCTTGCAGAAGATGTGGGTGCTGCGTCGCGTGTTGATGCCGATGGGCGTGACCGACGCCATGGAGTTCCTGATCGATAAGCTGCGGCTGTCGAAGAACAACCACGATTTCTTCGATTCGATGAACAGCTGATGCGAGAGGGCCCCCGAGCGGGGCCCTTTTTCATCGGGCCGGGAAAGCCGCCCCTTCGAGGCGCAGAAGCTCGCGCTTGGTGTCGAGCTCGCCCAATCCGGAGTAGCCGCCGAGGCGGTCGGTACCGAGAATGCGGTGGCACGGGACGATGATCGGAATCGGATTGGCGCCGCATGCGCCGCCGACCGCGATTGCCGCGGTGCCGAGATCCTTGGCGACCTCGCCGTAGGTGCGGGTGCGGCCGTAGGGGATCGCCCGCATCGCCGCCCAGACCCGTTTCTGGAACGGGGAGCCCTCGGGGGCAAGCGGCAGGGTGAATTCGGTCCGTTCCCGTGAAAAGTACTCGGCGAGCTGCTGTGCCGCATCCTTCAGGACCTGGGGCGGGTCGCCGGTTTCCGTGCCCTTGCCCCAGTCGAGCGAGACAATCGCACCGTCGACGGCGAACAGAGTGAGCGGCCCGAGCGGCGAGGGGACGACGATGCTGCCGAAGCTCATGACGATTCTCCTGGCGGAAATTGCTCCGTCATTGTGCGTGTGCTAGACGTGCGTGTCGAGGCGGTTCGTCGCCCTGATGTTTCACGTGAAACACTGCCGAAACGAGGCTTGATGGCGTTGACGATTTTCGCTCCCGCAACCGCGCCCGGCCGCGCCGGGGTGGCGGTGGTGCGGATCTCCGGCACGGCCGCGGTGGCGGCGCTGGCGACGATGACCGGCCGCACCGACTGGACGCCGCGGCGGATGGAGTTCGTGCGATTCGTCGATCCCGCGAACGGGGAGGCGATCGACCGCGGCCTCGCCGTGGTGTTCCCCGCACCGGCAAGCTTCACCGGCGAAGACGTTGCCGAGCTGCACGTTCACGGGGCGGCGGCGGTGCTGACGAAACTCACCGAAGTTCTGGCGCGCCTGCCCGGTCTGCGCTGGGCCGAGCCGGGCGAGTTCACGCGCCGCGCCTTCGACAACGGCAAGATGGACCTGACGGCGGCCGAGGGCCTCGCCGACCTGATCGCGTCGGAAACCGAATCCCAACGTCGTCAGGCGCTCACGCAGATGGACGGCGCGCTCGCCCGGCGGCTCGAGGATTTGCGCAGTCGCGCGGTGGCGGCGCTGGCGTTCGTCGAAGCGGTGATCGACTTTCCCGACGACGAGCTTCCCGCAGATACCGTCGATCGCGGCATCGGCCTGATTCGCGACCTGCGCGGCGAGGTGGTGCGGCTCGCCGACAGCGCGCAGGCCGGGGCGCGGGTGCGGCAGGGCGCGAGCGTGGCCGTGGTCGGCGCGCCGAACGCCGGCAAATCGAGCCTGGTCAACCGTCTTGCCGGGTGGGAGGTGGCGATCGTCTCGCCCGAGGCCGGAACCACCCGCGACCGCGTGAGCGTCGAGATGGCGCTCGGCGGACAGGCGTTCACGATCAGCGATACCGCCGGTTTGCGCGCCGCCGAAGGCGAGGTCGAGGCGGAAGGCGTCCGCCGGGCCGAACGCGCCGTTGCGGCGGCCGACGTGCGGATCGCGGTGTTCGCCGCCGATCTTTGGCCCGCGCCGCAAGACCCCACGTGGCGTTGGGTTGACAGGGACACCGTGGTTGTGGTCAACAAGTCCGACCTCGGACTGCGCCTCGCGCCGGCACCGGCGGGCTGTCCGGCGCCGCTGGCGATCTCGGCGGCGACCGGCGACGGGCTGGATGCGTTGGGAGCGCTACTACGTGACCGTATCGCCGCAGCGGCGGGACGTGCGAGCGGCGAGGGCGCGCCGTTGACGCGGGAGCGCCATCGGGTTCTGGCTCTCTCGGCGCTCACCGCGCTCGACCGCGCGTTGGCGGCGCGGGATCTGGAACTTCAGGCCGAGGACTTGCGCCTTGCGGTGCGCGAACTCGGGCGGATGACCGGGCGGGTCGACGTCGAGGACGTGCTCGACCGGATATTCGGCGAGTTCTGTATCGGGAAATGATGCGGATGTTCGATTTCGATGTGATCGTGGTCGGAGGCGGCCACGCGGGAGCCGAGGCGGCCGCCGCCTCGGCGCGTTTCGGCGCGCGCACCGCGCTGGTGACCCACCGGCTCGAAACCCTCGGCGAGATGTCGTGCAATCCGGCGATCGGCGGTCTCGCCAAGGGGCACTTGGTGCGCGAGATCGACGCACTCGACGGGATGATGGCGCGCTGGATCGACACGGCGGGGATCCAGTTCCGCATGCTCAACCGGTCCAAGGGACCGGCGGTGCAAGGTCCGCGCGCTCAGGCCGATCGCGCCCGTTATCGCAAGGCGGCGCGCACGGGCCTCGAATCGCAGGAGAACTTGACGCTCATCGCCGCGGCGGTCGAGGATCTGGTGACGGCGGATCGACGTGTCGTCGGCGTGCGTCTCGCCGATGGCCGCGAGCTTCGCGCGGCCGCGGTGGTGCTGACCACCGGCACGTTCCTCAAGGGCGTGATGCATGTGGGGCGGGAGCAGACGCCGGGCGGCCGGGCGGGGGAGGCGCCGTGTGTCGGACTTTCGGCGGCGCTGGTGCGCCTCGGGCTCGACGTCGGGCGGCTCAAGACCGGAACCCCGGCACGGCTCGACGGGCGGACCATCGACTGGGCGGGCCTGGAAATGCAGCAGGGCGACGAACCGCCGCTGCCGTTCTCGTTCCTGACCGGGGGCATCGCCACGCCGCAGATCGCGTGCGGCATTACCACCACGACGGCGAGAACGCATGAAATCATCCGCGCGAATCTCGATCGCGCGCCGCTTTATTCGGGCCAGATCACCAGTGTCGGCCCGCGCTATTGCCCGTCGATCGAAGACAAGGTGGTGCGCTTCGCCCACCGCGAGGGGCACCAGATCTTCCTCGAACCGGAGGGGCTGGACGACGACACCGTATATCCCAACGGCATTTCCACCTCGTTGCCCGCCGACGTGCAGGACGCGATGATCCACTCGATTCCGGGCCTGGAGCGGGTGCGGATTCTGCGCCCGGGATACGCGATCGAGTACGATTTCGTCGATCCGCGCAATCTCCGGCCGAGTCTCGAAACCCGGGCGGTCGCCGGATTGTTTCTCGCCGGGCAGATCAATGGCACCACCGGCTACGAGGAGGCGGCGGCCCAGGGGCTGATCGCGGGACTCAATGCGGCGCGGCAGGCGGCGGGGAATGCGCCGGTGGTTCTCGATCGGGCGCAGGCTTACATCGGCGTGATGATCGACGATCTCGTCACCCTCGGCACCTCCGAGCCTTATCGGATGTTCACCTCGCGCGCCGAATATCGTCTGCTGTTGCGGGCCGACAATGCCGACCGCCGCCTGACCGAACTCGGTGTGCGGGCGGGGTGCGTCGGCGCGGCGCGCGCCGCCGCGTTCGCCGCGAAGGCGACGGCCCTCGAAGCCGCGCGCGCGCGTTTCGCGGCCACGACGGTGACGCCCAATGCGGCGGCGGCTTGGGGGTGGGCGCTCAATCGCGATGGCGTCCGACGCTCGGCGCTGGATCTGCTCGGCCACCCGGAAGTGGGGCGGGACCGGGTTCTGGCGGCTTGGCCCGAGCTTGCGGAGACGCGGGCCGACGTGCTCGAACAGTTGGAGATCGAATCCCGTTATGCCGGATACCTCGCGCGGCAGGAGCGGGATATCGTCGCCTTCCGGCGCGACGAGGCGCTGACGTTGCCGGAGGATCTGCCCTACGAGCGGATCGGCGGATTGTCGGCGGAGGTGCTCGCCAAGCTTCAGGCGGCGCGACCGGCAACGCTCGGTGCGGCGGCGCGCATTTCCGGCGTGACTCCGGCGGCGGTCACGGCGCTGTTGCGGTTCGTCAAGGGGCAGCGCGAGGTCGCCTGATCGGCGCTTTGGGGGAATGTTTCACGTGAAACACGATATCGCCGCGCGGGCGCGGGCGCTCGACCCGCGATTCGGCGTCGACGACGCGGTGGCCGAGCGCCTTGCGATCTTCGCCGCGCATCTCGAAAAGTGGCAGGCCGCGATCAATCTCGTCGGCCCGAAGAGCCTCCCGCATCTGTGGGAGCGCCATATTCTCGATTCGCTTCAGCTCGTGCCGCTGATCCCGGAACAGGCCGAGACCATCGTCGATGTCGGGTCGGGCGCCGGATTCCCGGGTCTGATTCTCGCCCTCGTCGGCCGGTGGGAGGTTCATCTCGTCGAATCCGATACCCGCAAATCGGTGTTTCTGCGCGACTCCGCGCGCCTGTGCGGCGTGCCCGCGACGGTCTGGCCGAAGCGAATCGAAAGCCTGACCGAACCCAAGGCCGACGTGATCACCGCCCGCGCCCTCGCGCCGGTGGCGGAACTCCTGGCTCTGACGCAAGGCCTGCGCAAGCCGGGAACGCTGCATCTCTTCCCCAAGGGCCGGTCGGCTCGGGTGGAATTGACGGAGGCGGAAAAAACCTGGACACTCGCGGCCGAGACCGTTCCTAGCCTCACCGATGCCGAGGCGGTCGTCCTGAAAATTTCCGAGGTTGTTCGCAAATGACGCAGGCTCCCTGGATTCCGGCGCGGCCCCGCAGGATCATCGCCATCGCCAACCAGAAGGGCGGGGTGGGCAAGACCACCACGGCGATCAACCTCGCCACCGCGCTGGCGGCGGTCGACAAGACCGTTCTTCTGATCGACCTCGATCCGCAGGGCAACGCGTCCACCGGGCTCGGCGTCGGCCACACCCGCCGCGCCAAGGGGTCGTATCAGGTGCTGGCGGGCATGGTTCCGGCGCGCGACGCGGTGCAGACCACCGACATCCCCAACCTTTCGGTGATCCCGGCCGACATGCATCTCGCCGGAGCGGAGGTGGAGCTGGTGAGCGTGCCGGAGCGAGAGTTCCGCCTGCGCGCTTCGCTCGATCTTGCCGATCTCGATTATGACTACGTGCTGATCGACTGCCCGCCCGCGCTCGGGTTTCTCACCCTCAACGCGCTGTGCGCCGCGCATGCGGTGATGGTGCCGTTGCAGTGCGAGTTCTTTGCTCTCGAAGGCATTTCGCACTTGATGAAGACGATCGAACGGGTCAAGCGCGTCCTCAATCCGCGCCTCGAGATCCAGGGCATCGTGCTGACGATGTTCGACAGCCGCAATAACCTCGCGGGCATGGTCGCCGACGACGTGCGCGACTATTTCGGCGACAAGGTCTATAAGACCGTGATCCCGCGCAACGTCCGCATCTCCGAGGCGCCGTCCCACGGTAAGCCCGCGCTGCTGTACGATATGCGCTGCGCGGGCTCGCAGGCCTATATCCGCCTGGCCGGAGAGATCCTCAAACAGGAGCAGAGTGCCGCCGCATGAGCGAAGAACCGAAACGCCGCAACCTCGGCCGGGGCCTCTCCGCCCTTCTCGGCGACGACCCCGTGCCCGCCGAAACGCCGCAAGCGCCGCAACGCCTGCCGGTTTCCGCGCTCACGCCGAGCCCGTTCCAGCCGCGACAGACCTTCGACGAGGGCGCGCTCGACGAACTCGCCGCGTCGGTCGCCGAGCGGGGCGTACTGCAGCCGCTGCTGGTGCGGCCGGCCCCGGGAATGAACGGCATTTATGAAATCATTGCCGGCGAGCGGCGGTGGCGCGCCGCGCAACGCGCTCAGGTCCACGACGTGCCGGTGATGGTGCGGGAGATGGACGACCGCGAGGTTGCCGAGGTGGCGCTGGTCGAAAATCTCCAGCGTCAGGATCTCAACGCCCTCGAAGAGGCCGACGGCTATCGCCGTCTTCAGGAAGAGTTCCACCATACCCAGGAGGATCTGGCGAAGGCGGTCGGCAAGAGCCGGAGCCACGTCGCCAACACCTTGCGCCTTCTCGGCCTTCCCGAGGCGGTCAAGGAGATGGTGCAGGCGGGCGATCTCTCCGCAGGTCATGCCCGCGCGTTGCTGGGCAACCCGCGCGCCATCGAGCTCGCCCGCGATATCGTCGCCAAGGGGCTCAACGTTCGCCAGACCGAGCGTCTCGCCAAATCCGCGCCGAAATCCGGCGCGCCCCGCGCGCCGAAGGCCAAGGACGCCGACTGCGCAGCCCTCGAACGCGATTTGACCACGCTGCTCGGGCTCAAGGTTAGCATCGACGTTCACGGAGCCGGCGGCCGACTCTCGATCCAGTACCAGAATCTCGAACAGCTCGACGATCTGCTGCAACGCCTCGGCCGCCCGACCTGAGGCGCGAAGACTTTCAGCTCTCAACCAAGGGCTTTCCGGCGGCTGGAGTTCCCGACCTTATCGGCCGCCGCGCGCCCGACGGGCGAGGGCGGCGATTTCCATCAGGCCGCGCTGGGTGACCAGAGGCGCGGGAATGCCGGTGGATTTGCACTGACGTTCGACTTCGGTGAGGCGGTCGATGGCGGCGAGCAGAGTCGGACAGGTCCAGGTTCCGAGTTGGCGTCGGAAGCTGTCGGTTTCCTTGAAGAACACCGCCGGGCGCAGCGCCTTCATCGCGGCGTCGGCCGAAGCTCCGGCCTCGATCGCGGCGCGGGCCTGGAACAGCCGGTCGAAGTGGCGGGAAACGCCGCGAACGATCGCGACGGCGTTGTCGCCGCCCTGGAACAGCCGGTCGGAAATCGCCTGAACTTCGCCCTGACGGCCGTCGGCGACGGCGGCGGCGAGTTCGAACACCGAATGAGCCGACTGATCGCCGCAGCAGGCGCGCACGTCGTCCGGCGTCAGCGCTCGGGGCTCGTCGCCGAGATAGAGACGAAGCTTTTCGATCTCCGCGTGCGCGCTTGCGGTGTCGTCGGCGAGGAGCGCCGCGAGAGTTTCCGCCGCGTCGGCTTCGAGGCGGATGCCCGCATCGGCGAATCCCTGGCGGATCAAGGCGACGAGCGCGCGCCCTTCGGCGGGATAGCAGGCGATCGCAACCGCGCCGTCGGTGGATTCGAAGGCGGAACGAAGTTTCGATTTGGGCGGGAGGACCCCGGCGGAGACGATCAACAACGCGTCGCCGACCGGCCTCGCGAGGCAACCCAGTATCGCCGCGGCCTGCGAATCGCTCGCCTGGGCGACGCGGACCACGCGTCGCCCGCCGCCGAACGCGATCGCCGCAAGTTCGTCCGCCAGGCGGGCCGGATCGTCGGACAGGGTGGCCGGGGCGATGTCGGCCACTCGGAACGGATCGCCGACGTCGGGGCAGACGGTGCGGGTCAGGGCCTGCATGCGTTCGCGCACCTGGCCTTCGTCGGGTCCGTGCAGCAGCACCGCGCGCACCGCCGGGTCGGGCCGCTTGACGAAGGATTCCGCGGCGCTGCCGGCAAGTTTCATCAGGGCCTCGTGGGGCGCGTCGGCGCGACCGGTTCCGCCGGTTTGGGCTCGACCACCTCGGGATAGTTCTGCGGATAGCGGAAGTAGAGACGCACCTGCCGGGCGATGTCGTCCGCCGCCAGATCGGCGGCGCGCTCCTGCGCTGCGCGTTCGGAGACGAAGCCGGCGTAGAGCTGGTCCGGATTGTTGAACCGGGTGGTGGCGGTGGTGACGCCGTTGAGCAGAGTGCGGCCGGGGGTGTCGCCGTCCGGCCGACGCTCGAGCGAGAAATTGACGGAGAGAACGTAGTCGTTGCGGACCGCGGAATCGTCGGACCGGATGCCGCGCCCGATCTTGGACTCCGAATATTTGACGCGCAGGGTGTAGGCGGAGTCGGCGACGATGCCCGAGGGATTGAGGCGGCGGACGATACCCGACCGCATCACCTGGCCGACGCGGTCGTCGATCGGCGGCACGTCGATGCGCGCGAGTTCCGGCGAGCCGGGGTCGGCGGGGTTGCGAGCGTCCATCGGACGGAAGCCGCAGGCGGAAAGCGCAAGTCCGACCGCGACCAGCGACGCGAGCCGCAGGTTGCGGACGAACGGACGGAGGGTGCGGTCGGACATGCGGGCTCCTGGCCGTCAGGCGACGATGTTGACGATCTTGCCGGGGACGACGATCACCTTCTTCGGCGCGCGCCCCTGAATTTGCGCCTGCACGCCCGGCAGGGCCAACGCGAGGGCTTCGGCGGCGGCGTTGTCCGTCCCGACCGGCAGGTCGAGAGTTCCGCGCAGCTTGCCGTTGACCTGCACCGCGAGCGTGACGGTGTCGACGGTGAGCCATGCCGGGTCGGCCTCCGGCCACGCGGTGGCGCAGAGCGGCGTGTCGTGTCCGATCGCCTGCCAGATCTCCTCCGCGATGTGCGGCGTCATCGGCGCGATCAGGCGCAGCAGCGTTTCGAGGCCGAAACGGTAGGCGGCGGCGGCGCCCGCATCCGCCGGATTGGTGGCGGCGATCTGATTGGTGAGTTCGCGCAGCTTCGCCACCGCGGTGTTGAAGCGGAGCTTGTTGAGATCCTCCGTCACCGCCACGATGGTGCGGTGGGCGAAAGATACGGTGTCCTTGGCGGAGTCCGCGAAGGTTTCCGCGACTTCGTCCGCTTCGGCGAAGTTCACCGCCGGAACCGCCGCGAGACGCCACAGACGCTGCACGTAGCGCCATGCGCCGTCGATGCCGCTTTCGGTCCATTCCAGGTCGCGGTCGGGCGGACTGTCGGAGAGCATGAACAGACGCGCGGCGTCCGCTCCGTAGGTCTCGATGATGTGGCCCGGATCGACGGTGTTCTTCTTCGACTTGCTCATCTTTTCGGACCGGCCGACGGTGACCGTCGCGCCGGTTTCGGTCGCGACGATCGCGCCGTCGCGGCGTTCGACCTCGGCGGGGTAGAGCCAGGTTCCCGAAGCGGAGCGATAGGTTTCGTGGCAGACCATCCCCTGGGTGAACAGGCCCTTGAACGGCTCCTTGATGCCGAGATAGCCGCACTCCTTGAGTGCGCGGGTGAAGAAGCGCGAATAGAGCAGATGCAGCACCGCGTGCTCGATGCCGCCGATGTACTGGTCGACCGGCAACCAGTAATCCACCGCGGTGCGGTCGAACGCGGCTTCGGCGTTGTTCGGGTCGCAGAAGCGGGCGAAATACCACGAGGATTCGAAGAAGGTGTCGAAGGTATCGGTTTCGCGCTCGGCGTCGCCGCCGCAGCACGGGCACTTCACCTTCTTCCAGGTCGGGTGCAGGGCGAGCGGGTTGCCGGGCTGATCGAAGGTTACGTCTTCCGGCAGGGTCACGGGCAGCTGGTCGTCGGGCACCGGCACCGCGCCGCAGGTCGGGCAGTGGATCACCGGGATCGGACAGCCCCAGTAGCGCTGGCGCGAAACGCCCCAGTCGCGCAGGCGGAACTGTACCGTGCCCCGGCCGCGTCCTTCGGCTTCGAGGCGGGCGATCGCCGCGCGTTTGGCGGCATCGACGCCGAGGCCGTCGAGGAAGCCCGAGCTGATCGCCACGCCGTCGCCCGTAAACGCCTCGTTCGAGGCTTCGAGCGCCGCCGCGAAGGCGGCCGCGTCGGCATCCTTGGGCGCGACCACCGCCTTGACCGGCAGATCATACTTGCGCGCGAAGTCCATATCGCGCTGATCGTGCGCCGGGCAGCCGAAGATCGCGCCGGTACCGTATTCCATCAGCACGAAATTGGCGACGAACACCGGCAGTTCCCAGTTCGGATCGAAGGGATGGCGCACGGTATAGGGGGTGAGGTAGCCCTTCTTCTCGGCGGTTTCGATCGCCGCTTCCGAGGTGCCGACCGCGTTGCAGTCGGCGACGAACTCGCGCAGCGCCGCGTCGGTTGCGGCGAGCGTTTTGGCGAGCGGATGGTTGATCGAGATCGCGCAGAACGCCGCGCCGAACAGGGTGTCCGGACGGGTGGTGAAAACCTCGAGCTTGTCGTCGCGGCCGACGAGGTCGAAGAACACCCGCGCGCCTTCCGAGCGACCGATCCAGTTGTGCTGCATCAGGCGCACGCGCTCGGGCCACTGGTCGAGGTCTCCGAGGGCTTCGAGGAGATCGTCGGCGTAGTGGGTGATCTTGAGGAACCACTGCGCCAGTTCGCGGCGCTCGACCGGGGCGCCGGAGCGCCAGCCCTTGCCGTCGATCACCTGCTCGTTGGCGAGCACGGTGTGCTCCACCGGGTCCCAGTTGACCATGCTGGTCTTGCGGTAGGCGAGCCCGGCCTTGAGGAAGTCGAGGAACATCTTCTGTTCGTGGCGGTAGTAGTCGGGCTCGCAGGTGGCGACCTCGCGGCTCCAGTCGATCGAAAGCCCGAGCGGCCGGAACTGCTCCTTCATCGTGCGGATGTTCTCGTGGGTCCAGATCGCCGGGTGAACGCGGTTTTGGATCGCCGCGTTCTCGGCGGGCAGGCCGAAGGCATCCCAGCCCATCGGATGCAGGACGTTGAACCCCTGCGCGCGGCGGAAGCGCGCGATCACGTCGCCCAGGGTGTAGTTGCGCACGTGGCCCATGTGGATGCGCCCGGAGGGGTAGGGGAACATCTCCAGTACGTAGCACTTCGGCTTGTCCGAGGCGGCCTCGGCGGCGAAAGCGTTGCGGCTCTGCCAGGCCGCCTGCCATTTGGGCTCGGCTTCGCGGAAATTGTAGCGTTCGTCCATCCGCGTCATGATCGGTCTACCCGCCTTTCTCGAACTCGTTCGTCTATACTATAGGAGAAGCCGGCCCCGCGGAGGCGGGACCGGCGGTCGGAGGACGCCCGGGCCGGACGTCAGTTGGTGGTCGCGCCGCTCTGCGCCGCGATGCGCATCTTGCGCGCGCGCGTCAACACGGTGTTTTCGAGGTCGGTGACGACGCCCGGGTCCACCGCGGCATCCGCCCAGTTTCCGCTTGCGTCCCGGGTCTGCCGGAACGCCGCGATCTTGAGGGCGTCGGCGCGAAGCGCGCGCCCCATGATGAAGACGTTGAGCTTGAAACGCTCGCTCGGCGTCTCGGGCGGGGCGTACCAGTCGGTGATGATCACGCCGCCGAACGGGTCCGCCGAGGCGATCGGCATGAAGCTGACGGTGTCGAGCGACGCGCGCCACAGGAAGCTGTTGATGCCGATGCCCGAGCCGCCGCCCTCGCCGTCGCCGCGCTTCTTCTGGCCGAAGATGTCGAGCCCTTCGGAGCCGAACACGCTGTCCGGCTTCTTGTCTCCGGGCTGGTAGACCTTGTTGCCGTAGCTTTCGGGATAGGCGTATTGGGTGTTGGTGCTGTCGCACGCGCCGAGGAGCGCGGCGGCCGCCACCAGAAACGCGACCGCGCACGGCCGAAGCATCGACTTCTTCAAGGTCATGACCATCATCATCGCCAGAGTTGCCCGACCCGCGGCGGCGGCCGCGAGTTCCGCGACAGTGTGTCGCGGCGCGCGCTCCGCGTAAAGCAGGAAAACGGCCGAACGCGGACGGGCCGAAGGACGGTCGCACGGGGCGCCTGTGTGTCATGTTTGCCACACCTGCCCGGTGAAGTGGGAACCCCGCCGGGTTCCGCGTTGACGCGCCCGGGGGATCATGACTTTCTAGTGCCTGAGCAAGGTTCCGCCGTGTGGGGTCGGGACCGAATTCGATCCTATCGAACGAGGGATAGACATGAAGAAGATTCTTTTCGGCACCACCGCGCTGCTCGCCGCCGGTGCGTTCGCTTCGGCCGCTCAGGCCTCCGATCCGATCAAGCTGCAGCTCGGCGGTTACATGGAGTACTGGATGGCTGCGGCCGACCAGGACAAAGACTCCAACCTGAACGTGAACAGCTTCGACATCCAGGGTGAGTCGGAGATCTGGTTCGTCGGCAAGACCACCCTCGACAACGGCATGACCATCGGCGTGCAGGTCGAGCTCGAAGCCGGTTCGAACAACAACGGCGACGACACCGTCGACGAGAGCTACCTCTTCCTCGAAGGCAAGTACGGTAAGGCGATCGTCGGTGCCGAAGACACCGCCGCGTACCTGATGTCCGTCTCCGCTCCGAGCGCGTCCGACCTGGGCGGCGCCTGGGTGACCTCGGAAGGCGATGCGGTCCAGTACATGCCGACGGGCAGCGTCCGCGGCCTCGACGTGATCCCGAACACCCTGGGCGACGAGAACAAGCTGACCTACTTCACGCCGAAGTTCTACGGCCTGCAGGCCGGCGTGTCGTACGTTCCGTCGAACAACAAGGGCGGCGACGACGGCTGGGCGACTGCCGACGGCACCTCGATCGTTTCGGTGTCGAACTCCGAGTCCGTCGCCAAGGCGCGTGACTTCGACCAGGCCTGGGCCTTCGGCCTGGCCTACGGTACCGACATCGCTGGTATCGGCGTGAAGGCTTCGGCCCACTACGTCACCATCGACATGGGCGGCACCGACGCCGGCCGCGTCAGCGAAGGCTTCACCGACGGCACCGTGCGCGAGTTCGGCGGCGGTCTGAACCTGTCGTACCAGGGCTTCACCGTCGGCGGCGGCATCAAGCGCAAGGTTTCCTCGGAGACCAGCGGCGCGGCTCAGGCTCGCACCGACGGCTTCGCCTGGAACGCCGGCGTGATGTACGCGGAAGGCCCGTACAAGGTCTCCCTGAACTACGCCAACTCGAAGACCGAAGGCGACAGCCGCGACGGTGGCCCGACCGATGGCCATGACAAGATCGACGTGATCCGTCTCGGCGGTGCCTATGCCCTCGGGCCGGGCGTGAACATGTTCGCCGAAGTCGGCTACACCGACGCCAAGGACGAGACCGGTGCCGATGCTTCCGGCAACGAAGGTGCCTACGGCGGCGTCGTCGGTCTGCACCTGAACTTCTAATCCTTCTTCGGAAGGATGGTGCGCGGGGCGGCCCCAACGGGCCGCCCCGTTTTTTGTGTCTCGGCGCTCCCCGAGACGCGCGGGAGAATCCCGCACGCGGGTGTAGCAAATGCGGCACACCCCGCCGCGAATTTGCCATCATTCGCCGAAAACGCGTTGCAGCGCATACGAGCGTGTGTCTTGAATTCCCTCATATTTATGTCCGTCCCTGCTGAGGGACCGGATGCTGAAACAAGAGGGAACGCATATGAAATCGATTTTGATCGGGTCGACGGCGCTGCTCGCGGCCGCCACCATCGCCCCGTCGGCGCAAGCTTCCGAGCCGGTGAAGCTGCAGCTCGGCGGTTACATGGAATACTGGATGGCTGCGGCCGACCAGGACAAAGACTCCAACCTGAACGTGAACAGCTTCGACATCCAGGGTGAGTCGGAGATCTGGTTCGTCGGCAAGACCACCCTCGACAACGGCATGACCATCGGCGTGCAGGTCGAGCTCGAAGCCGGTTCGAACAACAACGGCGACGACACCATCGACGAGAGCTACCTCTTCCTCGAAGGCAAGTACGGTAAGGCGATCGTCGGTGCCGAGGATACCGCCGCGTACCTGATGTCCGTCTCCGCTCCGAGCGCGTCCGACCTGGGCGGCGCCTGGGTGACCTCGGAAGGCGATCAGATCCAGTACATGCCGACCAACGGCGTCATCGGTCTCGACGTGATCCCGAATACCCTGTCGGACGAGAACAAGCTGACCTACTTCACGCCGAAGTTCTACGGCGTGCAGGCCGGCGTGTCGTACGTTCCGTCGAACAATCCGGGCGGCGACGATACCTGGGCGGGCGTGAGCGGCACCGTGGTCGTTCCGGCGGCCAACTCCGAGTCCGTCGCCAAGGCGCGGAATTTCGACGAGGCCTGGGCGTTCGGCCTAGCCTACGATGCCGATGTCGCGGGCGTGGGCGTGAAGGCTTCGGCCCACTACGTCACCATCGACATGGGCGGCACCAACGCCGGTCGCGTCAGCCAGGGCTTCACCGACGGCACCATCCGCGAGTTCGGCGGCGGGCTGAACCTGTCGTACCAGGGCTTCACCGTCGGTGGCGGCGTCAAGCGCAAGATCGCCGCGGGATCGACCCAGCTGAGTCCGACCGACGGCTTTGCCTGGAACGCGGGCGTGATGTACGCGGAAGGCCCGTACAAGGTCTCTCTGAACTATGCCAGCTCGAAGACGCAAGGCGTTGATCGGTCCGGCGGCCCGCTCGATGGCCACGACGAGATCGACGTGATCCGTCTTGGCGGCGCCTATGCCCTCGGCCCGGGTGTGAACCTGTTCGGTGAAGTCGGCTACACCAATGCCCAGGACGAGACCAGCGACAAATCCAAGGGCAACGAAGGCGCCTACGGCGGCGTCGTCGGTCTTCACCTGAACTTCTAATCCTTCTTCGGAAGGATGGTGCGCGGGGCGGCCCTAACGGGCCGCCCCGTTGCTTATAAGATGGTTCTGCCGAAAAAAGCGGCAAACCCGCCAAGCGGCTCCATAAGTGTGATAAATTCAGCACACCCTGTCGCGGAAATGACATGCGTTCGCGTTTGCCCGTTGCCGGGTGCATAGCCCCTATGCTTTGAATTCCCTTGCATTCGCGACCGCCCATAGCCGTGGGGACTGGTGCTGAAACAAGAGGGAACGCACATGAAGACGATTCTGATCGGGTCGACGGCGCTGCTCGCCGCCGCCATCATCGCGCCGGCCGCGCAGGCTTCCGAACCGGTGAAGCTGCAGCTCGGCGGTTTCATGGAATACTACGTGACGGGTGCGTCGCAGGACGACGACTTCAAGGGGTCGGTCAACAGCTTCGACGTCCAGGGCGAAGGCGAGATCTACTTCCAGGGGAAGACCACGCTCGACAACGGCATGACCATCGGCGTGATGGTGCAGCTCGAATCCGGCACCGACAACAACGGCAGCGATACCATCGACGAGAGCTATCTCTACGTCGAGGGCAAGTACGGTAAGGCGATTCTCGGCTCGACCGACAACGTCGCCTACCTGATGCGCGCCACCGCGCCGAACGCGGCCTACACCGAAGTCGACGACACCGCGATTCCGAACTATCTCGCGCGTCCGGACGACGTCACCGACAACATCACCGACCTCGGGTTCGACGGCGACGCCAACAAGGCGATCTACATGACGCCGAAGTTCTACGGCCTGCAGGCGGGCGTGTCGTATACCGCGTCGAACAACGGCGGCGGCGACGACGAATGGGCGAACGGTAGCAACAACCCGGTCACTCCGCTGACCAACTCCGAATCCGTGGTGAAAGCCGTCGACTTCGACGAAGCGTGGGCGTTCGGCCTGTCCTACGAGCGTGAGATCGGCCCGGTCGGCATGCTCGCCACCGCGGGCTACACCATTGCCAACGGCAATGGCGCCAACGCCAAGGACGCCGAGGACTGGGCGTTCGGCCTGAACCTGACCTACGCCGGCTTCACCCTCGGCGGCGCCTACCGCGTCATCGACGCGCCGGAAGGCTCCTTCGCCGAAGAGACCGACGGCTATGCCTGGGATGCCGGTCTGATGTACGCCGAAGGTCCGTATGCGGTTTCGATCAACTACCGCAAGTCGGGCGCCCGCGGCGATACCGCGACGGCCGGCAAGGACACCATCGACACCTACGCGCTCGGCGGCAAGTATACGCTCGGCGCGGGTGTGGACGTGTTCGGTCAGCTCGCCTATGCGCAGTATGACGCCGAAGGGGACGAGCAGGACAACGCCGGCGCGTTCGGCGGCGTCGTCGGTCTGCACCTCGACTTCTAAGCTCCGCGCCACGCGGATCTGCGGAAGGGCGGCCTCCGGGCCGCCCTTTTCGCATTCACGGCACGCCGTCGATTCCGGCGATGCCGACGGCGGCGGTGGAGAGCAGCGCCCGCGCGTTGGCGGCGGTGACGCCGCCCAGGGCATAGACCGCGAGGCGGGTTTCGCGCGCCCACAGGCGGAAGCGGGTGATGCCGATGCCCTTCGCGCCGGGATGGCTGCGGGTGGGGAACAGCGGCGACAGCAACGCCGCGGTCGCGCCCGCGCGGGCGGCGCGGCGCAACGCGCGCGGCGAGTGGGCGGCGGCGAACACCGGACCGCCGCCGCGCCTGCGCCACGCGGCGATCTCGCGGGCGCGTTCGGCGGGCAGATCGCGGACGTAGAGCGCGGCCGCACCCGCGTCGCGCCGCGCCGAGATCAGCATCACGCCCTTGCGGCGGCAGGCGCGGCCGAGATCGCGGCGGCCGGTGCGATCGAGCAGAGCCGTGCCGTGGGGCAGGGCCTTCAGCAGCAGGCGGGCGTCGGGGCGGCGGGAAACGTCGGTCAGCGCGATCAGCGCCGGAAGCCCGGCAGCGCGGACGTTGAGCCGCGCCGCGACGGTTGCTATGGTGCGCAACGGAACCTCTTCAGACCTGTCGTAAGGACCCAATCCGTGGAAGCCACTATCGCGGAAAATCTGCGCGCGGTGAAGGCGCGAATCCTCGCCGAGGCCGAAGCCTGCGGCCGCGCGGCGGCGGCGGCGCGCCTGGTCGCGGTGTCGAAAACCCATGATGCGGAGACGATCGCCGAGGCCCTCGATGCCGGGCACCGTGTCTTCGGCGAGAACCGGGTGCAGGAGGCCGCGGCGAAGTGGCCCGGCCTCAAGGCGCGCTATCCGGGCGTCGAACTGCACCTGATCGGGCCGTTGCAGTCCAACAAGGCGAAGGACGCGATCGCCCTGTTCGACGTCGTTCATACTCTCGACCGGCCGAAGCTCGCCGAGGCCCTGGTGCGCCTGCGCGACGAGGGCCACGCCCTGCCGCGCCTGCTGGTGCAGGTCAATACCGGCTGCGAGCCGCAGAAGGCCGGGGTACTGCCGACCGAGGCGGACGCTTTCCTCGACCGTTGCGCGGGAGAGTGGAAGCTCGAGATTGCCGGGTTGATGTGCATTCCGCCGGTGGAGCAGGAGCCCTCGCCCCATTTCGCGCTGCTGCGGAAGATCGCGGCGCGGCACGGCCTTGCGGAACTCAGCATGGGGATGAGCCACGACTATCCGGTGGCGGTGGCCCTGGGGGCGACCCTGGTGCGGGTCGGCTCGGCGATTTTCGGCGCGCGGCCGCCGGTCTCCTGAGGCGGAGATCCGGCGTTGCCGCCGCGCTCATCTGCCGTCGAACATCGTCCGCGCCGGTTCCTCGCCGAGGCTCGCGACCCCCGCGTAGGCGGAAATCGCGTCATCCATCGGCTCGATCGTGTTGAGGATCGCCTGCGGATCGCACGCGCAGGAAGATCGGGGGTTCCGCGACACTCTCGTGCCGATCCGGCCGCTTATTGGATCGCACCGGCGGCGGGTGCCAGGCCCTGGGCGGCGCGATATTTGTCGAGCGCCGAGTTCATCCGGTCGAAGAACCACAACGGCTCCTCCGGGTCCGGCGCGGCCGTCCGGCCCGGTTTGGCCGCGGGTTTCGCGGCGGGCTGAGCGGCCAGCGCGGCGTCTTCCGCCTGCGCCTGCCCGTGGGCGCGCAGCACTTCGCGCACCGCGTCGGGGGTCAGGCCCGCAGCCTCCATCGCCGAGGCGGAGAGGCCGGGAGCGACCTCGTCCGCGGATTTCGGCGGCGCCGCGGCGACCGGCTTCGGACCGCCGGTGTGGCGGCGATCCGGCATCGGGAACGCCTTGCCCGCCGCCGCCGGAGCGGGCGCGTCCCACGGCGTCAGAGCCGGGGTTTCCCCTGTCGCTTCGAGGGCGTCGGCGGGGGCGTCGGCCTCGGGCAGCGCCTGGGCGGGCACCACCGTGAGCGCGGGCAGCGCCACCATCGCGTTGGCGTCGGCGGAGGTTTGCGCATCCGTGCGGTCGAGGGCGGCGAGCATCGCCTCGGCCTTCGCCAGTCCCTCGGGATCGTCGCGCCATGCGTTGTCGGTGTGGGCGTCGTTGTAGAGGCGATAGGCGGTGCCGCGCGGATCGTCGACGTCGTCGAACAGCGCCGCGACGTGTTGGCCGGTATCCTTGCCGGTGGTGCCCTCGACGCCGACGTCGACCGCCGCGAGCCCGAGACCGATCGGCCCGCCGAACAGCGCGCCGCCCGCCAGCTTCATCACCGGCTTGATGGTGTCGCCGGTCAGCTCGCGGTAGATGCCGTTGACGATCGGGATGTGCTGCAGCGGGTTGATGACGTCGAGGAAGTCCCAGAACGTGAACTCGCCGTCGCCCACCAGCGAGAATTCGCTCTCGCCCGCCGCGGCGTCGTCGGCGTTCGACATCCGGATGTCGGCGCGCGGCGTCACGTTGAGCGCATCGCGCGGCGGCGTATAGGCGGGCGTCGTGGCGTCGGTGAGCATGGGAAACCTCCAGGCTCATCGAAGCAATTCCGGTGCCAGACTCCAGTAGGCTGAATTCAGGGCGGAATTTCTACGGCTGCGCGGTCTCGGCGGCCTCGGCGGGCAGGATTTGCCGGGCCGCTCAGAAAAGATGACCGCCCTTGATCCGCTTGGTTTCGAGATAGTCGCGGTTGTGGGAATTGGAGGGGAAGACGTGCGGCACCCGCTCCACCACCGTGACGCCGTGGCGCGACAGCGCCTCCACCTTCGCCGGATTGTTGGTGAGGAGCCGCACCTCGAGGAAGCCGAGCTGCCGCAGCATCGCCGCGGCGGGCAGATAGATCCGCTCGTCGTCGTCGAAGCCGAGCTGCTCGTTGGCCTCCATGGTGTCGAACCCGGCGTCCTGCAGGTCGTAGGCGCGCAGCTTGTTGACAAGACCGATGCCGCGCCCCTCCTGCGCCATGTAGAGCAGGATGCCCGCGCCGGTCTCGGCGATCTCCTTGATCGCGCCGCGGAGCTGGTCGCCGCAGTCGCAGCGCAGCGAGCCCAGAAGGTCGCCGGTGAAGCACTCGGAATGCAGGCGGGTCAGCACCGGCTTGCCGTGGTCGGGCGTGCCGATCACCAGCGCCAGGTGCTCGATGCCGCCGTCCGACGGGCGGAAGGCGATCACCTGGGTTTCCACCGCGTCGGCGAGCGGCACGTGGGCGCGGCTCACCGGTTGCAGGCTGAGCGCCAGCAGATGTTCGTGGTGCAGGACGTCGGCCGCCTCGGCCCACAGCAACCGGGCGTCGTCGCTGGCGGCGACGACGTCGACCACCGCCGCGGCGGGCATCAGCCGCGCGCGTTTCATCAGGTGAACCGCCGCCGCGTCCAACCCGTCGGGGGCGACCGCGCGCACCGCGATGCCGTGCGGCAGCGGTGCCCGCATCACCAGCGGGTCGGCGGCGCGCAGGCAGAGCTGCGCGATCGCCGCGATGTCGCCCTCGACCACGACCACCTTCGGCGGCTCGTCGCCCTCTTCGGTGTGCCACAGGCCGAGCACCGCCGCGCGCCGCCCGGTGAGGGCGAGACGCGGACGTCCGCCGAGGCTCGCCGCGAACGCCGCGAGCGGATCGCCGCCCGCCGCCTCGATCGCCAGCACGCCTACGGCCTTGTTGTGTGCGGCATCCTTCAAGCCCGCCACCGCGCCGCGCCGGACTTCGTCGACGACGCGGTTGACCGCGCGCAACGCGCCGGGCTCGGGAGACCAGCCGGACCCGCCGTCGGCGGGCGAAAACAAACCGGGAAAAACGGGAAAAGCGGACCGGGACATCATCGCCATGCTACGAATTCGACGGGGGCGGACAGTTTGGACGAAAATCCCAGGGCCGGAAAGCCCTGGCCCGCCCATGGGGGAATCGTTATATCTGAGGGCCGGGTGAAGATATGTCCCCTCGCGCCCCGAATGTAAAGCGCCGGAGAAACCGATGGCGGGCCGCCGAGTCCTGATTGTCGAAAGCGACGCCGTGCTGCGGCGCTCCCTCGCCGAACAGATCCTTGCGCAGGAAGGGTTTGCGGAGGTGGAGACCGCCGCGCACGCCGCCGAAGGCGGCACCATGGCCGCGGCGAAGCGCTACGATGCGCTGATCCTCGCCGCCGCGCTGCCCGACGGCACCGGCGCCGCGTTGACGCGGCGCCTGCGCGCCGAAGGCGTGGCATGGCCGGTGCTGATCCTCGGCGGCGATCCGCCGGAGGACGTCGGCGACCTCGGCGGCGTCTGCGAGACCCTCGCCAAGCCGTTCCGCATCGCCGCTCTGCTGCAGCGCCTGCGCGCGCTGATCCGCAGCTTCGAAAGCAGCGACGACGCGGTCCTCACGATCGGCCCCTATACCTTCAAGCCCGCCTCCAAGCACCTGGTCGAGGCCGACGACCGGATCGTCCGCCTCACCGAAAAGGAGGCCTCGATCCTCAAGTTTCTCTATCGCGCGGGCGACGTGGTGCCGCGCGAGGTTCTTCTTCACGAGGTCTGGGGCTACAACCCGGCGGTCACCACCCATACCCTCGAAACCCACGTCTACCGCCTGCGCCAGAAGATCGAAAAAGACCCGTCCAACGCCCAGATCCTCGTCACCGACACCGGCGGCTATCGGCTGGTGCCGTAGGCGGAGGGGAAGGAAGACGGTCGCGGAGGGACGGGGCCCCTCCGCGCTTCCCACTCGTTTCGGTGAAGCGCGCCGCTTGGATTTGCAGGGCGGGACACTTGGTTCCGCAGCAGACTTAAGCGGCGCGCAGCTCGGGTTTTAAGGGCCGGTTAGGGCGTCTTTGAGGCCCGCTTGGAGGATGCCTGAGAGGCGTCCCCGTCACAACCCCCACCGGAGATCAGAAGCTCGGCCGCGGCCTTCGCGTTGCCCCGGCCGGCGACCGTGTAGGTGGTGGAGACCTCGGCCAGGTCGAACCCGGCGAAGATCGCGCGGATCTCGGGGGTGTCGTTGATCGACATCAGGAAGCGGCCCTTGAGCGTCGCCAACTGGTCGGCCAGGCGTTCGAAGTCGGCGCGCTCGAACAGGTGGCGGCCGTAGTCGCCCTCGCAGCCCCAATAGGGCGGGTCGAGATAGAACAGGGTCTCGGGCCGGTCGTAGCGGGTGATGAAGCTGGCGTAGGGCAGGCACTCGATCACGACGCCGGCGAGGCGGGTGTGGAGATCCTCCAGCAACGGGCCGAGCTTGGTCACGTCGAAATGCCCTGGGCGCCCCGGCGAGACGCCGAAGTTGCGGCCGGAGACCTTGCCGCCGAACGCGGTGCGCTGGAGGTAGAGGAAGCGGGCCGAGCGTTCGAGATCGGTGAGGGTGTCGGGATCGGTGGCCACCAGGCGCTCGAACTCGGCGCGGGTGGTCAGCTGGAACTTGATCATCTCCATGAACGCGACGTAGTGGCGCTGGAGGATGCGGAAGAAGGTCGCGACATCGCGGTTGAGGTCGTTGATGACCTCGGCGCGCGGGGCCGAGGTCCGGCGCAGGAATACCCCGCCGCCGCCGACGAACGGTTCGGCGTAGGTGGCGTGGGGTATCCGCTCGATCTCGGCGACGAGGCGCTTAGCGAGGTTGCGCTTGCCCCCGAGGTAGGGGGTGACGGGATGGATCGCCCGGATCGGCGAAAGAGTCGACTCCATGTGCATTGTGGGATATTTCCTTGCCCCGCCCGGTCGACGGGTGCGGGGATGACCCGGCCTCGGCCGGGGTTGGGTCGTGCGAGATGCCCTCTCGCGGTTCGGCTGCTGTAACAGCCACGCCCCCCGCCGGCCCTCGCCGGCGCGGGTAATCATGCCGCTTCGCCCTTCGGGGTCTCCCCTTCCAGGCTGGTCTTGAGGCCGCCCGATTTGTCGAGCTTGTGGACCGCCCGGGTGATCACCCAGGTGCCGCTGGCGATGTCGCCGAGGCCGGAGACCACGATCTTGCCCTCGGCGCCGATCGACGGCTGCCCGGGCGTCACCTCACCCGAGAAGGTGCCGGTGCCGCGCGCGAGTGCGTCGAGCTTGGCGGCGGCGGCGCGCTGCGCCTGGTCGGCGTCGGGGAACTTGCTGCGGATGGTGAAGGTGGGGCCTTCGCCATCGCCGACCTTGATCGACTCGGCCTGACTGGTTTCGGCGTTGTGCCACTGCGCCACCACCGACCCGTATTTGCCACGATCCGCCTGGGTGGCGTTGTAGGACTGGAAATCTCCCGGCCCGAGCGCCACCGTCGGCATCGCCTTGCCCGAGGCGCTCTTGGCCTCGCCGCGCGGCACGAACAGCAGCCGCCCGGAGACCGGCTTCGCCACCGCGTCCTGGGTGCGGGCGACGCGGGTCAGCAGCGCCATGTCGCTCTCGTTGGTTTGCGCCAGGCTCGGCAACGTCACGTCGGCGAGCGAGGGCGCGACGACCGGAACTAGGTTGTGTTCGCCCGCGATCGTCTTGACCAGGTCGGCCACGCTCACGTCGTCCCAGCCGCGGGTCTTCTGTTCCTTCATCTGCTGGCGCATGTCGGCGGCCTTGCCGTCGATCGTGAGGGTGTGGGGCGGCCCGCTCGCCGACAGCTCGTCGACGACGAAGCGCCCCATGTGGATCAGCCCCGAGGCCGCGTACCCCATCCAGCATTCCAGGGCGGCGCCCTTGCGCGGCGCGGCAATCGCGAGGTCGCGGTTGTCGAGGACGATCGCGATGGTGTCGCTGGTGATGCCCGCCTCGTCGGTGACGGTCAGGGACAGCAGGCGCTGGGCGCAGGCGGCGGTGATGTCGGCGCCGTCGGCGGTGAGCTTCCAGAGCGGCCGCATCGGTCAGTCCCACAGCTTGACGGCGGCCGCCGTCGTCGGGGTTTCGAGGTCGGGGAGGTCGATGGTGATGCCGGCGGGCAGGATCGCGCCGTGGGCGGCCAGGCGCGGATTGGCCTTGAACACCGCTTCGGCGGCGTTCTCGCGGCCGTAGTGCTTCCAGCAGATGGCGTCGACCCGGTCGCCTTCGCGCGTCACGTACCGCATCAGTCGTCTCCGTACTCTTCGAGGGACAGGGTGAACTCCTGCTTGAGCGGGATGCCGTTGGCGAGGAACCGGGTCTGGCCCTCCTCGATGCGGACGAGGCACCAGCGCCCCCACACCCCGCCGAGGCCATCGACCAGCATCAGCGGCTCGCCCTTGCCCGCCTCATCGCGCATCGCGGCAATCTGGCCGAGGCCGCCGCGATAGTGCGGGTAGACGACGCCGGAAAGGCTCACCGTGTCGCCCTCCGGCCCGGTGAACTGGCGGGCAGCCTTGCGCCCCATCCTCTCCTGCTTCGCCCAGCGGAACTCGCTCACCCGCTGGAGCTTGTCGTAGGCGGCGGTCGAAATCCCGAAGCGGAACTCCCCGAGCGCCATCATCACTTCGGCCATCGCTTCCCCCTTAGTCGGCCAGCGCGGCGCGCTGCTGCCGCATGATCAGTTGGGCCACCTGTTCGGCCAGTTCGCGCACGTCCTGCCCGGGCGTGGCGTAGATGTTGAAGGGGCCGATCGAGACGGTCTGAGGCGCGCCAGCCGCAGACTGGGCGGCACCACCCGCGCCCCCGGCCGCCTCGGCCGAGGCGGGGCTTTCGTCCTTGCGTTCACCGCTTTTGTCCTTGTCCTTGAACAGCCAGCCGCCGAGCATCTCGCCGCCGAAGCTGCCGAGCGCACCGCCGATCACCGCGCCGAGGGCGGTGCCGATCACCGGCACCACCGAGCCGATCGCCGCGCCGGCCGCCATGCCCGCCAGACCGCCCGCGAGGTTGCCGCCCGCCGCGCCTTTCTCGGAGGCCGAGAGGTTCGGGTCCATCAGGTCGCCCGCCGCGCCGGCGGCCGACAGCGCCAGACCGACGCCGCCCAGCGCCTTGCCGCCGAAGCGCAGGGCCTTGCCGATGCCGCCGCCGCCGAGCGCGTCGCCGATGCCGCCTTGCGCGCGGGACAGGCGGCCCGAGGCGGTGGCGGCGGAGTTGGCGGCCGCGGTGTATTGGCGCAGACGGCCGATCATCGCACCGATCCGCGACCCGGACCCGGCGGCGGCGCTGCCGACCCGACCGACCCCGGTGGCGGCGGCCGCGGAGGCTCGGCCGACGCCGATGGTCTCGCGCACCACCGCGCCGATGCCGCCGCGGTAATAGGTCAGGGCGTAGCGGCCGATCAGGGTCGCGCTCTTGACCAGCATGAACCCGCCGGCGAGCGCCACCAGGCCGCCGGTGACCATCGGCATGTCGTCGGCGAAGTTGGCCAGCGCGTCGACGCCGTCGGCGAGGACGTTGATCACCGGCGTCACCATCGGCAGGATCGACTTGCCGATCGACCCCGTCAGCTTGTCGAAGGCGAGCCCCATCCGCTTGGTGGACTCGTTGTAGGTCTTGGTCATGTTGGCGAAGTCCTGGTCGACCACGCCGGTGGCGCCGAGAGACGCCTTCTTGATCTCCAGATACTGGCCGTAGTTGGCGAGCATCGGCGCGAGGAAATCCTGCACTTGGCGGTCGCCGAACAGCTGCCCGAGGCCGAAGCGCCCGGCGATCTGCTCGGCTGCGCCTTCGATCAGCTTGCCGTTGGCGTCGAAGGCGCCTTCCATCGCCTTGCCGAGATCCGCGCCGGTCGCCTCGGCGATCTGCTGCATCACCACTTCCATCGGGTTCTGGCCCACCGCCACGCCCTCGGCCAGCGCCTCCTTGATGTCGATGCCGAGCTTCGAGAATTTGTCGACGGTCTCGGGCGAGGCGATCTTGGCGAGGAAGTTGGCGAGGTTGTTGGCGGCCGTCGACGGATCGGAAGCGCCCTTCATCGCCACCTGGAGCGCGGCGCCGAGCGAGGCGACCGCTTCGGTGCCGGTCCAGCCGAGCGCGGCAGCGGCCGAGGTCAGCTGCGGGAACTCGCGCGCCATGTCGCGCAGCTCGAAGCCGCCTTCCTTGCCCGCCTGGGCCATGATGTCGAGCGCCTGACCGAGCTTCTCGACCGGCACATGCAGGTTGCTGAGGACGTTGTAGGAGAGGTTCGACATGTCCTCCATCGACGCCCCGGTGGCGGTGGCGGCGCGCCCGATCGCGGTGCTGGCCATCAGCGCTTCCTTCGCACCGAGACCCTTGCCCACCAGCACCTCGATGCCGGAGAGGAGCGCGCTGTTGGACTGGTTCACGTCCATCGACATGCCGCGAATCTTCCGGCGCACGCCTTCCAGCTCCTCGCCGGTCATCCCGGCGGTGTTGCCGAAGCTCCGCAACTGGTGTTCGAAGTCGCCTTCCTGGTCGAGCGGCTGCTTCAGCGCCAGGTACGCCGCGCCGACCTTGAGCGCCTGGTTGCGCAGCTCGGCACCGATCTCCTTGCGCTTCTCGGCGCGCGCCATCGCGTCGCCCAGACGGTCGACCGACGCGGCGGCCTGGTCCACCCGCGACTTCGCCTGGGCGATGTCGGCGGCGAGCTTGCGCTCGGCTTGGGCGAGATTGCGGGTGTCGACGCCGGCGGCGTTCAGCTCGCCGCGCAGGGCGACCAAGCGCTGCCGCTTCGCATCCTCGGCCGCGGCCGTGCGCACCACCTCGCGGCGGGCCGCGGCGAGCGCCGCCTCCTGCTTCTTGGTCGGGGTCTCGGTGGCGGCGATCTCGCGCGCCAGGCCCTTGACCTTCTCCTGGGCGTCGCGGTGCGCCCGGCCCGCTTCCAGCACCTCGCGGCCGAGGCGGCGGTAGCCCTGGACCTGCAGGTTGAGCTTGTCGAGCCGGGCCGAGTCCTTGAGCGCCGCCGCCTGCTGCTGCTCGCTGTCGGCGACGGCTTGGCCGAGCCGCCCGAACTGCGTTATAGTCGAGCCGATCGCCGAGCGCAGGCTTGCGCCGACGGTGGCTCCGATGACCATGCTGAACGCGAGGGACTTATCCATGCGACCGACCAAGATCCTTCAGTGGGTGTTTCTCGCGGGGACCGCCGCCTGGGGCGCGATGCTGGCCGGCGGCAAGGACAACGGGTTCACGACGGTTTGGACCTGGGTTTTCACCGCCATGGTGGTGGTGGCCGGGCTGGCCCTGGTTCTGGGCATCGTGCTTTGGGTGCTGAAGGCGTTGGGCGTGATCGTCGCCCTGCCCTGGACCCCCGCGCGCAAGTTCAGCGACCGGGCCTGAACTCGGCGGCCAGTTCCCCGGCCGCCGCCAACCATTCCTCCAGTTCTCCCACCTCCAGCTCCATCGCCACGACCGGATCTATTCCGAAACGGCCGAGGCGGAGGCAGCGTTTTCGGAGTTCCCGGGAGCCGAGCCCGAGGAGCGCACCGCCCGGGCCGTGCGAAAATTTCGGTAGGCCGCCTGCAGCTTCGGATAGTCGTCGGCGTAGTCCACCTCGGCGATCACCTCGTAGGGCTGGCCGGTGAGGATCGCGAACAGGTGGATCTCCACGTCGGCGGGTCGGCCTTCGCCCAAGCGTTCGGCGCGCGCCGCGTCGGCCGCCTTCGGCCGCCGCATCGTCAACGCGGCGGCCTTGGGGTGCGGGGCAACTTCCACCGGGTGGGAGAGCGGGATCGTTTCGATCGTCTTCATGTCGTTCCTCCTCACATGCCGAGCGCACGGCGGATCGCCGCAAGCTGGTCGACGCCGTTGATCACGCGCTTCATGTTCTCGGCGTCGATCTCGTAGACCACGGTGCTGCCGACCGTGAGCTTGTAGTACTTGAGCGAGACCGTGCATTTGTTGGCGGTCTGCGAACCCGGCTTCCAGGTGCCCGGATCGGTCTGGCTGAACAGGCCGCGCACCGAGACGATCACCGCCTCGGCGGTGTTCGGGGTGTCTTCCTGCGCGCCGCGCAGGGTGACGCTGGCGTCGGGATCGCCGAACAGGCCGAGAACCGCCGGAATGTATTCGGCGAAGGTGATCTCCATCTCCATCTTCTCGATCAGGCCCATGTCGAGATCGAGTTCCGCGGCGAGACCGCCGCCGGAGTAGGTATCGGTCTTGAGCTTGATCGGCGGCAGCTTCGCCTCGGGCACCTTGCCGGCGTAGCCGTAGGCGTCGAGATAGGCGACGTAGTTCTTCAGAACCTTCGGAATAGTGGCCATTTCACGTTCCTCTTACTGGGCCGCCAGAACGGCGTTGGCTTCGGTGATCAGCTCCTCGTAGTAGTCGGCGGAGCGGTGCATGCGGAACGCGATGTGTTCCATCGGCGCGGGGGCTTCGTTGTCGAAGTCGATGGTGAACTCGCCCGCCATCAGGCGGTCCTTGGTGTTGAGATCGGGGTCGATCCACACCTTCCCGCCGAGCAGCGCGCCGCGGGTCTTGAGGCCGGCGAGGTAGAGGTTGAGGCTGTCGGCGCAATCGACGATCGCCTGGACCGAGAACGGCCGGTCCATCAGCCACAGGTAGCCCGCCTCGATGCTGTCGTTGACCATGTCGTGGGTGCGGCGAACGCTGAGGAACGCCCACAGCGGATCGTCGGAGCAGGTGCGGTTGCCCCAAAGGCGATAGCCGTCCTCGTGAATGATCGTCGCCACCTCGTTGGCGTTGAGGTAGTTCGCGACGCAGTCGGGGTCGGACAGGCCGAAATCGATCGGCCGCGCGGTGCCGGTGATGCCGGTGATCACCTGGTTCGACGGGCTCCACCAGAAGCCCTTGGCCGGGTCGTTGTCGGTCTTGGCGATCAGGCCCGCGACCCAGGCGCTGCCGGGCTGCACCACGGTCATCGACAGGGTGGTGTCCCACACCGTCACGAACGGGTCGACCACGAAGACCCGGGCGCTGCCCCAATCCTTGCGGTCCTGCACCGCCGCCTCGTCGGTGGTGTTCGGGCCTTCCTTGACGATCGCGGCGCGCAGCTTGGCGGCGATCGACACCATCTCGGACACCACCGGGTTCGCGGTGGTGCCGGTGGTGGCGGTCGCGGTCGCGCCCGCGCCGTCGCCGGTGATGGTGACCTCCGGCACGGCGGTGTAACCGACGCCGGCGCGGGTCAGCTGGATCGCCGTGACCTTGCCCTGCTCGATCACCGCGGTGGCGGCCGCGCCCTGGCCGCCGCCGCCGGTGATCGCCACCGTCGCGGTGGTGTAGTTGGCGCCCTGGGCGGTCACCGCGATCGTCTTCACGCCCTGCGGCTTGATTGAGGTGAAGCCGGGGGCGACCAGGATCTTCGGCTTGACCGCCAGCAGCGAGTTGGCGGCGCGGAAGGCGTGGACGCCGGTCATCAGCGTGACGTTGCCGACGATGTTGGAGAGGGTTTCGTTGGCGTCGGCGCCCTCGGGCACGCGCACCACCACGATGGTGGCGCCGGTCTGGGTGTAGATCGCCGACACCGCGTCGTAGAGCGTGCCCTCCTTGCCGAGCTTGGCGGCCTTACGCGGGTTGTTCGCGAGCAGGACCGGCGTGTGGTAGGGAAAGTCGGCTTCCGGGGCGTCGGGCGCGGTGCCGACGATGCCGATCACCGAGGACTTGACGGTGCGGATGGGGCGGATGCCGTCGGTGGTTTCGACGACCTCGCACCCATGCAGGAAGTATTCACCCATGTGAGGGCTCCTTTCAGAGGATCGAGAGGGCGTGGGAAAGAGCGAAGCAGAAGAAGCGGTAGGCGAGCAGGCAGCCGAGCGGCACGCCGATCGCGAGACCGGTGACCGCGCCGAGCCAGAGTTCGCCGAAAGCGGTCCAGGTGGTCGCGCGGATCGCGACACTGCCGAAGATCCGGACATCCGGGATCAGATCGCGGAACGGATAAGCGATCGGATAGCCGAGACCCGCCCAGCCGTAGCGTTCCGGCCCGCCGGTGCCCTGCGGCCCACCGTTGTTGTGGTTGGTGACGAACCACAGGCAGACGCCGGTCAGGAACACCGGCAATCCCACCCAGGCGAGCGCGGCGGCGGTGTAGGCCCACGGAGCGGCGAGGGCGGCCGGGATCGTCCAGGTGCCGGGGAACAGCAGCGGCCAAGCCGCGCCGAGGTACTGCGCGCCGAGGAAGGTACAGAGCGCGAGGATCTTGACCGAGCGCGGAAAGTCGCCGCCCCAGCCACCGAGCCAGCGCCGCCAGAACGCCAGAGCCAAACCGTCGAGAAGGGCGACGCCGATCGCCAGCAGCGCGGCGGCGACGAAAAGGTGGGCGGGGAACGCAGACGCGAAGCTGGTCATCATTCGGAGGTGCCTTCCGTGGTGGAGGCCGGAAGCTCCGGCCATTCGGGGGTGACGGCGAGGATCGCCGCGGCGTCGTCGCCCGCGGCGGCGACGGCGGCTTCGGCGGCGTTGGAGGCGGCACGCACCGCGCCGCGATAGGCGACGGTGGTGGCCGGGATCGGCGCGGCGGTTTCGGCGGCGCGGATCACCAGCCAGTCGGTGGGGGTGAGCAGCGCATCCGCCGCCGCTTTGATCGCCGCGATCTTGGCGACGCGCACCTCGGCGGCCGGGATCGGCTCGGCGTCGTAGACCAGCGTCGCGCCGTCGTCCGCGATCTGGACGCGCTGCCCGGTGACGCGGTACAGCGCCGGGTCGGGCTGGCCCGGATCGGTGACGGGGTAGACGCCCCGCGCGACCAGCTCGGCGCGGGAGAGCAGCGCGGCGTCGGAGAGGGTTTCTCCGGCCGGGGTAACGAGGCGGCGACCCGAGAGGATCAGGCGGGGTTTGCCGGTGGCAGGGTCGAGGACTGCGAACATGATGCGGGCTCCTTATCGGGCGCGGCCGAACTTGCCGGGGGTGCCAGCCCAGGCGGCATAGAGGCAGGTGTGGCCCGAGCCGTTGAGACTGGTCGAGGTCGTGCGCAGCTTTGCGCCGTTGGATACGAGATCGAGGATGGGGGTGCCGGAGGCCTCGACCGAGGCGTCGAAGAAGGTAATCTGACGGGCTACGGGGTTAACCGGGCTGCGGTCTGTGTCGTAGACGTACCAATAGGCACCCTGCGAGACGTTGCGCTCGAACAGCAGACGAGGCGCGAAATCGGTGGCGGCAAAAGCGCCGTCGGTGCTGCCGTTGCCGATATAGCTCCCGAACACAGAAAATCCGGGGACCGCACGCCACGCATAGACCGCGTACCGCCCGGTGGGGAGGCTCGCTCCAAGGGTGAGGTCCACGGCAGATGACGCCCACCATCCGGCGGAGGTAATCGGCGTGGAGGTTTCGACCAGCGGCACCCACTGCCCGGCCGCGAGCGAGCGGTGATAGACGCGGCGCTGGCCACCGTCGAGAGGCACCACCCAGGCATAGTCGATCAGCCCGCCGACCGCATGCGGCACCACGTCGGCGACGCCGTTGACGTGATTGACCAGGAGCATGTCGAAACCGGACGCCCGAGAGGCCCGCCAGATGTAGTCGATCCGCGATCCCTGATAGACCGCCGCCGCGCCGATCGCGAAACCGGTCGGCGTCAGCGTCAGGCCGTCGGCTTCGGCGAATTCGGCGGTTTGCGCATTGATCATCCATGCCTTGCCGGGGCGGAGGGTATCGTTGACCCGCCATCCACCAGGGGCGTCGGCTACGTCCAACCGTTTGCTGACGACCAGGGTTTTGATCTGGTTTGGGTTCCACGGCAGGTCCGCGACGCCATCGCCGCCCGACCGCAGCCGGGCGGTGACATAGCGTTCCGGCCGCTTGATCGGCGGACAGATCATATCGCGGGTGCAGAGCAGCCGGGTTCCTGGGCGCGGCTGATAGCCGCGTTGGCCGAAATCCACTTGCCAGACTGCCGGGTTTGTGCCGCTGGACGAGTAGCTCACCATCGGGCGATACCGCCCCGTCAAGCCGGTAATGATCGGCGACCCGTCGGCGGGGGCGGGAGAGCCATTGATCCAGAGATACACCGCCCCTCGGATCACTGCGATTTCGATCCGGGCGCCGGTGGGGATCCATGCGGGCAGCGCGACAAAATTGTGATTGTCGTAGTTTGCGTCGCCTGAGTAGCCGACCGCCAGCACATCGGTATAGACGTTCGCGGGCGACGAGGCCCGCTCCCCGATCAGGCCGAAATACCATTGCGGCGTGCCGGTGTTGGTGGGCGTCAGTTGCCACGACACCGCCGCCGTCGCGACGTCGATCACCATCGTCCCCGCCGCCCGGGGCCACCCGGCACTGCTGTAGGCAAACCGCAGCCCGCCGTCCGAGATCGTCGCACCCCCGAAGGTCGCGTTGGCGGCCAGCGTGCAGTAGGTGTTGGTCGGCGTGTCCGTCACCTGAGAGGCGACCGTGAGGCCGGTGGCGACGGCGTGGTTGCCGTTGCCGCTGGTGTCCGCCCCGAGGTCGAGCGGGTCGGCGAATTCGCGCCGCCAGTCCGCAGCCGAGAGCGGCCCGGCATACCGGCGCGGGACCGGAATGCCATAGCGGTTGATGTAACTGTCGCTGCCCGGCGCGAGATTGACGCCCGCGTAGTAGCGCACATCGGCGAGGTAGCCGCCGAGCGCCGAGCCCAATACCGTGCCGATCGTGGCGATGCCGGGGGCCACCAAGGCGTGATTGACCCACACGCCGTTGGCGTTGGCCTGCACCACCATCCACGCCGCCGGGTCGCGATACACCGCCGTCGATCCGGCGAGGGTGTCCGCAGCCGCGAACGCGAGGCCGGTGACGATATTGCTCGCCGCGCCGAGACGGGCGCGACGGACCCACGCCACCAGAGTGCCCGGCCCGCCGGTGCCGGTGAGGTATTGCCCCGCCACGTCGAACAGGCACGCGAACGGGATTTCCGCGCCGGGATCGCCGCAGCCCGCCGGGCGGAGCTTGGGGAGAAACGGAAACGACATGATCAAGCCTCCCCGCGCTGACTGATTTGCACGTCGATCAGCCCGCCCGGGCCGCCGAAGACCATGTCGAGGATGTTGACGACCCCGGCGTCGGCGGCCCACTCGCCGTCGATGACGCGGTAGGCGCTGGCGAGGGTGAGCGCCCGGTTGCCGGTCGCGTCGATCGTGGCGATGATCCGCGCGCCGCCGCCCGCCGGGATCGTCTCCGGCGCGGCGAGGGTGATACTTGAGGTGACGGCCAGCGTCATCACGTTGCGGTCGATGTAGGTCGGCGTCACCACCCCGCCGACGATCTCCAGCGCAAGCGGGGTGCTGTAGTAGCCCGCCGCCAGGTTGGGCGTGGAGACCGTGCGCCGCAGCGCTCCGCTCGACACGATCAGGTGGGCGATCGCCTGGGTCAGTTGGGTGATGTCTTCCCCCGACCAGACGATGTCGGCGGACTCCACGGTGTGGCGCACCTTGCCTTCCAACTGTGCGAGGTCAAGCGCCAGGCCCGCCTGGCCAGCGTCGTCGGCAATGATCACCGTGATCGCATCGGTCGGCAGCGACGACCAGGCGAACACCAGCTTGAAGAACCAGGGCGTGACGGCGCCGATCCACCCGAGCGGCGTGACCGGGTCCGACCACACGCCGAGCAGCGTGCCGTCGTCCAGGAAGTAGCCGAGTTCTCGGATGAAGAACTCGGTTTCGCCCGCCGGGATCATGCCCTGCAGCAGCACCTGCTGCGGAGCAATCGCGCCGCCGGCGGTGAGCGCCACGCGCGCCTGCTCATGCTGCAGCCCGGTCGCTGCGGCGGTTGGGGCATAGCCGATGTCGCCGACCGCGACGTGGCTGATCTTGGCGGCGAGGCCCTGGCCGTGGGCGGCGGCGATCGCCGCCATTCCCGCGTCGGTTAGTTTGATGTTGAGGGAGAGATCACTCATGTCAGACAACTTTCGTCATGGCGCGGCAACGCGGCGCGGTGTGGGAACCGGCGGTCAGGCCGAGACCGGCCTGCGATCCGTCGCGAAGAGCGACGGCGCTGGCCGCGCTCAGGGTCTGGCGGGAGGTACCGACGGCGGCCAGGCCGAGACCGGCCTGCGATCCGTCGCGGAGAGCGGCGGCGCCGGCCGCGCTCAGTGCCTGACGGGAGGCACCGACGGCGGCAAGCCCCAACGCCGCGGCCTGAACCGACCCCACGCGGATCGCCGCTCCGGTGCGCAACGCCTTGGTCGCATCCACCATTTCTGCGAGGTCGCGCTGCCCTTCCGCGTCGAGGGCAATGTTGTCCTCGCTGGCAGGCTTGGCCCACGCCGTGATCGTCATGGTGTAGGGCTCACCCTTGGGTTCGGTCTCGAACCAGCGCACGATCTGCGCCTCGATGCCGAGGCCGGCGATCGCGCCCTTGATCGCGGGCAGGGTGCCCTTGATCCGGTGGACATCGTAGGCGGCGTCGATCACCTGGCGCTTGATCGCCTCCGGCCACTCCTCGCGCCAATAGTCGACGCTGTACTGCCAGGCGAGCCACGGCAGGAACTTGACCGGGCACCGCCACGGGTCCCACAACGTGTCGATCGGGTTGGGGATCTCGGTGAGCAGCGCGATCGCGTGCTCCAATGCCAGCTCGAAGTCGGTGGCGTTCGACGGCAGCAGGGTCATGCCGCACCCCGCTTGCGGATCTCGACGCCGTCGCAGAAGTAGGCCCGGCCCGAATGCGCCGGCAGCGTCACCGCCGGTTCGATGATGTGGACCTCGCGCACCGCGGCGAGATGCATCGCCCCGTCCAGGCCCGAGTGCGCCACCGGCTCGTCGAGCCGGTGCTGCTTGGCCGCGTAGGCGGCGGCGCCGGTGCGGGCGAGATCGAGCGCGGCCTCTGCCTCGGGCAGATTGTAGAGATCCAGCTCCGCCTCGATCCGGTAGTGGACCACCTCCGCCGCGACCACCGTCACGTCGTCGCTGTCGGGCCGCAATTCCTGGTCCTGGTCGGCGGGGGCGATCTTGTCGCGCACCGCCTGCAGCACCGCGGCGCTCGGCGTGCCGTCGCCGTCGTGCGCGAGGACGGTCACCAGGATGTGCCCGGGCGAGGTCATCTCCGCCCAGGCGTCCTTGACCTTCGGGTGCGCCGACAGGGCGTGGTAGATGTAGGCGCCGCGCGGCCCGGCGACGCTCAGGGCCTCGTAAGCGAGGTGCGCGCGGCGGCGCAGGCTGTCGTCGCCTTCGTAGGTCGGCGCGATCGGCGGCACCGCATTGGCGTCGCCCGGATCGAGAACCGCGCGCTTGGTCTTGAAGTGGGCGGCGACGGCGTCGAGGTCGGTGTCGGTGGCGGTTGCGAGCAGCACCGCCTGCGCGGCGTCGTTGCGCTTCTGACTTTCCTGCACCACCAGCTCGGCCGCCACCTCAAGGAGGATCTTCGCCGGGTCGCTTTCCAGCAGCGCGCTGGCCGAAACTTCCACGCCACGCTCGGCCGCCTTGGCCTGGTAGCGCGCCAGGATGGTCGCCAGGATCACCTCGTAATCGAGGGTCTCAATCACCTTGGGCGCGGGCAACAGCGCGAAGTCGATGTCGTCGAAGCGGCTCATTCGATCACGATCCCGTCGAGAGTGACGCGGCGGCCTTCGGGCAGATAGACGCCGTCGAGATCGAGGACGCAGCGGCCGGGCGTGGCCTGGTCGACCACCACCCGCTTGAGGGCGTAGCGCGGCTCCCACTTCGCCAGGGCGGCGGCGGTATCGGCGATCACGTCGACGGCGAGGCCGGGACCGGCGGGGTTGTCGATGCGGTTTGGCAGGTTGGAGCCGAACACCCGGCGACGCCCGCGGGTGCCGATCCGCGTCGTCAGGATCTTGACGACCGACTGGCGCAGGTGCTCGACCCCGCCGAGGCGCTTGCCGGTGACCCCATCCATGCCCTGCATGCGGTCAGTCCTCCGCCTTGCGACGACGCGCAGCCGGAGCGGCGGCCTCGGCGGAGACCTCCTCCAGCACGTCGGCGCGTACCAGGTACTTCGCCGCGGACGGCGGCAGGTCGACGGTGTCGCCGGCGGTCTTGGTCGGCCACTGGCGGCTCTCGGTCTTCAGGCGGTAGGTCTTGGTTTCCATGACGTGCCTCAATGCTCGTGGTTGGGAGTGTTGCCGCCGTCGTCGATGATCGTGTCGGTGGCGTGGATGCTGCCCTTCACCTCCAGGTCACCCTCCATCTCGAAGCTGC
Organism: uncultured Alphaproteobacteria bacterium; assembly: GCA_900079695.1. Classification (NCBI taxonomy): domain Bacteria; kingdom Pseudomonadati; phylum Pseudomonadota; class Alphaproteobacteria; species uncultured Alphaproteobacteria bacterium. The sequence goes on from LT599022.1 coordinate 2,693,282, forward strand.
CGATCAACTTCGCCGCGCCGCTGCCGCCGCGGGTGGCGTGCATCTGGATCGCAGGCGCTTCGAACGAGATCAGCGCCTCGGAGGTCACCGAGACTTCGCCCTTGGCGGTCAGGGCGATGGCGCCCTCGGCGGTCGCCTCGATGTCGCCGGGGATCTGGGCGGTGAGCTTGTGCGCGGCGGTGTCGTAGACGATCCGTGCGCCGTCGCGGTAGACCACGACGTGGCGGGCCGGATCGGTCTCGGGCGCGGGGAAGGTGTTGGAGTAGCCGGCAGGCAGCACCCAGCCCTGGTTGGGTTCTCCGTCGGGAGCGAACAGGATCGCCTGCTCGCCGACGCTCGGCACCCACCAGTCGCGATCCGCGCCGGCGCGATGGGTGAGCCAGCGCACCCAGCCGGTGACCAGGTCGCCCGACTGGTGGCGGCAGACCAGCCCGGCCGGGTCGACCGCGACGATCCGCCCCGGCCGCACGACGTTGGACAGGCGGCGGTCGAGATCGGCGACCTGCTGGCGCAGCTCCTCAATGAGCGCGGCGAAGCTCACGGCGGGCCCTCCCCGTCGTCGGCGTAAAGCTGCGCCGAGAGGATCGGACCCTGGGGATAGGCGTTCTCGCCGATCCGCACCTTCTGGGTCCAGACCACCCCCCAGAGCGCCACGCCGGTACCACCGATTTGCGAGGAATAGAGGTTCTCGGCGATGATCGTGTCGGCGCGCACCGGCCAGACCTCGGCGCTCCCCCAGCGCGCGCCGGGCAGGCGGCTCACCAGGTCGTCGACCATCGCCAGCGCCGCGTCGTCGCGCAGCAGGCGGGTCTTGTCGGTGGTGACGACGTAGGCGGCGAACGTCACCTCGTGGTCGGCTTCGCCGTCGCCCGCGTCGGCGCCGGCGGGCAGGCCGAGGCAGGCGACGCGGATCGCCGGGGTCTTGACGGTGGAGCGCTTCAGCTCGGCGAGGTTCATCCGCCCCGGCGCGGTCTTGCACTCGGCCGCGGGATACCATTGGGCGAGGGTGTCGGCGACCGACTTGCGGAGGTCGAGCAGGGTCATCGCAGCACCCGCGAAACGAAGGCGTCGGTAGCGTCGACGAGATCGGACCAGTTGCCGTCGGAGAGGCCGAGGTATTCGCGGGCGGGGATGTCGATGCCGACTTCCGCGCCGCCGGCATGCTGGATCGCCGCATAGACGAGGTTGCTGCCGACCTCGATCGCCTCGCCCGCGACGACGAAGTGGATGTCGTCGACCAGGTTGCCCTCGTCTTCGAGCAGCGAGTGGCCGCCGTGGCGGGTGGCGGCGTAGGCAGGCGACCAGTCCTTCCACGGCTCGCCTTCGGGGCTTGCCTTCTCTTCGGAGATCCGGCGGCGGGTCTGGCTTTCGACCACCGCGCCGAGGTCGTGTCGCAGCGGCGCGATGTCGATGCGGCCGAGCAGTTCGAGGCGGCTCTGCATCGCCGCCAGGCCGTCCAGTTGCACTTGGAGGAAGACGCCCGCCATCACATCCCCCGCAGGCTGGAGCGAGTGAAGCGGCGGCGCTCGCCCGACACCACCACCGCGCCGGCGCGAACCGGGGCGGACGGCGACGACGGCAGGCCGAGATCCGCCTTGCCGTCGGCGACCCGGCGCAGCAGCGACAGGGCGTCCTCGTAGCGGCGGCGGCGTTCGTCGGTGAGGCCCCGGCCTTCGCCCGACATCTGGTAGACGGCGATGTCGACGCAGAGGTTGCGCACCAGCTCGGGCACTTCGGGCCAGGGCGCCGGGTGCCGCGCCAGCACGTGCGCGTCGATGATCGAGGAGGCCGACGCCAGGCCGCGCTCGACGGCTGTGGAATCGATCTCGCCGTTGCCGTCGCGGTCGGCGACGACGGACAGGAGGTCGATGCCATAGGCGTCGATGATGTCGGTTTGGGTGGCGTAGGGCACGGGTGGCATCCTCAAAAAAGGGCGGCGGCATGGACCGCCGCCCAGGCTCCGGGAGTTACTTCGCGGCCGTGGGTTTGGCGGAGGGCTTGGCCTTGGTCTCGCTCTCCGGCTCGGTGGGTTTCGGGGCGTCCTCGCCCTTGGTTTCGTCCTCGATCTCGAACTCCTGCACGACCAGCATCGGTTCGCTTTGCAACTGGTGCAGTTCGGCGTCGGTGAAGATCCTCTCCGGCAGTTCGGTGGTGCCGACCCAGGCACGGCCAGCGCGCCGGAAACCGTCCTTCTTCGCGATCACGCGGATCATATTCATGGTGGAGTGTTCCTTTCCGCTCGGGCTCAGAGCCACGGGGTGAGGAAGAGTTCGGCCGAACCCTTCCACTCGTTGGACTCGCCGTTCGCTTTGGTTTCGTTGACCAGAACCTTGCGGGCCGCAGCCTCGTTGGTGCTGCCGACCACCAGCAGATCGCCGATCAGGCCGAGCGGCTCGCCCGACTTCTTGTGCCAGGCGGCGAAGGCGGCGCGCGCCGCGGCGTAGCTGTCGTGGGTGAGCGGCTGACGCGAGGCGACCACCAGCTGCGGCATGCCGAAGCCGACGTTCATGCGGCCGTCGACGCCGTAGACGAAGGTCTTGCGCTCGAACAGGTTGTCGTCGGTCGGCCGGTCCTTGGCGACGAACTGGAACTTCCGGCGCTCCTGGTAGATCAGCGGCTTGAGCGGGCTGCCACTCGCCACCAGGAACCACGGGTCGCCGGTGCCGCCGAGGAAGTTGGATACCGAAGTCTCGTCGCCGTCGGCGTCGAAGCTCGGATGGTCGGTGTCGAAGAAATACTGGCCGTCCCAGCACAGGCTGGTGAAACCCGCTTTCAGGAGCGGGAACACCAGGCGGTTGGGGAAGGTCGCGGTGGCGTCGCCCATCTGCTGGAACAGCGGCGCGTAGACGCCCAGCTCGTCGTCTTCGATGGCGTTGCGGGGGACCGCCTGGGTGCCTTCGAAATCCTTGTTGAGGATCGAGAACTCGGCGGAAAGAAGGTTCTGGTAGACGCGCTCCCCCACCCACTCGCGGATCTCGAAGTTGTCGGCGAGCCACGGATAGGAGTTCTTCGCCGTGGTGCTGGGCACCACCATCGCGATGCGCTGGTAGTGGTCGGCGTTCTTGGCGCCGAGGAAGGCGCCGTTGAAGATGGTGCGGAAGCCGGTGGTGGCGGCGTCCAGGCTGGCACGGTTGAGGATCATGCTGAGGCTCCTAGGCGAAACGGACCCAGACGCCGGCGGCGTCCACGTCGAAGACCTTGCCAGCGGGCGAGCGGGTGTTGCCGCCGTTGGTCTTGGCCACGGTCTGGTCGTCAACCAGGTAGCAGTCGGCACCGATGTCGGCGGCAGTCAGCTCGTCGGCCCCGGCGGAATTGCCGACCTGGAAGACGCCGGTGTCGATCTCGACCGGCAGAGCGCCGGCGACGCCGTTGCGGTTGTCGACCCGCTCCTGGGCGATGCCGAGGGCGGCAAGGCCGAGGGCGGTGGTGCCGGGCGCCGCGAACCCGGCGGCGTTACGGACGACGATCGCCCCGGCGTGAACGAGGACGTCGGCGGCGGCACCGAGGGCGCGGCGCGTGCCGGCGCGGCTACGGGTGTCGCGGTCGTTGGTGAGGGCGGCCATCAGTTCGCCTCCTTCGACTTCAGGTACTGGTCTTCGGAGACGCCCATCTGCCTGCACACCGCGCGCTCGGCATCGCTGAGGGCGCCCTTGTCGGCCGGGGGTTTGCCCGCCGCCAGCGGCGCGCCGTCGACGATCTTCGGCGCGACGGCGACGAACTTGCGGAACTCCTCGATGCCGCCTTCCTTGCGGCACTGGGCGCGGTAGTAGTCCTCCGACGCCGGCGCGATCTTGCCGTCGGCGAGGGCGATCTTGATCACGGTGTCGATCTCGGCCGCGAGCGCCTTGGCCCCCGCGTCCTTGAGGGTCTGTTCGGCGTTGGCCGCGCGGGCCACCACTTGGTCGTAGTCGGCGCGGGGAACGAACCGCGCCAGGTCGGGGGTTTCGGCTTTGTTGGCCGCCACCCCCAGATCGGTCTTCAGCTTGTTGACGGCGCTGAGGATCTGCTCCTCGTTGGCGCCGTCGACCAAGCCGAGGGCCTCGTAGATCTTCGTGAGATCCATCGGCTTCTCCGGTTGGCTGTGGGAGTTGAGGGCGCGCAGGCCCAGGTTCGGGTCATGCACCAGGCCGGCGGATGCCAGACCGACGATGCGACCCGAATTCTTGTCGTAGAGGAGGACCGGCGAGATGTAGCGGTAGGCGCCGGTGCGCACGTCTTCGCCGCCCTGCGGGGTCCAGTTGACGCGACCCCAGATCGCGCCGCCGTCGCGCTGCTCGACGGCTTCGACGTGGCCGGCCGCCGGGGCGCGCTCGCCCTTCGGCGACTTGATCTCGGAGGCGTGTTCCCAGTCGATCGTCAGCGAACGGCCGAGGCCGGCGAAGTGGGCGACGACGCCTTCGGGCTGGTCGTTGAGCCAGGCGCGGCCGTCGCGCCCCCGGACGGCCGGGCCGGAGGGGATCAGTTCGATCCATTCCGGCGGCGCGTCCAGCGGCAGCGACTGAGCGACGTTTAGGGCGACGACGATGTGGGTGCGGGCGGTCTGCATGGCCGCCATCGTGGCGACGAACGGCCACGGGGGCCGCGCGGAAGTGTTCCGCTCGCAGGCTCGGAGGTGTGGGGGATTGCGGCAGGATGCCCGCGACCGAGCCCGCCGACAAGAGGCTTCGATTTTAAGAGGCCGTAAGAGGCTCTAAAAGCCCTCCCGGAGCACGACCGCGACTCGGAGGGGGTGTCGGCCCATCGAAGCGCCCATGAACTTCCTAGGGCTTCTCCTGCGGCTCGACCCCGGACAGCAGGTCCAGCGCCCCGTCGGCCCGACCCGACGCGCGCAGATCCTTCACCGCCACCTCGCGCAGATCGGGGGGCAACGCGGCGAGTTTGTCCGCCAGCATCCGGTCGAGGTTCTGCTGGCGGTTCCGCCCCGGGTTGGTGGCCCAGGCCGGATCGAGCCCCTGCGGCACCTGCAGCACCTCGCCGGTGCGGCTGTTGCGCCAGGCGCGCAACGGCACCAGCGGCGCGTTGTCGACGCCGCCCCGCCGCGCCGCCTCGGCCTCGCCGATCTGCCGCACCCGGCATTTGCAGCCCCAGCCGTTCTGAGGCATCCAGGCGTCCCAGAAGGTGTCGTCGACCGGCAGGATCAGACCGGCCTTGTCGGCGTGGTGCGGACGGTGGCGCTCCGACGGCCCCAGCTCGTAGAGCAGATACGGCAGCGCCGCCTTGGTGCGCTGCGCCCGGTCCCACTGCCCGGCGGCGCGCGCCGAGCGGGTGTTGGCCCAATAGATCGTCCGCAGCCGCCGCGGACTGCCGAGTTGCGCCTCCAGGACCTCGCCGGTCTGGGGGTCGGTCATCTCCTTCACCCCCCACCACCCGAGGTCGCGCAGGCGCGGCTCCAGCTCGGCCTGGAAGCGCTCGAACGGGACGCCCTCTTCCAGGGCTTTCTCAAGCGCCTCCCGGATGGCTTTCAGGACATCCAGCTCCATCGCCTTGGCGACGGTGAAGGCGAAGGCGTGTTCCTCCCCCCACACGTCCTTGTAGCTGAAGCCGGGCTTCCATCCCTTGTGCTTCAGGTAGGCCATCGTCTCGGGCGACGGCGAGGAACCGAATGCGAGCGCGGCCATCAGTCCACCTGGTCGCCGGCGGCGCGCGAGAGGAACATCGCCCGGGTCAGGGCCTTCACCAGCTGGTCGCTGTCCATCGCCAGGTCCGCGAGCCCGGCGATCGCCTCCTCGTAGCTGGCCGCCGAGGAGATCAGCGCGCGCACCGGATCGACCACCGGCGCCAGCTGCTCCTCCCAATCCTCAAGGCCGGTGCGCTCGATGTCGTCGAGCGGATCGGCGCGGTCGTCCCGGACCTCCTCGCGGTTCTGCGCCTTGCCCGGGGCTTCCGGCGCGGCGGCGGGCGGCGCGGTGGGCGGCACCAGCACGTCGGCGTCGGCCGCCGGGTCGGGCAGGTTGAGCTTGTCGCGGATCACCGATTGCTCGACCCGGAAGCCGAGCGGCACCAGCTTGGCCAGGGCGTCGACCAGCGCCTTGATGTCTTCGGGCTCCAGCACCGGCAGGGTCAGCAGCGGATAGCGCTCCTGCGGGCCGTGGTTGAGGTCGATGTAAGGCCGCACCAGGTCGCGGTTCAGCGTCATCGCCAGTTGGCGGGCGTCGGAGCGCAGGATGTCGTGACGCACCTCGTTGTGGACCTCGGCCTGGCTCTGGCTGGAGCCGTTGTCTGCCGTCATCGTCTGCCCGAGCACCGCCTTCGACACCTGCTCGTCGATCCACTCGGCCATCGCCTTGAAGACTTCGTGCCCGCCCTTGCCCGCAGCGGTGTCCTTGAACTCGATCGCCATCGACTCCGGTATCACCGCCGCGGCGTCGGTGCCGATGTTGGTGACCGCGCGCACCAGGGTGTCGATGTCGTCTTCCGAGGCGCTCTGGCCGTATTTGCCGATCCGGAGCGGCAGGCCGAACACTTCGATGAAGGCCATCCAGTCCTTGACCGCGTAGCCTTTGAACATGAACGACCACGCCACCAGGCGCGCCAGCCCGCCGCGGATCGGCAGGCCGCTCTTGAGCCGGGGCACGTGGGTGATGAACCTGTAGGGCGCGAGCGGCATCCCCATCGGCGCCTGGTCGTCGAGCAGCAGCAGGCGCCGCCCGCTCTCCCGATCGAAGCTGAACCAGCGCGGATCGCGATGTTCGTAGCGCTCCGGCTTCCACGGCGTGCGGCGGGTGTTCCAGATGATCTCGGCGACCGAGTAGCCCTTGCCGAGCGCGTCGAGCAGATCGTCCAGCATGTCGGGGAACTGCGGGTCCCTGGCAAGATCGCGCACTTCGTCGGCCAGCGCCACGTCGCGCGGGTCGTCGCTGGCGGCTTCCACCGCCGGGACCAGCGCCGAAAGGGCGCGCTTGCGGGTGCCGAGCACCGATCCGTAGTGGGCTTCCCGTTCCTCCATCTCCTCGGCGAGGACGAGGTAGTCGCGCGGATCTCCCTCGGCCGCCCGGTTGAGGAGGTCGGCCAGGCGCTCCGGCGTCAGGCCGGAGGCGACCGAGTCTGTCCAAATGGTGCGGACGCCGGCGAGCGCCGGGGCGGCGATCTCCCGGGAGAGATCTTCGCGGCGCATCGGCTGGCCGTCGAGATCCAGGATCGGGGAGAGTTTGATCATCAGAGCAGTCCTTTGCGGAGGTTGAAGCCGCCGGTGGTGCGCACCCTGCCGCGGATCGGATCGGGTCTGTCAGGCCCGGCTGGGGTCGGCGTATCGAAGCGCCTGGCGGTCGATCCGGAAGACTGCGAACCCACGGCGTGGACGGCGTAGGTTTCGGCCTCGTGCTGGGTGGCGGCGAAGAAGTTGAGGATGGCGACCGCGGTGTCGCCGTGGCGGCGGCCACCGTCGGTGCCCTCGGTGCGCACGTCGCTGGGGATCTTGCCGACGCCGCCGACGACGCGGAACTGGTGGAGATCGCCGCGCACGTCGAGATCCACGGGCAGGTGGATGGTGCGGTCGGTGAAGGCGGCGGAAAAGCGCGGCGTGATCTCGCGCAGCCAGCCGTCCGACGGCATCAGCTCGACGATCCGATCCGCTCCGAACTTCTGCCGGGCTTCCTGCGCCAGCGGCATGCCGTTGCCGTTGGCGTCGAGCACGCCGCCCTGCAGGCGGCGGTGCTTGCGCAGCCAGGTGCCGACCGCGAACAGCAGTTGCTTCTGTTGGGCGTAGGGGCACTCGCGCGCTTCGACGATCAGCGGCACATGGCGGTGCAGCTGTTGGTCGGTGTAGCCGATGGCGTAGGCGGCGCGGTCCTGCCGCATCGCGAAGTCGCCGCCGACCGCGCAGAGCGCGTCGGTCGGGAAGCGCTCCAGCACCGGCCGCACATGTTCGGCGAACCACAGGTCCATGTGGGCGCGGCGCAGGTGCTCCGGCCAGTCGACGAACTTGACCGCGCCCACCGGCGCCGGAGGCTCCCACCGCACCACCTCGTAGCCCGGACGCTGCGCCGCCTCGATCAGCGCCAGCGCCAGCATCGTGCCGTCGCCCTCGCGCGGCACCGCGTCCAGTTCCTCGCGCATCGCCTCGGTGCGGGAGCCGTAGGTCTTGCGCACGGTGTTGTACCAGGCCGCCTTGTCCTGCAGGCTCATGGTCCGGCCGGTGACCGCGGCGACGCGCTCGTAAAGGCCGTTCGCCACCGCGTCGTCGAAGGTCACCCGGTGGATGCTTCCGGGGCGCTTGCCCGCCCGCACCTCCTTGATCAGGTCGTTGAAGGCGTTGGTGTTGCCGTTGTGGGTGGAGATGATGCGGATCTTGCCGCCCCAGATCAGCAGCGCCAGGCAGGCGTCCAGCACCTTTGCCACGTCCTTGTGGAACGCTGCCTCGTCGATCACCACCCGGCCCTGCAGGCCACGGATGTTGGCGGGGTTCGACGAGAGCGCGGTGATCCGGTGGCCGCTGGCGAAGGTGATGCGGAAGGCGGCGACCGCGTCGGTCTTGAGGTTGCCCTGGGCGTCGAGCTTGGCGTCTTCGAAGACGAACTCCTCGATCTCCAGGAGGTCGCCCGCGATCGCCAGCGCCATGTCGGCGCAGGTCTTGATGAACTCGCGGCCCTTCTCCTTGGTGTCGCCGATGTACCAGGTGTCGTCGCCGCCGGCGCTCTTGGCCGCCATCGCGTAGGTGACCGAGTCGAACGCTTCCGCCCAGGTGATGCCGGTGCGGCGGCCCTTCTCGCCGATCTTGAGGTCTGAGTTGTCCTCGCACCAGGCGGTCTGGTGCGGCATCAGCATGCCGGAGGCGAGCGGGTCGAAGGTGGCGAGCGCCGTGGTGCCCCACAGGCGGTCGATCTCGGATGCCGGCGGAACGTAGTCGATCGCCATCTCAGGCCATCCCGGCCAGCTCGCGGCGCAGCTGCGCGACGCGCTCGGCCGACAAACCCTTCTCCCCCGACTTCCTGGCGTCGGCCATCGCCTTGTCGACCTTGCTGGCGGCGACCTTCGCCATCTCCTGGCGGGTCTTCAACACCATGTCGGTGTCCTTCTTGGCGGCGCTCGCCAGGTGGTCCAGGGCCTTGGACAGGAACATCACCTTCGCCGGGTCCTGCAGCACCGGCACCGGCAGCGCGCCCTCCTCGCCGCTGTCGGACGGCGCGAGCGCGCCGGTTTCGGACGCCAGCAGCAGGTCGGTGACCACCGCGTGCATCAGCTCGACGTTGAGGGCGGTGAGGCGGCTCTCCTTCTCGCCGGTGCGGCGCACCAGCGCCTCGGCGATGCTGCGGGAGCGCTGCAGCTTCTCCGCCAGCTGCGACAGGCCCTGGATGTGGACGCCGAGGCGGCCGCGGCTCGGCACCAGGTCGGGGTCGATCGTCGGCGGCTCGGTCAGCTCGGGCGGCAGCGCCCCGGGCAGCTCGGGGCGGCGCCCGGACGCGAGATCGCGCAGCACGCCCAGGATCTGGTCGATGGTCCAGCCGTGCGCCTGGCGCAGTTCGGCGATCAGCTCGCGCACCTCGGGCGGCAGCTGGTCGACCTTGGACGGGCGGTCGCGCCGGGCCATCAGCGCCGCCAGGAGGAGCGTTCGACGCCGGCGACCTCGATGCGGCCGTAGGCGGCTTCCTCTCCCCGTTCGGTGATGGTGACCACGCGCACCACGTCGTCGAACCACTTCTCGGTGGTGCAACCGCGGGCGCGTAAGAGGTCGAGATCCTCGCGGATGTCGTCGCGGGTCGCCTGGGCGAAGCCGCCCTGGGTGGTGGCGATGTGGATCACCGACTCGTTGGCGGCGTCGCCGAGGGAAACCAGCAGGCGCAGAATGAAGGTGCGGCGGCTGGCGGCCACGGCTGCGGCAAAGGCATTCATCAGTTTTCCTCCATCCCGATCCGCATCATCAGATCCACCGGCTTCTCGACCGCGCCGAGCTTGGCCGCCACCACGTTGATCGCGCCGTTGAGCCGCACCACGCCCTTGTCGACCTGGTGCAGTTGCGCCTTCAGTTCGTCGATGTCGTTGCGGTTCGGCAGGTGCTGAAGCTCGGTCGAGATCCGGGTGAACTGCTGCTGGCCTTCCTGCAGCTGCTCGCCGATCGCCTCGTGCTTGTCGGCGTGCGCCGTCTTGTAGGTCTCGAACTCTTCGCGCGGGACGAACCGCTTGCCGAGCGACCACATCATCCAGCCGAGTCCGGCCTGGGCGATCACCACCAGCACCGGCCACCATTTCAGGAGCGCTTCAATCATGGGCGACCCCCTTCGACCCGGCCCGCGCCTTGCGAGCGGCGGCGGTCGCCGCGTCTACTCCGGCCTGCCCGATTTCAGCAATTCGGTCGCCTCCCTCTTGTAGGTGTTCCAGAGCGTCAATGGCCCGATCTCGGGAGGCTCGTACATCCTCACAGCCAGGGGTTCCGGCTCCGGTTCCGGCGGCGGCGGCGTCACCGTTACGACCGTCGAAGGCCGCTCGCCACAGGCGCTCACGCTCAAGAGCGCGGCGAAGATCAGCGGACAGGCGAACGCCTTCAACGCGCGCGTCCTCACGCGCCTGGGTAAGTTTCGCATCGAGTTCGTCCCGGGTTGCGGCGGCCTGGCGCGCGGCGCGGTCGGCGGCCAAGGTTTCGGCGGTCTTTTCGGCAAGGACCAGGGCCGCCTGCCGGTCGCGTTCCGCATCCTGTGCGTCGCGCTTGGAAATGACGGCCTCGTGGGTGGCTTGGTCGTAGATGTGGACCAGGACGCCGGTGGCGGCGACGGCGGCGACGAGGGCCAGGCCGAAGCCCACCCACGCAACCGTCGCCAGCTCGACGCCGAACAGCTTGGCAAGCCGGGAGAGCAAGTTCACAGGCCCGCCTCCAGCATCTGCCGCCACTTGGCGATGTTGCGGACATAGCCTTCGGTCTCGCGGGCGTTGCGTTCGCCGGTGACGCCGGGCAGGCACGGCGAGATCCCGGCCCAGTCGCGCGCGCCGCCGCACTCCCGCTGTGCCGCCAGGACGTTGCCGAGACCGGCGTTGTAGCTCGCCTGCGCCAGCTCCTGGCGGCGATCGGGCGGGCGCGGCGACGACCAGGCGCGGCGCTGCTGCGCCATGTAGTAGGCCCCCGCCTGGATGGCGATGTCGTCGTGCGGGCTGGCGGTCGGCCCGAGGCGCAACTGGCGGCGGAGATCTTCCCAGGTGCCGGGCATGATCTGCGCCAGGCCGCGCGCGCCCACCGGCGAGACCGCCTCGGCCTTCAAGCCGCTCTCCTGGATCAGTTGGGCCTTCCACGACGCGGGAAAGGGATAGTCGGGCCAGTAGGTTTCCACCGCCGACGCGATCGCGCGGTCGTAGCGGGAGGAAAAGGCGACCGCCGCGTCGGCGCGGGAGCAGCCCATCAGCGCCGCGACCACCAGCGCCACGCCGACGAAGCGCGAGCCGTAGTAGATCGCGGCCGCCTGGGCGTTCTCGCGGATCAGCTTGAGCGCCGCGCCGAAGCCTTTGGGATCGTCGCGCGCCAGGGCCTTGGACGCACGGGCGTCGAGCCAGCGGGACACGTAGACCACCAGCAGGATGCCGACCGTGGCATAGGTGATCTTGAGGGTGGCGGCGAGAATGGTGAAGTCGCCGAGCCAGGCGGCGACGCCGGCGAAGGCGGACAGGAAGCGGTCGAACATGGGAACCCCCCAGGGATGGATGGGTTCAGCCTAGGTGCCGTGCCTGGGGTGGGCCGCGCGGAAGTGTTCCGCTTGGGGGCGGCGTGTCGACCAAGGGCAACGCTCGCACGACCACGGGGCCGAGGTCAATCCTCGAACAGGTCGCCCTGGCGGGTGTCCTTGCTGCCGTTGCGCACCATCCGGACATACCGCGCCGAGCAGCCCACCGCACGCGCGGCGTCGGTGGAGCCGGTGGCGAGGACCCGGCGGAGGGCGGCCTTCTTGCTGCCGAGACCGGCCGCCAGGGGGATGTCGTGATGCCCGTTGCCGTAGGCGTCGGCGAGCGCCATCGCGGCCTCCAGGCTGATCACCTTGCAGATCTCGCTCTCGGAGGTGGGCCGCGCCGGGATGTAGCGCTTGGTGCCTCCCCAGGCGGCGGCGAGCTTGAGCGCGTCGGCCCGCAGGCCGCGCCGCTCCAGTTCGCCGAGCATGCCGGGGAGGTGGTCGGTCATCGCGTGCGCGCCCTGATCCGGCGGCCGAGATCCGCGAGCAGTCGGTTCAGCGTCTCCGCCGAGATGTCGGAAATCAGGGCGTCCAGGCTCTCGGCCGGAGCTTCGCCCGCCGCGACGAGCAGCCGCCATTGCGCCGCGAGAACGCACAGGCGCGGGTCGGGATAGGCCGACCAATCGACGCCGGCGCGCTGCTTCGCCATCTGCTTGAGGGCGGTGATGACGGCATCGGCCTTCGACGGGCGCACCCAGGCGAGGTCGTCGACGCCGTTCTGGCGCGCCACCCAGGCCCTGAGAGCGCCTTCGGAAGCGTCCGCGATCAGCCCGAGATTGTAGGCGGAGATCCACAGCGCCCGTGCCTTGCGCGCCGTCGGGCTTTCGGCGCGATAGGCCGAGGGCGACTTCGCCCCGTTGATCGCGTCGAGTACCCGGCGCAGTTCCGCGTCGCTGCAGGCGGACGCCGAGCGCGTGCCCGCGCCCACCACCAGCTCGATCTTGTCGCGGTAGGTTTCCTCGTCCAGGCCGTGCGCCTTGGCGGCGGCGTGGACGGCGGCGATCAGGCGGCGGCGCTCCGGGGTGACGCCCATGATCAACTGCCCCGACGGATCTTCGGCAGGCGCAGGGTGCGGCGCGCCTGGTTCGCCTGGCGCCAGAGGTCGGCGGTGCTGTAGCGCTTGCCGTTGACGATCCAGGGGCGGCGGGGATCGACGCAGCGCGACGAGACCACCACCATGCCGGCGGCCCGGAGGGCGTCGATCGCGGGCTGGTCGGCAGCGAAGTCGATGCTCCGGGTGACGCCGAACTTGGCGATGTGTTCGGCGATCAGCCGCTCGCGCTCGGCCGGGTCCATCTCGGGGAGGCGGCGCGCGGGCGGCGGTTCGGTGACATGGCAGCTCTCGAAATCCTGGCGCAGCTGCGCGGCGAAATCCTCGGGCAGGATCGGCAAAATCCGGTTCATGGGTTCCATCCCTCTCGGCCTGGCATCGTCAGGGCGGGGCGGCCAGCCCTTCGCCGACCGCCGGGTTTCCCCGGCGGTTTCGCCTCAGTTGGCCGCGAGCAGCCCGGCGACGCTCGGGCGGCGTCCACCGGCGACGGCGGCGTTGATGTCGATGTCCCGGGCGGCGGTTCGACCGCTCGCCTGTTCGTCGTCGAACTTCTTGGACGCACCCTTGACCGGCGCCAGCGGCTTGCCGAACTGCATGCCGCGGCGGTTCAGTTCCTCTTCCACAGCGGCGAGCGGCGAGAGAACGAGGGCCTGGTGGTTCGTGCCTTCGACCTTCGGCGTGCAGCGCCACTGCAGCGACCAGAGCTTGCCGCGCAGGGCGTGGACCAGGCCCTGCTGAAACGCCTTGGTGGCTTCGCGCTTGATCTTCGGAGAGCGACGGCGGCGGTATTCGTGGCTCCGCTGCCATTCCCGGGTGGCGTCCTTGAGGTGGCGCTCCAACAGGGCGTGGAGATACTCGGCCACCAGCACGTCGTTCCAGCGCCCGAAATAGACCACCGCCCATTTCCGGTTGGACCCCGAGAGCCAGAGCTTGCAGTGGCAGAACACCGCGACCTGGGGCCAGAGTTCGTCGACCACCGTGCGGCGGCCGATCTCGATCCGCGCTTCGTCGAATTCGAGCGTCGCCGGATCGACCACGCCGTGCTTGGAGAGCAGCTCCGCCACCTTCTCCGCCGCCGCCAGCGCTTCGGCTTCGGTGCAACCGCGGTCGGTGGTGCGGGCGCTCAGGGCCGCGATCGTCTCGCGCAGACGCCGCCGGGCTTCGGTGTCGATCATGCCGCACCGCCTTCCGCCGGCTCGGCCGCCACGGTCCTCAGGGGAAGAAGCTCCTCCACCATCGTCCGCCCGAGCGCCTCGCGCCGGGCCTGTTCCGCTCGCGCCTTGTCGGCGGTCGCCTTGGGCACAGCCACGCCGCCGAAGTGGAGCGCGAGTTCGTTGAACTCCGCCTGAGTGCATTCCATCCGCACCAGGAGAACGTCGCCGACGGTGCCGGTCGCGATGCCGATGCCGTCGGCGTCGAGTTCGGACAGGGTGAAGGTCACCGAGATTTCGGGCTTCGCCATCACGCGGCCTCCCCGGTGTCGGCCACCGCGTCGGCGCCGAGAATGGCGAGCGCGGCTTCCACGCCGCCGACAGCGAGCGCCTGGCGCGCCTGGGCGATCCGCTCGCCCATCTCCTCCACCTGTCGCCGCAGGCTGCGACGGGCGACGGCGGCCGGGCCGGGTTCGATCGCGGCAAGGTCGAGCGGCACCATCTTCCAGCCGTCGTCGGCGCGGTCGCGGCGGTAGATGCGGATGTACCGCTTCGATCCGACCACCCGCACCGCGTCGTCGATCGCGCGGGTGAAGTCCGCCCAGCGCGGATCGTCCACCTGCATGCGGCGCAGCGCCAGGATCGCCCGCACGTCGACCTTGCCTTCCTGGTCGACCTTGAAGGCGCGCTTGACCAGGGTCAGCAGGAACGGGTCGACGCCCTCGCCGCGCTCCAGGATCATCGCGTCGAGAACCGCCTTCGCCGCCTGCAGCTCGGGGCCGAGGACGATCCGCTCCGAGACCGCCACCTGTACCTTGAACAGGCCGTCGAAGCTCACGAACGTGCGGTTGCCCTTGGTCTCGCGCGGCTCGACGCCGTAGTCCTGGGCGATCAGCGCGTCGAGGGCGGCGATGTCGGCGTCGGTGTGGGTGGCGAAGCGCGCCAGCTCGGCCGACAGATCCTCGGCGTACCCGGCGACCTTGCGCACCATGTCGTCCATCAGGAGGTCCATCGGTTTGACGTTGCCGAGGGCGACGAGGTCGCCCTGGGCGTTGCGGAGATACAGGACGCCGCCGATTTCGACGGCGCCGGGGGTGGGGGCGGGTTTGAGAGGGGTCTTGGACATCGTTCAGGTGCCTTTCAGAGGGGCTTAGAGGGAGGCCAGCGCGCGGGCGAGCGCGTCGGCGGGAGCGGTGAGAAGCGAGAGCAGGCGTCGCAGGGCATTGCGGCGGCGGATCGCGCGTTGACGGCGGGAGACCGGGCCGAGGGTCAGCATGCGTGCACCTCCGGCGCGTCGGGGATCGGCGCGTACTGCTTGGGATCGAGCACCGACGGCTTGACCAGCGCGACGTTGAACATCAGCAGGCCGACCGCGAGCTGGTTGGTGAGCGCCGCGACCGAGCCGTGGTCGCGCACGCCGAAGACGATCCCTTCGGCCGCCAACACGGCTTCCTTGAGGGACACCGGGCCGCGCACCACCGTGGCGCCCTTGGCCGACCACTCGCCGATCCACAAGGCTTCGTCGGTGGCGCGGAGGATCACCACTTGGCGGTCGGAGAACTGACGGACGCCGATCGCGCGGGCGGCGATCTCCCGACCGTCGCGGTGGAAGCGCCAGGTCGCCTTGGTGTCCAGCTCGTTCATGCCGCACCCCCGGGGCCTTCGGAGGCCAGCAGGGTGTCACCGGTGCGGACGCCGGAGCGATGCAGGATGCCGGCGATCCGGACGACGTTCTCGGGCAGATCCTCGGCGGTCGCGCGGGCGGCCGGGGCGACCTGCGCGCCTTCGAGCGCCCGGGCCTGGGCGGCGTGGTCGCGCAGCGTCGCCACCAGGTGGGGAACGGTGTTGGCGGGGAACGTCACGCCGTCGTCGACGCACAGCGCGAAGCCGTCGGCAAGGTTGTCAATGTCTTGACTGAGCATGGGCTTACCTCCTGTTGGCCGCGCCACCCGGGCGCATCATGCGGGCGTGGCGGTAGCACGCGCGGAAGTCGGCGCGATCGCACACCGTAAAAACTACCGGCATCCCGCGAATGACCGCGTCTTCGCAGAGGTAGACCTGGACGTAGTGACCGTAGTCGGCGCTGGTGCCGACGTAGACCATGCTGTCTTCGATGTGCTCGGGCAGAGCGGTTCCCGGCGGGATAGTAAGTACCGAATGGTCAGCGATCTTCGAGGCGGTGAGTTCGAACATGTTTCCCTCCGTTTAGCCCGCGGTCACGGTCAGGTTGACGTCGATCTGTTCCCAGGCGGCGCGGATGTGCTTGAGGCCGCGAGGTTCGCCGCCGCCGACCGCGAGCATCGAGGCGAGCTTCATCACCTTGTCGACGTTGCGGAGTGCGCCCGGCTTGCGGCCGACCGTCTTGAGGAAGGCGACCTCGGCCTTGTCGGTGACGCCCCACGCGGCGACCATGCCGCAGATGTCGCCCGCCAGCGGCTGGTACTGGTGGAACTTCATCCCCGCCCGCGAGAACAGCTGCGCGTTGGCTTCGTCGCCCCTGCCGTAGAGCCGGGTATGGATTTGCCGGTTGCCGCACAGCACCACGCCGACCTTGGCGGTGTCGTGGATCACCCGCAGCTGGTCGAGGGCGACGGTCGAGAGGAACTGCGCCTCGTCGACGATGATCAGCGCCTGCAGGCCCTTCACCTTGGCGCGGATCGCCGACGAGTATTTGGTGGAGGAGCGTTCGTCCAGGCCCATGCCCTGGCACAGTGCGGCGAGCATGGCGTTGGCCGACGACCACGCCGGTTCCATCGTGACCAGGAACACGTTGGCGTTGCAGGCGGCGTAGTGTTCGAGGGTGCGGGTCTTGCCGAGGCCCGGCGCACCGATGATCGGCACGTAGTCCGGGGCCACCTGCGCCCACTGCAGGGCGGGGATGATCTTGGCGGCGGTCGGCGTCATCTGGAACGACGGCGCCACCGGGATCGTCGCGGCGGTCTTGGCGCGCTCGGCGCGGGAGGACAGCCACGCTTTGGCCTTGGCCGCGACCTTGGCGTTGTCGCCCGCGTAGGTGTCGGAGCAGAAGGCGGCGAAGGTGGACTCGGCGATGCCGGCGTCACGCGCGGCGGCGGCTTGCGAGGGATACGCCTCGGCAGCGATCCGCTTGGCGTCGACGCGGATCTGCTCGACGTCGGTTTCGGTAAGGGTTTCGGCGATCATGTTCATCTGCTAGGTTCCTGTTTCTGGTGAAAACTAAGGGCGCGGATTGGCTTGGCGGCTTCCGCGCCCTACTCGTTTCCCTGGCGCAGCAGGGCCACGCCGCGGGAGAAGGTCTCGAAGAATTCGACGGTCGCCTGGGTCTGCGGCCGGTCGACATCGGTGTCGGGCTTGAGGGCGAGGTTGCCGAAGCTGCCCCGGACCACCTTGGCCTCCGGCTTCACCTCGTCCTCGGGCAGGCTCGGGCGCATCGCTGCGGCCTCGGCGGCGGAAAGACGCCGTTCGGCGTTGGCGACCGCCTTGTTGGCCTTGTGCCAGTCGCCCAGAGCGCGGGCATGGGTGCGGGCGTGGTCGGCGTCGAAGAAACCGGTGTCGGCGACGCACGCGGCCGGGCCGAGGTAGGACCCGTCCAGGCGGTAGACATGCACGTCCTGGTGCAGGGCGTCGGGGTCGAAGCGCACCACCAGCTTGGTGCCGATCAGGCCCGGCAGGCGTTCGTTCCAGTAGCGGTTGCCGAGGATCTCCACATGGCCGTCGGGCTTGCGGGCGGTGACCTTCTCGGGCGCCAGCAGGCACATCCGGCGGTGCGCGGCCGACGCCTTGCGGATCGGCGCCTGGGCGTAGGAGGCGGTGAACGCCTGGTCGAACGACATCACTCCGCCGCACACCTTGCTCTCGCGCTTGGTCCGGGCGTTGTGGAGCCGGATCTCGCGCTCGACGATGCGGAGGAAGTCGGCCATCGGAATGGCGCGGGAGCCGTAGTTCTCGGGCTTGGCGGTCGGGTTGTTGCCGGTGTAGGCGCCGACGCAGTCCGGGCTGCGCGAGATGTATTCGCAGAGGTCCCGCCAGGCGCGTTCGATCGGCTTCGACTGGCCGTGGTAGGGCTGCGCCCAGTGAACCTCGCAGCCGAGGGTCTTGAAGATGCCGTCGGGTTCGTCGGCCTTGACCTTGAACCGGAAGCGGTGCGAGGTGCCGCCCGACAGCCACTTGTTCGCGGCCGCCCGGGTGTTGTCGATGACGACGTGGTCGGGGATGCCCCATTCCAGCATGTCGCCGAACGCGAGGCGGAACACCGTCGCGTTCTCCGACAGGTCGATCCGCCAACTGAGGATCTTGCCGCTGTAGAGATCCTGGAAGGCGGCGATCACCGGGCGCACCGGCTTGTCCACCCCCGGCCAGATCACGAACACGTCGAACTTGTGGCCGTCGAAGTTCACCGCCTCCAGGGCGTGCAGACTGCTGCGGTCGCGTCGTTGCGAGGGGAACATCCGCAAGGCCGCTTCCTCGCCCTCGCGCAGGAGGACGATGGTCTCCGCCGGGATCTCGCGCTGCAGGCGGCGCTGGAAGGTCTTGGCCGAGGGGATCTTCCACCCCTTCGTCTCTCCGACCTCGACCGTGCGGGTATAGGAGGCGGCGAGCGCGGGCGCGGACTGCTGGAGGAAGTCGGCCTTGAAATACTCCCACGCCTCCGGGCTCATCTCGACCGTGGCGGTGCGGCCCACGTAGTGGTCGACGAGGTAGGCCAGCCAGTCGGCCCGCTCGACCCCGGTGACGCGGTCTTCCCAGTCGCGGTAAGTGCGCGGGCCGATGCCGCGCGGGCCGCACACCAGCTCGATCGCCACTTCCTTCGGGGTCCCGGCGAGAATGCTGGTGCGAACCGCTTCAAGCACTTCGAGCTTCGCCCGGGCGGCGGCCTTGCGCGCCTCCGGCACCCGCTCGTAACGCGCCCAGGCGTCGTCGCGGGCGAGGCGGGCCTTCATCGCCTTGCGCGTGCCTTCCGGGGTCGCGACCTCGGGCTTGTGCTGCCGCTCCCACCGCGCACGGGCGACCGGGTCGAGCACCGAGTAGTGGTACTCGAAGCCAGGCCCTTTCTTCGCCCGGCGCCACAGGCCGCCGGGGTTGGCGGCGCAGAACCGGCGGGCGGGCGCCCGCAGATCGCGATCCGCGATCATCCGGTTGATCCACTGGTGGCTGACCCCCAGGTGTTCCGCCATCTGCGCGGGCTTCATCCATTGCCAGTCGATAGTCACAGCGGCACCCCCTTCTTGACGATCCGCTGCGCCCCGAGCCGGCGGGCGTAGGCGTAGAGTTCTGCGGTGGACATCAGCGCCCCGTCGACACGGTGGCCCTGCCCCTCGGGGCGCACCGAGACGTGCAACCGGCGCAGGGCGAGAACCGTCCCATAGAGGGCGGCAGTCTCGCGGCCGATGCGGCGCGGCTGGCGGGTCGGGATCAGGTCGAGCAGGTCGAGTTGGCGGGAAGGGCGGCGCATGGTCAGGCCCCCTTCCACAGCTTGCGCACCACCGAGCGGCGCTGCGTCAGCTCTTCGATCTTGTCCGCGATGATGCTTTCTTCGATCGCGGGCAGATACTTGGCCGGGACCACCGCCCAATCGAACATCTCGGCGAGCACCTGCATCAGCCGAATGTCGTGGGTCGCGTGGATCAACCCCAGGAAACGCAGCAGCGAGATGACCTGATCTTCGCGGGCTTCCGAGGCATAGGCGTCCAACATCGCCTTGGAGCAAGGCTCGCCGAGGAACTTGCCGATCTCGGCGGCGATCTCCTCACGCTCCTTGCCGCAATCCTTGAGCGACACGGCCAAGGCCCGGCAGATCGACGTGCGCAGCGACGCCGCCCGCACCTTCTCGGGTTCGAACGCTTGGGCCGGTTCCGGCGGCTGCCAGGACAGCAGTTCGTAAGTTCGGGTATCGCGATGGCGGGACATCAGAGCATCCCTCCCCGCGACGGCCGACCGGCCGCCGCCCCGTGGCGGCGGGTGACGGCCGGCCGACCTTCCCCTACACTCGGTGTTGCGACACACCCGAGGGGGAAACTCATGGACGAAATCGAACTCAGAACCGAGCTGGCCATGTTGCAAGGCCAGGTCGACGGGCTGAAATGGCTGGTGAACGGCCTCGTATTGGCTCTCAACCGCAAGGAAATCATCGGCCTGCGCGAGGCCGCCGAGGTGCTAACCGTGGTCGAGACATACGTGCGGCACACCGAGACGGAGGCCGCGACGATCCCGTTGCGCAGCAGCATCGGGTTCCTCGAAGCGATGCTGGAGACGCCGGAGCTTGACCCGCTGAAGGCATTGCTCATTTCAGCCCTCCTTCACGCGGACGCCGGGAAAGCGATGAAACGGCCGCTCCAAACCTGGCTATCCGAAGCGACTGAAGACGAGATTGCTCAAGAGCTTGACCAACTCGTTTCGCGACTTCAGTCGCGATCCGATCATCAGACGCCGCCTTCCGGTTCTTCGACCTGAGCACCAGGGCCAGGAGCGTGCGGAAAAGACGCATCATGCCGCCTCCTGCCGCTTGACCTGGTCGGCGACGAAATCGCGCAGGACACGGTCCTGTGCGTCTTCCATCTTCGCCGCCAGGAAGGCCCGCTTGACCGCGGGCGGAGCGTCGCGCCAAGCGCGCATCAGCTTCGAGAGGGCCTTGTCGGTGTCGGGGTCGACCGCGACGCGCACGCCACGAACCGCCTGCGCCGCCTGGTCGACGGTCTTGACCGTGGGTTCGTCGGCGAGCAGCAGCTCCAGCGCGTCCGCCTGTTCCGCGGGCGTGAGCTTGGCCAGGGCCATCAGCTCCGACTGCTTCGTGGCGAGCGGCGTACCCGAAACCCGCTGCCGGGTCGCCAGGGTCAGGCCGTTGGCGATCTGCACCGCGCGCTGGATCGTGCGCGGCGTCAGGCCGCATTTCTGCGCCGCGTCGGATGCAAACGACACGATGTCGTTTGCACGTCCGTGCTTCGCCTCGGCGCCGGCGACGCCCGCCTTCGTCTCGGGGTGGAGTTCCTCGTAGACCCGCTGCCGCTCCGCCAGGAACACCGCGCGGTCGAGCGGCGTCAGCTCGTAGCGGCGCAGGTTCTCGTCGATCTCCCAGATCAGGGCTTCCTGATCGGTCATCTCGTAGACGAAGGCGTCCACCTCGTCCCACTGCAGGATCTCGACCCCGCGGAAGCGATGGCCGCCGGAGACCACCTGATAGGTGCCGGGCTTGCGGCCCACGCGCACCTCGATCGGGTTGCGCAGGCGGCCGCTCTCCTGGATGCTCTCGGCGATGTGCCGGGCGTGATCGTCGTTCACCGGACGCAGGCGGGCACCGAGGCTGATCGCCGCGACCTTGAGGGTTTGGAGGCCGAGGGCTTTCATGCCCGCCCCCCGTCAATATCCTGCGGCGCGATGCCGTAGACGGCGCGGGCCTGTTCACGGAAGCGCCGCATCTGACGCTCGATCGAACCCGAGTAGGGATTGAACGGCGCGAGGGAAATGATCTCCACACCCTGCAGCCAGCACTCGCGCACCAACTGCGGCAGGCTCGCCGCGTTGTCGATCTCGACCACGATCGGCACGCCGTCCTGCTCGACCGCCTTGCGGAAGGCCGCGACCATCGCGCCGTCGCGGTCGGTGCCGAGGCCGGTGGTCAGAACCCGGTGGGTTCCGGCCTCCATGCACATCGCCAGCTGCAACACGCCGTCGGCGGTCTGAACGTCGAGCTTCGCGCTATCGAGCACGAAACCCTGGCGCCGGTGTTCAATCAGGTGCTTTTTCATGTTCAAGCCCTTGCTCCGTTTTGGCAGTGACCACGGGGCCGGGCGGTGCGATAGTTGGCGGCAGGTTGAGGACGTTTCCGGGTGCCGTCGACTGCGTAGCGCGAAGGCCACAAGTCCTTGGGGGGAATGCCGAGAGCGGTGCTGATCACCGTCTCGCCCACCGAATGGGGCTTGCGCAACGCCGCGCTGCAGGTGCCGTCGGGCAGGCCGTGGTTCTGGTCGAGCGCGGACAACGTCAGGCCGCGCTTCTCCAGAGCGGCCTTGATGTCCGACTTGTGCCAGCCTTTGGCCTTGGGCATTCGTACCTTCCTCTTCCTGATCCGCTGGCCCCGCCAGGCCGGCATTTTTTAGGGGTTAGAATTTCTATGTCTGGAAATATGAAACCAAAGTTTCAGACGGTCAAGAAACTTCGGTTTCTATCCGGATCGAGTTTCAGGCTTTCGGGGCACACGTATGGGCCTCATACGGAGATTTATTGGCTCATATCAGATGGTTATCGGAAATCTGAACCAACCTCACCCGATATGAAACTTGAGTTTCACGCATGACGGAAGACCTGAAACCGGATGACGGCTTTGCGGAGCGGCTTCGGCTCGCGATGGGCGGTGAAACGGAAAGCGCCTTCGCCGCCCGTTGCCCCGATATCTCGCGGCCGTTGCTCAGGAAGTATCTCGCGGGGTCCGAGCCAGGGCTTTCGAAGGTCGTGTTGCTGGCTGCGGCGCTGGGCGTGTCGGTCGAGTGGCTGGCCACCGGGCGCGGGCCGATGCATCCGAGCGGCACACCGTCCGGGGCGGATGTCATCGACGAGGAACTGCTAGGCCGCGTCGCCAGCAGGATCTCGGAGGTCTATCGGGAAGAGAACGCCCGTATCCAGCCGCTGCAGCTGGTTCAGATGGCGAGCCGTTGGTACGGCGACCTGATCCGGCATTTTGCCCCAGAGGAGCGGGAAGCGGGTCTTAAGGGGATGGTGATCGGGCTTCGGCGCGAGTTGCGCAACCCGCGGGACACCGGCTCGGCGTCAGGCAAACTCTTGGCTTGAGAGTGGTTAGGACGCGCCCATTCCGAGAGTGCCCAAGCCCGTATGTCACGGTCAACCGGGGCGAGTTTGCCGACGAGATTTCCCGTGGTATGTTGGCGGCGCGAATTTTAAGAGACGAGGGCCGCCGCTCTAAAAGGCCCCTAAGGTCCTCTCAAGCGGCGGCTCCCGTTTTGCGGAACCAAGTGTCCCGGCGCCGATCATCGGCCCGAACAGCAACACCAACGGCGCGCCGCCGCAGGGGGTCCATCGGACCTCCGGAACTCCAGGGTTTCTGCGGGCGTCTCGGGTTGTCACCCTTGATCCCGTTTAATCTCGGGGTTCTGCGGGATCATGTGTCTAGGAACATTCGGCTTTTGCGCGAAGCGCCATCGACCTGAGCGAGCGGATCGCTTCGCGGGGGTCGAGGGGACCGGGTCCCCTCGCGGCTCCGGGCGGAGCCCGGCCCGGGTTTCCTTCACTCGATCGTGAACATCACCTTCGACAGTCCCTCGATTTCGGCAACGACATGCTGGTCGCGCCGGAGCGGCCCGACGCCGCTCGGGGTGCCGGTGAAGATCAGGTCGCCGGGCTTCAGTTCGACGTAGGCCGAGAGGCGGGAGACGATTTCCGCCGGGGCCCAGCTCATCTGGCCGAGGGTGCCCTGCTGCCTGACGATGCCGTCGACCGAGAGGCGGATCGCGGTGGCGTTGCCGATCTCGACGCCGTCGCGCGGCGAGATCCGGCCGATCGGGGCGGAGTGGTCGAAGCCTTTGGCGAGGTCCCACGGGCGGCCCTTTTCCTTGGCTTCGGCCTGAAGATCGCGGCGGGTGAGGTCGACGCCGACGGCGTAGCCCCAGATCGCCGCGTCGGCGGCCTCCGGCGTGAGATCGCGGCCGCCGGAGGCGAGCGCGAGCACGAGCTCGGCCTCGTGATGCAGGTCGGAGGTCATCGGCGGGTAGGGCACGTGGTGGCCCTGGATCACCGCGTCGGCGGGCTTGGAGAAGAAGAACGGCGGCTCGCGGTTGGGGTCCGAGCCCATTTCGCGGGCGTGGTCGGCGTAGTTGCGGCCGACGCAATAGATGCGCCGCACCGGAAAGATGCCGCCGCCTTCGACGAGAACGTAGGGCTGGCCGATCTGGGGCAGGAACTTCGACATTCGCGGATCTCCTTGTGACGTCAAGGAGATGTGGGGAGATGCCGGACGAAAGAAAAGCGCCCGGTTAGGGGGAAACCGGGCGCCTGTGTCTCCTATCGGAGCGAAGGGGCGGCTGGGGGGGCCGCTGTCCTTCCGATCGACGCCGTTGCAGCGCCTCTCGTAAACCAGAGGTGGGAATGCGTTTCGCCCAGCACCACCACGCATTCAACATGCCTGGCCTGCATGAATCGCATAGGTTGAATTCACCGCGGGCGTGGCGTCCGGAACAGCGAATCCTGCAGCGAAACCCCGGTTTCCGGATTCTGCAGCGTGACCGAGGTGACGAGGCCCTGGGCGTCGGTAACGCGCCACTGCGCCAGCGCGAACGGCGCGCGGGTGAACACCAGGGTCAGGCTTCCGGCGGTGGGATCGCTTTCCTGCACCACGGTGATTTCGAGCACGCCCGGCGGTTCGGCGACGCGGGTGATGCGCGCGTCCTTGCCCGAGAACCGGACCTCGGGCTTGAGCAGCAGCCCCGCCGGGGAGCTGTCGAGGTCGAGGTAGCTGTACTGGTCGACCTTGGTGTCGACGAAGGTGAAGTACGAACCGTTGGCGACCACCAGCACGCCGGTCGGCGGATCGTATTCGACGCGCAGCTTGCCGGGGCGCGAGAGATAGAGCGTGCCCTCGGAGATCTCGCCGCTCGGCGCGACCTGGAGGAAGCGCGCGCGCAGGGTCTTGAGCGCGCCGAGGGTGCGCTCCGCCTCGCGTACCGCTTCGGCCTGCTGCGGCGTGAGGTCCGCCGCCTTGGGCGCGGCCTCGGCGGCGGTGGAAAATGCGAACGCCGCTCCGAGCACGAGAAGCGCCCGTGCGATCCGCCGGATACCTGTCACTTACGATCCCCCACCGAGAATTTCGCGTTTGCCCACATGGTTGGCCGGGCTGACGACGCCGTTGCGCTCCATCATTTCGACGATGCGCGCTGCGCGGTTGTAGCCGATCTGCAATTGCCGTTGGATAAAGCTGGTGGAGGCCTTGCGTTCGCGCAAGACGATCGCCACCGCCTGATCGTACAGCGCGTCGCCGCCGGAGCCGCCCGGCTCGTCGTCGTCGCCGCCGAGTTCGGCGTCGGGGTCGACGGTGACGTCCTCGACGTATTCCGGTTCGCCCTGTTCGCGCAGGAAGGCGACCACGTCCTCGACCTCTTGATCGGAGACGAACGGCCCGTGCACGCGGGTGATGCGCCCGCCTGCCGCCATGTAGAGCATGTCGCCCTGGCCGAGCAGTTGTTCCGCGCCCTGTTCGCCGAGAATCGTGCGGCTGTCGATCTTCGAGGTGACCTGGAAGCTGATGCGGGTGGGGAAGTTGGCCTTGATGGTGCCGGTGATCACGTCGACCGAGGGGCGCTGCGTCGCCATGATCAGGTGGATGCCCGCAGCGCGCGCCATCTGCGCGAGGCGTTGGATCGCGCCCTCCACGTCCTTGCCCGCCACCAGCATCAGGTCGGCCATTTCGTCGACCACCACGACGATGTGGTGCAGCGCCTTGAGGTCGAGTTCCTGTTCCTCGTAGACCAACTCGCCGGTTTCCGGATCGAAGCCGGTCTGGACGGTGCGGGTGAGGGTTTCGCCCTTCTCCCGCGCCTGGGCGAGCTTCTGGTTGTAGCCCTGGATGTTGCGGACCCCGAGCTGGCTCATCGCGCGGTAGCGGTCTTCCATCTCGCGCACCGCCCACTTCAGCGCCACCACCGCCTTGCCCGGGTCGGTGACTACCGGCGCGAGAAGGTGGGGAATGCCGTCGTAGACCGAGAGTTCGAGCATCTTCGGGTCGATCATGATCACCCGGCACTGCTCCGGCGTGAGGCGGTAGAGCAGGGAGAGGATCATGGTGTTGATCGCCACCGACTTGCCCGAGCCGGTGGTGCCGGCGATCAGCAGGTGAGGCATGCGGGTGAGGTCGACGTACTCCGCGCCGCCGCCGATGTCCTTGCCGAGGGCGAGGCAGAGGGTCTGCTGCGACTTCACGAACGCGTCGGAGGCGAGCAGTTCGCGCAGGTAGACGGTTTCGCGGCGCGCGTTGGGCAGCTCGATGCCGATGACGTTGCGCCCGGGGATCACCGCGATGCGCGCCGAGATCGCGCTCATCGAGCGGGCGATGTCGTCGGCGAGACCGACGACGCGCGAGGTCTTGGTGCCGGGCGCGGGTTCGAGCTCGTAGAGCGTCACCACCGGGCCGGGGCGGATCTTCACGATCTCGCCGGAGATGCCGAACTCGCCCAGCACCGAGTGCAGGAGCCGGGCGTTCTGGTTGAGGCCGTCGTCGCTGGTCTTCGGCCCGCCGCCGGTTTTCGGCAGGTTGAGGAGGTCGAGGGGCGGCAGCTCGAACGCGCCGCTCTTGCGTCGCCCGAGGGCGAGGCGGCCCTGGCGCATCCGTTCGGTTTCGCGCGGGTTCGGCGGCGGCTCGGGGCCGCGGTCGATCAGCGGCTGCTCGTCGTCGTCTTCGTCCTCCGGCGGGTCGTCGGGTTCGGCGACCCGCGGCTGCGGACCGCTGAACACCGGCTCGCCGCTGCGCTGCGGGCGGCGCGGCGTTTCGCGGCGGACGCGCTGCGGCTTGGCGGGCGGCGGCGGGGCGGGGCGGCGCTTCAGCGCGCGCGCGGCGACTCCGGCGAGCGCGGCCCAGACCCGCGGCGGGATCGTCGCGGCATAGGCGAGGGCGGCGAGGGCGAGCGGCGCGCCGATCGCCCAGGCCGCGAGCCCCAGCGTCCACCCCGGGGCGGGGCGGAGAAACGGCGCGAGGTTGCCGGTGACGAGGGTGCCGAGGGCGCCGCCCCAGTTGCGGCCGTCGGGGCCGTGGGCGAGCGCGAGGGTGAGCGGCAGCAGTGCCGCCAGCAACGCCGCGAAGCGCAGCAGCGGCCGCGGCGCGGGCAGGAGCAGCAGGCCGCGCAGCCCCCAGGCGGCGACCGCGAAGGCGATCGCCCAGCCGCCGAGGCCGAACCACTGCAACAGCATGTCGGAGACGGTCGCGCCGGGGATGCCGAGAAGATTGCGCACCTGGGCGTTGGAGACGGTGTTCCACGAGGGATCGCCGGGGGCGTGGCTGGCGAGCGCGGCGCCGATCGCGATGCCGAGGCAGATCCCCGCGAGACCGAGCGCACGGATGCCGGTCCGGCGCAGGAAGCGCGCCAGGGACTCGGGCAGGAACCGTCGCTGGGCGGTGGCGGCGCGGGAACGGGCCATGGATCTCCTCATCCGTCGGTGTGGTCGTCGAGGCAGGCGCGGATCGCCGTCAGGGCGCGGGTCACGGTCGCTTCGTCGTGGACCAGGGCGATGCGCACGTAGGCGTGTCCGGGGTTGCCGTCGGGGGCGGCGGGATCGTCGGCGGCGAGGTAGCGGCCGGGAACCACGCGCACGCCGCACCGCTGCCAGAAGCGGCGGGTCGCGGCCTCGCCGTCGCCGACCTTGAGCCACAGGAAGAACCCGCCCTGCGGCCGCACGTAGCCGGGATAGTCCGCGAAGATACGGTCGGCGACGGCGATGAGGCGGGCGTAGTGGGCGCGGTTGGCGGCGGCGTGGGCATCGTCGTCCCACAGTGCCGCAGAGGCGGCGGCGAGCGGCATCGGCATCTGCACCGAGGCGTAGGCCCGCAGCTTGAAGAACGCCTTGAGCGCCGCCGCGTCGCCTGCGACGAAGCCGGAGCGCAGGCCGGGCGCGCTCGAACGCTTGGACAGCGAGTGGAACACCACCACGCCCGCGAACGGGTCCTCGCCCGGCGCGGCGGCGGCGAGCGCGGCGTTGAGGCCCGACGGCGGCGGCTCGCCGAAATAGAGCTCGGTGTAGCACTCGTCGCATGCGAGCAGGAAGCCGTGGCGGCGGGCGAGGCGCACCAGTTCGGTGAGGCGGCCGAGGTCGGCCTGCGCGCCTTCGGGATTGGAGGGCGAGCAGAAGATCGCCACCGCGGCGCGGTCGAGGATTTCCGGATCGAGGGCCGCGTAGTCGGGGAGATAGCCGGTCGCGGCGGTGACGGGCACCAGCACCGCCTCGGCTCCGGCCATTTCGGCGGCGGCGCGGTAGACCTGGTAATAGGGGTTGGGCATCAGCACCGCGGCGCGGCGGCCGTTGCGCTCGGGCGGCGTCATCGCCTGCACGAACAGATAGAGCGCCTCGCGCGAGCCGGTGGCGGAAAGCACGTTGCGCTCCGGATCGACGAGCCCGGCGGGCAGGCCGAAGCGCCGCGTCAGCCAGCGCGCGCAGGCGGCGCGCAGTTCGGGCGTGCCCTCGTTGGGCGGGTAGCGGTTCCACAGGTGGGCGTGGGCGGCGATCACCTCGGAGATCAGCGCGGGCGGCGGCAGCTGCGGCTCGCCGATCGACATCGCGATCGGGGTTTCCACCTGCGGCGCGATCGGCCCGAGGAGCTCGCGCAGGCGGACGAACGCGCTGCCCGGCAGCCGTTCGAGGGCGGGATTGACCATGGTTTTCCTTGCCGACATCGGCCGAGAACAAGACATGAATATCGTATAACGGAAAATCCCCGGCGTCGCAAAGCCGCCGGGGATTTTCGAACCGTCGCGCGGATCAGTGCGCCGGATAGATCGGCAGGGTCCAGTGGTAGACCGTTTCCGCCGGAATGACGAACAGCAGGGCGAGCAGGAGCAGCGGCACGATCGTGCCGATCGTGCGCACCATCCAGCGGATCGAAGCGTCCTCGGGGGTGATCAGGAACCAGTTGATCGCCGGCAGCAGCACGCAGGCGATGAGAATCCCGGTCTCACCCATGCCGATGCCGCCGATCGCGAATACCGGCGGAATTTCGAGGCCGGTGATCGGCGCGGTGCGGAAGTAGATCAGCCGCACGAAGAACAGCAGGAACAGGAACAGGCTGAGGTAGAGGGCGATCTTGCGCTTCGAGCTGGTGAGGCGGCGGCGCGGCGCGGTGCGCGAGGTGAGGTACTCGACCTCCTCGTCGGTCAGCTCCTTGTCGATCGGCGAGGTGCCGAACATCCCTTTGGGATCCTCGAACGGCAGGTCGATCTCGGACTTGTCGTCGTCGCGTCGGGTCATCGCGGGGCCTCCCCTCATGCTGCGGCAGCGCGAAGGCGTATACCTCGGGTTGCCGCGGCTGTCAAAAGCCTCGGGGAGAAAAAAGGCCCGGTGGACGCGCCACCGGGCCGGAGTCTCGGGAGGAACAAACACTGATACTCAGGAAACCAAACCATCCCCGCAAACCGGGACGATCCGTCCAACGGGCTCGGTGAGCCTGTGGCCTCAGCACCTGTCTACCGTTAATGCATCACCCGTGCCATGTCAGACATGGGAATATTTCATGAAGAATTTCATATCACTACAGAAATCATGTGGGAATCGAGGCGGGATCGGGTAGAGTGTGTGCATCAAAAATCGCCCAATCGTCAGCAGCACTGACTAAATTTTGAGCGACACGTCCGGGTGCCTGTTTTCCGGGCGGGGCGGGAGGCGCGGTGATTTCGGCGGCAAAGCGTTGGTTGCGTTGGCCGAAGGTGCACTTCGGCGGCGAGCGGCCGGAATTCGCGGTCTCCCCGGATGGCCGGCCGGACATCGGCTTTTTGGCCGACGATTCCCGGCATTTCGAGCTGTTCGCCCGCTGGCTGTACGCCGAGTGGAGCCTGCCGCGCGGCGAAACCCTTGAAAACCGGCGCTCCGCGCTGCGCAACCAAATGCGCGTCGACCGGCTGCCGATCGCGCTCGTCGCCTATTGGGAAGGCAGCCCGGCGGGCATCGTCAGCCTGCGGCAGAGCGATCTCCACACCCGCGCCTACGTCGGGCCGTGGCTGTCCGCGTTGTATGTCGACCCGCCGTTCCGCGGCCGGGGAATCGGCCGCGATCTCGTCGCCGCCACGGTCGCGCTCGCGGCGTGGCTCGGCCATCGCGAGGTGTGGCTGTTCACCACCGATCGCCGCAGCTTCTACGAGCAGCTCGGCTGGGAGCGGGTGCCGCCGTTGCCCGCGGAACTCAAGCAGACCCCGCCGCCCGACGTCTTCCGGCACCCGGCGGCGGGGGGTTGAGGCTCAGCGGCGGTGGCGGTCCGGCGGCGGGAAGCGGCGCGCCTCGTCCACCAGCATGATCGGCACGCCGTCGCGGATCGGATAGGCGATGCCGAGGCCGTCGTTGACCAGCTCCTGCGCTTCGCGATCGTAGCGCAGCGGCAGCTTCGACATCGGGCAGACGAGCAGCGACAGCAGGGTCGGATCGACTTCGGACATCGTCGGGGTCTCCGGGATCATTGCGGGGCGTCACCGGCGGCGCCGCCCATCGCGCCCATTTCCATCAGGGCGCAGAGCGCGGCGTAGCGGCGTTCGAGCGTGGGCGCTTCGAGCAACGCCTGCTTTTCCGGCGCCTCGAACGGCAGCGCCATCGACAGGGTGACCACCAGCGACGGCAGCGACAGCGATTCGAGCGCGCGCAGGTCGACCTCGAGGGCGTGCGCCTCGACGTAGCGCTTCAGCACCTGCGCGATGTGCTCACGCGACGCGTCGAGCACGCCGCCGCCGGGAACCGCCACGTCCTCGCGGAACGGCGCGTAATCCACGTTGAGGCGGCGGAAGCCCTCTTCGCCCGGTTCCTCGGCGCGCACGCGGAAGCGGCAGACGCCGTGCAGCACCACGAACATCTGGCGCGCGTCGGTCTCGGAAAAGTGCACGATGCGGCCGACGCTGCCGACCGAATAGAGCGGCGGCGCGTCGCCGCCCGCCTCCTCGTCGACCGGCTGGATCATTCCGAACAGCCGGTCCCGCGCCAGCGCCGCCTGCACCAGGGCGAGGTAGCGCGGTTCGAACACGTTGAGCGGCAGCCGCCCGCCCGGCAGCAGAATCACCTGGCTCAGCGGGAACACCGGCAGAATCTCCGGCAGGTCTTCGTAACGCGTCGTGAACGGGTCCTTCGCCATGCCTTCCTCCGCCCCCCCGCCGGATCAGACCATCAGCATCATCTGCAGCCGGCGGCGGCCCGACTTCGCCACCGGGTCGGCGGGGCCGAGGGCTTCGAGAATCTTGAGCAGCCGCTTGCGCGCGCCGTCGTCGTTCCAGGCGCGGTCGCGGGCGACGATCTCCAGCAGCTCCTTCACCGCGGTTTCGGCGTCGCCCTGGGCGTAGGCGGCCATCGCGATGTTGAAACGCGCCTCGTGGTCGTCCGGATTGGCGGCGAGGTTGGCGATCGCCAGCGGCACGTCGACGTCGGTGCCTTCGGCGGCGAGTTCGAGGGTCGCGGCGACGGCGGCGATCTCCGGGTTCTTCTTCAGATCGTCGGGGAGCTGGGCGAGAATCGTCTTCGCCTGGTCGAAACGCCCGGCCGCCATGTTGCAGCGCATGAACCCGGCGATCGCGCCGGGGTTGCCCGGCGCGGCCTGGAGAATCTGCTGGTAGAGCTGAATCGCCTGCGGCAGCTGGCCGTCCGCCAGGGCCTGGCGCGCGGTTTCCAGCATCGCGTCGACCTGGGCGTTGAGCCGCGCGTCGTTGGTGAGCGCGCCGAGGAACGATTTCACCTCGGTCTCCGCGGGGGCGCCCTGGATCATGTCGACCGGGCGGCCGTCCTTGATCGCGAAGATCGCGGGCACCGAGCGCACCTGCATCTGCTGCGCGAGCTGCGGATTTTCGTCGACGTTGACGGTGACCAGACGCACCCGGCCGCCGAGGCCGCGCACCTGGCGCGACAGCATCTCCGTCACCGTCTTGCACTGCGGGCTGCGGGGCGACCAGAACTGCACCACCACCGGGGCCTGCATCGAGGCGTCGATGACGTCGCGCATGAAGTTCTGGGTATTGGAGGCCTTGACCAGATCCTGGCCGCCCGCTCCGCCCTGCGCCGCCGCGCCGTCGCCGAAAAGAAAATCCATGGTCCTCGCCCGCGATGGTTCGTAAAAAATCGTCCGGACTCGCCGCCGGACGCCCTCAAAATGGAGCTTTCGGGCTGGCGAGGCAAGCCTTTAAGCCGGATTTCCGCGGCGCGCCGGGCGGCGAATTTTTTTGTTGCATTCGGACGAAAGCCCGATATATTCGCGGGCCTTGGCGACGCCGAACACGGCAAAGCCAACGGAGCGCGGGCGTAGCTCAGGGGTAGAGCACAACCTTGCCAAGGTTGGGGTCGAGGGTTCGAATCCCTTCGCCCGCTCCAATATCAAAAGCCTTCCGGATCGATCCGGAAGGCTTTTTGCATTTCCGGCGCCCGAATCCTCCCGCAACGGCGGTCCGGCCAGGACCGGCGATCGTCGCTGCGCCAACTCCGCCCGAGGATTTAATCCGGCATCTCCGGCTCGACGAGGCGGGCGAGATGGGCGAGGGACTGTTGCCAGCCGAGGCGGCAGGCGTCGCGCGGAATTGCCTCGGGCACGCCCGCCTGCACGATCGTCGTCTCGGTGCCCGACGGCACCGCGGCGAGGTCGACCATCTGTCCGACCGCGGCGACCACCGGCGGCGGCCGTTCAGCGCTTCACCAGGCGCGAGCCGATCGGGTCGGCGAGCGAGCCGTCGTCCCGGCGTTTCAGCGCCATCGTCGCGCCGAGGTTCGCATTGAGGACGATGCGGATGGTGTCGCCCTCGACGGTGTAGTCGAAGGTGCCCTTGGTGCCGACCGGCGTGGCGATCGTCACCTTGCCGTCGTCGAAGGTGTAGGTGTTGTTGGGGTGCTTTTCGTCGGCGTAGGTGCCGCTCACCTCGTCGCCGCAGGCGGCGAGCAGCAGCAGCGCGGCCGGAGCCCAGGTCGAAAATCGCATGCCGTGAGTCTCCCGCTGTGGAGGCCGAACGCGGACGCCGGCGGATCGCCCGCCGAATTTTCGAGTCTTTCCAACATGGGCATCCGCGCCGCGGTTTCCAGACCCGGGGCGATCAGGGCCCCGTGGGGCGGAGCGGCATCTGGGTGAGCACCTCGACGGTCATCACCGTCTCGCCGCTCCCGTCGGTCACGGTGCCGCGGGTGCGGACCATGCCGCGGTCGGGCTTGCTTTCCGAACGCTTGAGTTCGATCACCTCGCGCCGCACGGTGAGCTCGTCGCCCGGCCGCACCGGCTTCAGCCAGCGCAGTTCGTCGACGCCGATGCCGAGGAGCGGCGTGTCGCCGAACGGCTTCGCGCCGACGAAGGCGCGCATCGCCAGCGCGGCGACGTGCCAGCCGCTTGCGATCAGGCCGCCGAAGCGGCCCCGCGCGGCCGCCGCGGGGTCGGTGTGCATCGGCTGCGGATCGTAGGCGCGGCCGAAGGCGACGATCTCCTCGGCGGAGACGGTGAACGGCGCGCTGGTCCAGCATTCGCCGACGCGGAGATCGTCCCAGTAGCGGTCCATTCAGGCTCCGACCGCGATCTTCAGACGGGCGATCTCCTTCAGCAGATCGTCGGCGCCCGCCTTGAGGAAGCCGAGGGTGGCGTCGTCGGCGAGGCGGCCGTCCTTGATCTTTTCGTGCACCAGGGCGACGACGATCTGCGCCCGCGCCAGCGGCCGCGCGCCGACCGCGAACAGGGTCTCGTGCAGCGACGACTGCGCGCGCACGCCGCCGGTGAAGGCGGGCGAGGAGGTCAGGGTCATCACCGGCTTGCGGTTCAGCGCCGATTTGCCGTAGGGGCGCGAGGCCCAGTCGAGCGCGTTCTTGAGCACGCCGGAGACGCCGTAATTGTATTCCGGCGAGGCGATCACCAGACCGTCGGCGGCGAGGATCGCTTGGCGCAGCGCCGCCACTCCGGCGGGCGGCGTGGCGGTGTCGGCGTCCTGGTCGTAGAGCGGCACGTCGTTGAGGGGGAAAATCTCGAAATCCACGCCGCTCAGGCTTTCGCCGAGGGTCCTGAGGATCGCGGTGTTGAACGACTCCCGGCGGAGGCTGCCGGAAATCCCGAGAATCTTGGGCTGCATGATGGAACTCTCCCGAATCGCAACGAAACTGACCCTGCCGATCTATGCGCGTTTTTCCCCGGCACAAGGCGCGGCGGCGGAACGCTCTGTCGCGGTTTCGGCAACGGCGGGCTCGGGACCGAACACGCTCATCCCGCCGAAGCCGTGGGACGCCCGCAGTTCCGCCGCGATCGCCGCCGCCGCCGAGGGGCCCGCGGCGGTGCGTTCGAGGCGGCGGCTTTCGGCGTCGAGGCGCTTGAGCGCGGCCATCCGGTCGTCGTTGCCGAGTTTCGCCCGCGCCACCGCGTCGCGCAGCACCGCGAGGGTGCGGTCGTAGACCGCGAGCGGAACCGGAAAGGGGTGGCGGTCCTTGCCGCCGTGGGCGAAGGCGAAGCGCGCCGGATCGGCGAAACGGCAGGGGGCGCCGTGCACCACTTCGGCGACCTGCGCGAGGGCGCGCACCGTGCGCGGCCCCACCCCCGGCACCAGCAGCAGGTCGGGGAAGTCGCGCGGCCCCGCCTCGGCGGCGGCGGCGAATGCGCCGTGGAGGCGGCGGAGGATCACGTCCTCGCCGCGCACCTCGTGATGCGCGGGCAGCGCGAGGTGCGGCAGCGACGGCTGCGCGGGCGCGGCGCGGCCCTCGATCGCCGCCACCTCGCGCACGATCCGGCCGGGGCCGAAATCGCGCAGCAGGTCGAGCTGGCGCGCGCGGGATCCGGCGGCGCGGCGGTCGGCGAGGTTGACGATCTCGCCGCGGTTGGGCCCCGCGATCGCGGCGTGGGGCGAATCGACGAAGCTCGTCAATCCTTCGGAAAGCCAGTGGTAGCGCCGCGCGGTACGGTCGTTCATGCCCTGCTGGATCACCGCCCATTTGCCGTCGTCGGCGACGACGAAGCCGTGCAGGTAGAGGGCGAAGCCGTCCTGCACCGCCGCGCCGTCGACCTTGGCGACGAGGCGGCTGGCGCGCGCCAGCGCGTCGCCGTCGAGGCCGGTGCGTTCGCCCACCGCGCGGAGTTCGGCGGGAGTGGCGCGGGAGTGCCTGCCGCGGCCGCCGCAGACGCTGAGCCCGAGTTCCGCCGACAGCGGCGCGAGGCCGCGCTTGAGCGCGCCGATCACCGAGGTGGTGATGCCGGAGGAATGCCAGTTCATGCCCATCACCGCGCCGAAGCTCTGGAACCAGAACGGGTGGGCGAGGCGGCGAAGAAATTCGTCGCGGCCGTACTCGCGCACGATCGCCTCGGCGATCAGCGCGCCGAGCGCGGCCATCCGGGTGTGCAGCCAGGCGGGTACCCGGCCGGAGTGGAGCGGCAGGTCGGCGCTGCCGGCGCGCATCGCCATTGGCATGGTCCTTCGCGAACGAACGAAGAACGAAATTTAGCAGCGCCGCCGCCGCCGCGCCAGGGGTTACGGCTGCGCGACGTGCCAGACGCCGCCGACGCCGTCGCCCGAGGTCTCGCCGGGCTTGCTGTCCTTCACCCAGCCGTAGAGCGGCATGCCCTTGTAGGCCCACTGGGCGCCGCCGTCGGTGCGCGGCACCACGCTCCAGTCGCCGGTTCCCTTGGCTCCGGCCGGGGCCGTCAGCGGCGGCCAGTTGGCGGCGCATTTGTCGTAGCAGTTGCTCTTGCCGGGGGTGTCCTTGTCGAAGGTGTAGAGGGTCATCCCCTGGGGATCGACCAGCGCCTTGCCCTTGGCGGTGTCGGCGACCCGGGCCGGGTCGGCGGCGAACGCGGGCGCGGCCGAGAGCATCAGGGCGGCGAGAAGGATCGGGAACTTGCGCATGCGAACATCTCCTTCGTAGGGGGGGTGTGCGAAAGAGACGCCGCGCGGGCGAGCCCGCGCGGCGGAAGCGGGTGTCAGATTTCGCCGTCCCAATCGTCGACGGCGCTTTCCGGCCGGACCGCGCGGGCCCGGGCGCCGGAGCGGAGCCGCCCGCTGCCGGAGAGAACCAGGAACGGCCACGCAGCCTTGCCCATCGCCGCCTCAGATCACCAGCTTGGCGTCGAGGGCGATCTCGGTGTTCAGCAGCTTCGAGATCGGGCATCCGACCTTGGCGGCGTCGGCGAGCTCGGTGAACTTGGCCTCGTCGATGTTGGGAATCTTCGCCTGGATCGACAGGCGGATGGCGGTGATCGCGAAGCCGCCGTCCTTCTCCTCCATCGTCACCTTGGCCTCGGTGTCCATCTGCGTCGCCACGTAGCCCGCGTCGCCGAGGATCTTCGACAGCGCCATGGTGAAGCAGCCCGCATGCGCCGCGCCGATCAGCTCTTCCGGATTGGTGCCCTTTTCGTCGCCGAAGCGCATCGCGAAGCCGTAGACCTTGCCGGTGAGCGCGCCGCTTTCGGTCGAGATCGCACCCTTGCCGTCCTTGAGGCCGCCGGACCAGACCGCCGATGCCTTGCGCACGATTTTCATGGTGAATGCTCCCTTGGACTTTGAAAAAGTTGGGTGAGGTGGAAAACCTCCGCCCCTCGACATGGGGATGCGGGCGGCGCGGAGAAAGGGCGCGCCGCCCGACTTCGCCGGATCGTCACGGTTGCGGCAGGGCGAACGCCGTCACGGCAACCGAACTCTCGGCCCATCGCGGCCTCGCCCTCGCACGGCAGGTCTCCGGTGGAGAACGACCACACCTTTTTCCAGCGCGGCGACGTTGGCGGGAGTGATGCCGGTCGGCGGCTCGGGCGCTTTCCATCGGGTCGGCGCGGAGAGCTGGAGGAAGCGCGCTTCGGTGACGCGGTCGCCCACCGCGAACACCAGCGCGAACACCAGCGCGATCAGCGCCGCGCACGCGGCCATGCCCGCCCACGACTGCCGCCGCGCGTATTCGGGGCGCACTCCGGCGTAACGCTCCACCCGCGCCCACACCGGCGGCGCGCACAGCCACAGCCCGAGAACCGCCGGGGCGACCACCCGCGGGATCAGCGCCCAGCCGTCGAGCCCGACCTCGGCGATCGCCCGGACCACCGTGCCGCCGAGAACCATGAGATAGAGCCAGACGCCGGTGCGGCGGGCGAGGGCGATCAGCACGCCGCTCGCGAGGAGCCCGACTCCGGCGGCGAAATAGTAGGGGGTGCCGCCGAGAACCTGGAGCCGGCCGCCGAGCGCGGCGAGGCCGAGACCGAGGAGCGCGACGAGACTGCCGGTGATCGCGGGAATCGCCGGGCGGCCGCGGAGAAGAGCGGGCATGCGCGGACCTCCCTTCCGAGGAACAGCGGGATCGCTCCGGCTCAACCGCCGACCCTCGCCCGGCGTTGCATGAGGAATTTTCATGCCGTGCGTCCGGGCCTTGACTCATAGCGAACAAAACAGGAACATAAGCCGTTCCCGAACCGGAGGAGACCCGTGCGCACCGCCCTTGCCGCCTTGCGGGCCGAGATCGGCCGCCTCGAACGCCGCCATTCCGGCGAGGTGCTGCCGTTCGGCCTCGCCGCGCTGGACGCGCACCTGCCCGGCGGCGGGCTCGCCCGCGCCGCGCTGCACGAGGTGAGCGGCGCGGGGGCGGGCGCGGAGCACGGCGCGGCGGCGGCGCTGTTCGCCGCCGGGCTTGCGGCGCGCTGCGCCGGACCGGTGCTGTGGTGCCTCGCCCGGCCCGATCTCTTCGCTCCGGCGCTCGCCCAGGCGGGCCTGGAGCCGGACCGGGTGATCTACGTGACCGCCGGAGACGACGCCGGAGTGCTCGGCTGCCTGGAGGAGGGGCTGCGCCACGGCGGCCTCGGCGCGGTGGTGGGGGAGGTTGCCCGCCTGCCGATGGTCGCCTCGCGGCGGCTGCAACTGGCGGCGGAGGCGGG
Source organism: uncultured Alphaproteobacteria bacterium (assembly GCA_900079695.1). Lineage (NCBI taxonomy): Bacteria > Pseudomonadati > Pseudomonadota > Alphaproteobacteria > uncultured Alphaproteobacteria bacterium. The sequence continues at coordinate 2,730,632 of LT599022.1, forward strand.
CGGCACCCTGGGACTGGTGGTGCGGCGGCTGCGCCGCGGCGCCGACGCCTTCGCCCAACCCTCGGCGGCGACGACGCGCTGGCGGATCGCCGCGCTGCCCGCCGCGCCGCTGCCGGTACCGGGGGTGGGGCGGCCGCGCTGGCGGCTGGAACTGGTGCGCTGCCGCGGCGCGGAGGCGGCGACATTCGACGTGGAGGCTTGCGATGGCGCGGGTCGTCTCGCTGTTCCTGCCCACCTGGGCGACCGACCGGCTGCGGCGCGCGGAGCCGGGGCTGCCGCCTGAGCGGCCGCTGATCCTGGTCGGCCGCGACGGCCGCCGCCGCGTGGTGACGGCGGCGGACCGCGCCGCGCAGGCCCTCGGCATCGCCCCCGGCATGGCGGCGAGCCGGGCGCAGGCGCTCGCCGCCGGGCTGGACATCCGCGCCGCCGCGCCCGCCGCCGACCGCGCCGCGCTGGAGCGCCTCGCGGTGTGGGCGCTGCGCTACACTCCGGTGGCGGCCGCCGACCCGCCCGATGGACTGGTGCTCGACACCACCGGCGCCGACCACCTGCACGGCGGCGAGGCGGCGCTGCTCGCCGATCTGCTGGCGCGCTGCGCCGCCGCCGGATACGCCGCCCGCGCCGCGATCGCGCCCACCTGGGGGCTGGCCCACGGCCTCGCCCGCCATGCCGCGCGCTCGCCCGTGATCGTGCCGCCCGAGGCGGCGGCGCGGGTCGCCGCGCGCCTGCCGCTCGCGGCGTTGCGGCTGCCGTCCGCCACCGTCGCCGCGCTCGGCTTCGCCACCGCCGGGGAGCTTGCGGCGCAACCGCGCGCACCGCTGGCGCTGCGTTTCGGTCCCGAGGTCGGGTTGCGGCTCGATCAGGCGTTCGGCGACGCGCCCGAGCCGGTGGTTCCGGCGCGCGATCCGCAGCGGGTGGAGGCGCGCCGCGCCTTCGCCGAACCGATCGCCGCCGCCGAAACCATCGCCAGGTATCTCGACCGCCTCGCCGCGCAGCTGTGCGAAACCCTGGAGCGCCGCGGCCTCGGCGCGCGGCGGGTGGACCTGCGCGCCGACCGGGTGGACCGCAGCGCCCAGGTTGAGCGGGTCGGGCTCGCCGCGCCGATGCGCGATCCGGCGCGCCTCGGTCGGTTGTTGCGCGAGCGGATCGAATGTCTCGACCCCGGTTTCGGCATCGAGATCCTCACCCTTTCCGCCACCGCCGCCGAGCCCCTGACGGCGCGTCAGGGGAGCCTCGGCGCGCCGGACCGGCCCGAGATCGCGGGCCTGATCGACACCCTCGCCAACCGCGTCGGCGCGGTGAATCTCCACCGCGCCCGCCCGGTGGCGAGCGACGTGCCGGAGCGCAGCGTCGCCCGCGCCGACGCGCTCGCGCCCGCCACCGGCGAAACCTGGAGCGACCCGTGGCCGCGCCCGGCGCGCCTGTTCGCGCGCCCCGAGCCGATCGAGGCGATGGCGCTGCTGCCCGACCATCCGCCGGTGGCGTTCACCTGGCGCGGTCGCCGCAGGCGCGTCGCCAAGGGCGATGGCCCGGAGCGGGTGTTCGGCGAGTGGTGGGCGGCGGACGCCGAGTGGATCGCGGTGCGCGACTACTTCCGCGTCGAGGACGAGGGCGGCGAGCGCTTCTGGATCTTCCGCGCCGGCGACGGCGAAACCCCCGCCACCGGCTCGCACCGCTGGTTCCTGCACGGGATCTTCGGCTGATGACTTACGCCGAGCTTCAGGTCACCACCCATTTCAGCTTCCTGCGCGGCGCGTCGTCGGCCGAGGAGCTGTTCGCCCAGGCGGCGCTGCTCGGGCTGCCCGCGCTCGGGGTCGCCGACCGCCACTCGCTCGCCGGGATCGTGCGCGCCCACGAGGCGGCCAAGGCGACCGGCGTGCGTCTCGTCGTCGGCTGCCGCCTCGACCTCGCGGAGGGCGCGGCGGTGCTGGTCTATCCCGTCGATCGCGACGCCTACGCCCGTCTCTGCCGCCTGCTCACCCTCGGCAAGGGGCGCGGCGGCAAGGGGCGGTGCGTGCTGGGATGGGCCGACCTTGCGGCGCTGGCGGGCGGAACGATGGCGATTCTCGTGCCCGACCGCGCCGACGACGCCTGCGCGGGCGACCTGCGGCGGCTGCGCGGGGTCTTCGGCGCCGACGCCTCGCTCGCGCTGACCCTGCGCCGCCGCCCCAACGATCAACTCCGCCTGCACGAGCTCGCCGAACTGGCGCGGTGCGAACGGGTGGCGGCGGTGGTCACCAACGACGTGCTCTATCATCTGCCGGGCCGCCGCATCCTTCAGGACGTCGTCACCTGCATCCGCCACGGCAAGACCATCGACGACCTGGGCTTCCTGCGCGAACGCCACGCCGACCGCTACCTCAAGCCTCCCGCCGAGATGGCGCGGCTGTTCCCGCGCTACCCCGAGGCGCTCGCCCGCGCCGCCGAAATCGCCGACCGCTGCCGCTTCTCCCTCGACGAACTCGCCTACCAGTACCCGGAGGAGCGGAGCTTCCCCGGCCTCACGCCGCAGCAGGCGCTGGCGCGCCGCGTCGCCGAGGGAGCGGCGCGCCGCTATCCCGGCGGCGTGCCGGAGACGGTGCGCGCCAGCCTGGAGCACGAGCTGACGCTGATCGGGCGGCTCGCCTACGCGCCCTATTTCCTCACCGTCGACAGCATCGTCCGCCACGCGCGCAGCCGCGGCATCCTCTGCCAGGGGCGGGGCTCGGCGGCGAATTCGGCGGTGTGCTACGTGCTCGGTATCACCGCGATCGACCCGGCGCGCCACGACCTGCTGTTCGAACGCTTCGTCTCCGCCGAGCGGCGCGAACCGCCGGACATCGACGTCGACTTCGAGCACGAACGGCGCGAGGAGGTGATCCAGTGGGTCTACGACACCTACGGCCGCGACCGCGCCGCCCTCTGCGCGGTGGTGACGCGCTACCGCGCCCGCGGTGCGCTGCGCGACGTCGGCAAGGCGCTGGGGCTGACCGAGGACGTGATCAAGGCGCTTTCCGGCCGGGTGTGGGGGTGGGGCTCCCGCGGCCTCACCGCCGACGAGGCGGCGGAGATCGGCTTCGACCCCGCCGACCGCCGCCTGCGCCTCGCGCTCGACCTCGCCGAACTGCTGATCGGCACGCCGCGTCACCTCTCGCAGCACCCCGGCGGCTTCGTCCTCACCCGCGACCGCCTCGACGGCCTGGTGCCGATCGAACCGGCGGCGATGGCGGACCGGCAGGTGATCGAGTGGGACAAGGACGACATCGACGCCCTCGGCTTCATGAAGGTCGACTGCCTCGCCCTCGGCATGCTCTCGTGCCTGCGGCGCGGGCTCGATCTCCTTGCCGCCCACAAGGGCGTGGTGCTCGATCTCGCCGGGATTCCCGCCGAGGATCCGGAGACCTACGCGATGATCGCCAGGGCCGACACCGTCGGCGTGTTCCAGATCGAATCCCGCGCGCAGATGGCGATGCTGCCGCGCCTCAGGCCCAAGACCTTCTACGATCTGGTGATTCAGGTGGCGATCGTCCGCCCCGGGCCGATCCAGGGCGACATGGTCCACCCCTACCTGCGCCGCCGCGACGGCAAGGAGCCGGTCGACTATCCCTCCGACGATCTGCGCGCGGTGCTGGAGAAGACCCTCGGCGTGCCGCTGTTCCAGGAGCAGGCGATGCGCGTCGCGATCGTCGGCGCGGGCTTCACCCCGAGCGAGGCCGATCAACTGCGCCGCAGCATGGCCACCTTCAGGAGCCGGGGCGGGGTTTCGGCGTTCGCGGAGAAGCTGGTGGGCGGCATGGTGGCGAAGGGCTATTCCCGCGAGTTCGCCGAACGCACCTTCCGCCAGCTCGAAGGGTTCGGGTCCTACGGCTTCCCCGAGAGCCATGCGGCGTCGTTCGCGTTGATCGCCTACGCGTCGAGCTGGCTCAAGCGCCATCACCCCGAGGTTTTCTGCGCCGCGCTGCTGAACGCCCAGCCGATGGGGTTCTACGCTCCGGCGCAGATCGTCCGAGACGCCCGCGAGCACGGCGTGACGGTGCGCCCGGCGTGCGTCAACGCCTCGCGCTGGGACTGCACGCTGGAGCCCGACGGCCCCGGCCGTTTCGCCGTGCGACTCGGCCTGCGGATGGTCAAGGGGCTCGCCAACGCCGCCGCGGCGCGGCTGGTCGCGGCGCGCGGCGCGGGCCGCTTCGCCTCCCCCGACGATCTCTGGCGGCGCGCGGGCGTGCCCGCGGCGGCGCTGGTCCGGCTCGCCGAGGCCGACGCCTTCCACCCCGCCTTCGGTCTCGCCCGGCGCGAGGCGCTGTGGGCGCTCAAGGGCCTGAGGGACGAGCCGTTGCCGCTGTTCGCCGCCGCCGCGGCGCGGGAGAGCTTCCCCGAGGCGGCGGAACCGGCGGTGGCGCTCAAGCCGATGGCGGCGGGCGGCGAGGTGGCGGCGGACTACGGCCGTCTCGGCCTTTCCCTCCGCGCGCATCCGTTGAGCTTCCTGCGCGAGGGCCTCGCGGCGCGGCGGATCCTCTCGTGCGCCGCGGCGACCGCGCTCAAGGACGGCCGCCGCGCCGCCCTCGCCGGACTGGTGCTGGTGCGGCAGCGCCCCGCCACCGCCACCGGCGTGGTGTTCCTCACCATCGAGGACGAAACCGGCATCGCCAATTTGGTGGTGTGGCGCGACGTGTTCGATCGCCATCGCGCGATTCTGACGACCGCGCGGGCGCTCGCCGCGCGCGGCAGGGTGCAGAAGGAGGGCGAGGTGGTCCACGTGATCGCCGAGGCGTTCGACGACCTCTCCGCCGATCTCGCCCGCATCGGCGATCTCGGCGTCCGCTCGCGCGACTTCCATTAGAGACCGGGGAACCCGCATTCCGCCCGGCTCCCGGGCGAGGAACCCGCCTGCGCCGACATGCGTTGCACTCTGGAACGCTCCTCAAGCCAGAGGCAGAACCATGAACGGCATCATCTATCTGATCGGACTGGTGGTCGTGATCTTGGCTGTCCTGTCCTTCTTCGGGTTCCGCTGAACGGAACCGCGACAACCGGGAGACATGCTCATGCGCGCAATTCTGTTGTGGATGCTCGGGGTGCCGATCCCGATCATCATCCTCATCGCCCTGCTCTACAACTAGCGCGGGGCGGGACGAAAAACCCGGCCGCGAGGGCCGGGTTTTCGTTGGCCGCGGTCATTCCGCGACTTTGTAGCGCAGGCCTTCCTCGTCGTAGAAGAAGCCGTTGGAGTTGGGCGCGCCGTCGACCAGGCCGTCGGTTTCGTCCAGCACCTCCTGCGGATCGGTGCGGCCCTCGATGACGCCGCGGAACATCTCGGCGAGGCGCACGATGTCGACGTCGTGCGGCGAGATCCGGAAGCGCGTCACTCCCATCTCCAGATATTGGGGAATCTCGGCGGCGAGATTGTTGACGGTGTAGGACATCGTCTGGGTGCCGTTGACGGTGAGGAACGGCTTGCCCTCCAGGGTGTCGACGGTCATGCCGTCGTTGTGGAGGTTGCAGACGTAGCGGCAGTTGTCCTTGGGCAGGTTGAAGGCGCGCGCGTGATAGCAGCGCGCCGCGATCGCGAGCGGCATGCGGCCGTAGACGAACGCCTCCACCTCCATGATCCCGGATTTCGCCAGCACCGCGGTGGTTTCGCCCGACATTTCGAACGGCAGGCAGACGCGGTCCGCGCCGCCGCGCGCGAGGGTGGCGAGGGTGCCTTCGTTGTAGACGTTCATCATCGGGCCGATCATGTGCGGGCGGCCCTTCAGCATGTCGGCGACGGCGATGTCGTTGGCCTCGTAATAGATGCCGGGGTCGGCGACGATGTCGCGCATCCAGCCCATCTCGCGGCTGGAGAGGATCAGCGCCTGAGTGGACATGATCGGTTCCTTGCCGGCGGCGCGCACCCGCTCGATCACCTCTTCCCACAGCTTGGTCATGAACGGCGTGCGCTTCGAGCACACCACCTCGCCGAGGATCACGGAATTCACGTCCGCTTCGTCGGCGACCCGGAAGTAGTAGTCGCGGCGCTTCTCGGCCGGCCAGTTGAACAGCAGCGGCCCGAGGGTGATCTTGGCGTCCTTGGCGACGGTATTCACGATACGCTCTCCCCGATCCTCAGTGCCACGCCTTGCGATACGCGCCCGCGGTCTCCTGTCCTCCCTCCGAGAGGTCGGCGATCGCCGCGGCGTCGAGCTCCTGACCCTTTTCGAGGGCGTCGACGGCGCGGCGGAACGTCTTCACCACCTTCTCGACGTAGGCCTTGCCGCGCTGGCGGCCCTCGATCTTGAGGGCGGTGACTCCCGCGTCGGCGACCTCGGGCAGCATTTCCAGCAGGTTGAGGCTCACCGGTTCCTCGAACAGGTAGCTCACCTTGTCGTTGGCGGCGAAACGGCCCTTGCACAGGGTCGGATAGCCCGCGGGCTCGCCCTGGGCGAAGCGGTTGATGGTGAAGCCGCCGAGCTTGGAGGCGAGGCCCGCGCCGGATTCCTCGTAGCTGACGTGGCTGGCGGGCGAACACACGCCGGTCTTGTTGGGCGACTTGCCGGTGACGTAGGAGGACAGCGAGCAGCGCCCCTCGGCCATCACGCACAGGCCGCCGAACACGAACACCTCGGTCTCGACGTCGGTGTGGCGGTTGAGTTCCTTGATCTCGGGCAGCGTCAGCACTCGCGGCAGCACCACGCGGGCGATGCCGAAGTTCTTGGCGTAGAAGTTGATGCCCTCGGGGGTCGAGGCGGCCGCCTGCACCGAGAGGTGGCGACGGATGTTGGGGGCGTTCTCCTTCGCGTATTCGACCAGGCCGATGTCGGCGAGGATCACCGCGTCGGCGCCGAGGCGGGCGGCGTCGTCGATGGCGCGGTGCCAGGGGTCGATGTTGCCCGCGGCGGGGAAGGTGTTGATCGCCACCAGCACGTCGGCGCCGCGGTCGTGGGCGTAGGCGACGCCGTCGCGCAGCTCCTCGCGGTTGAAATTGAGGCCGGGGAAATTGCGGGCGTTGGTCTCGTCGCGGAAGCCGCAATAGACGGTGTGCGCGCCCGCATCGACGGCGGTGCGCAGGGCGGCCGGCGTGCCCGCCGGACATACCAGTTCGAGGCTGGTCACCGGGCGAGACGGATCGCGGGCGACGCGGGTCATGGCGAAACCTCCATCGACGATTTCAGGATGAATTGCGAACCGGTCTCAAGTGGGTAGGGTCTTGGACCGTCGCAAGGCTTTTTCGAGTCGGGCGCACCGTTCCTCGAGCTCGTCGATGCGGCGCTGCTGCGCCTCGGCGCGGCGGACGGCCGGGGAAACCAGCGACTCACCAATCAGGTCCATGTCGCTTTCGGCCCGGGCGAAGGCCTTGAGAATTTTCTGCGCCACCACCCGGGCGGGGTCGGCGAACGGGCCGAATCCGGCGGCGACGTCTTCGAGAAAGTCGATGTCCGCGCCGTCGAGGGCATTGCGGAGCGCCACCACCGCCTCGGTGTCGCCTTCGTAGACGAGATCGCGGGTGAAGAACATCGCGTCGCCGTCGATCGAGCCGTCGAGCAGCCCGAACAGCACCTTCAGCGGCGCGCGGATGGTGGCGTCGACCTCGGCGGTTTCGCCCTTGCGCAGCACGCTCACCGCGCCCTCGCCGTCGGCGATCATCAGCAGGAACTGCCACGGCAAATCGACGACGTCGACGAGGAAGCGCTTCGGCCCGAGGGGGTTGAGGCGTTCGAACAGACCGGGGTGGCGCACCTGCACCCGCCGCGCCAGACGATCGGCGATCGGCTGCACCACGTCCGGCGGCAGCGCCCGCAACAGCAACCCGCCCACGAGTACGGGCGAAAACGGTGGCGTCGACATCTCAGGGTCCCCAAGCAAAATTTCAGACAGAAGTCTTAGCACGCGGGTTCAGGCTTGTCCCGACCTGCGGCGGGAAAAATGCCATGATCGCGGCGGCGCGTCGGCGAGCCGCGGCTTCCAGCGGGTGAGGAGGAAGGCGTTGAACACCACGCTGACCGAGGAGAGCGCCATCGCCGCGCCCGCCACCGTCGGGCTGAGGAAGCCGAGCGCCGCCACCGGCAGCGCGACGACGTTGTAGACGAATGCGAGCGCGAGGTTCTGGCGGATCTTGCCCCAGGTCACCCGCGCCACCTCCAGCGCGTTGGCGACCGACATCACGTCGGCGCGCAGCAGCGTGATGTCGGCGGACTGCATCGCCGCGTCGGCGGCGGTGCCGACGGCGATGCCGAGATCGGCCTCGGCGAGCGCCGGGGCGTCGTTGATGCCGTCGCCGACCATCGCGACGCTGCGGCCCTTGGCCTGAAGGCGGCGGACGATCCGCACCTTGGTCTGCGGCGTCGCGTCGGAGAACGCGTTGCGCACGCCGAGGGATTCGGCGGCGGCGGAGACCGCGGTGGGGCCGTCGCCCGAAACCACCGCGCACGCGACGCCCTGCGCGCGCAGCGTCGCCACCGCGCGCCGTGCGTCGCCGCGTAGCGGGTCGGAAACCGAGATTCCGCCCGCCAGCACGCCGTCGGCGGCGACCCAGATCGCCGAACGGCCCTGCATTCCGAGCAGCGGCGCGATCCATTCGCCCACCGCCATGTCGATGCCCGCCGCATCCATCAGCGGGCGGTTGCCGATCACCACCTCGGTCTGGCCTTCGAGCACCGCGCGCACGCCGCGCCCGGGAATCGCCTCGAACGATTTGAGCGACGCGGGCACGATGCCGTAGGTCTCGGCATGCTGAAGAATGGCGCGGCCGAGCGGGTGCTCGGACCCCTGCTGCGCCGAGGCGGCGAGGGTCAACAGGCGGGTGACGTCGCCGTCGAGCGCCTCCACCGACACCACGAACGGGCGGCCCTCGGAGAGGGTGCCGGTCTTGTCGAACAGCACGGTATCCACCCCGGCCGCCTTTTCCAGGCCGTCGACGTCGCGGATCAGGATGCCCGCGCGCGCCGCCGCGCCGGTGCCCGCCACCAGCGCCGCCGGGGCGGCGAGGCCGAGCGCGCACGGGCAGGCGATCACCAGCACCGAGACCGAGGCGCGGATCGCCTCGGAAAACGAGTTCTCGAGCGCCAGCCAGCCGAACAGGGTGAACACCGCGAGCCCCAGAACCACCGGAATGAAGGTGGTGGTGACGCGGTCGACGAACCGCTGCAGCGGCACCTTGCGCGCCTGCGCCTCCTCCACCAGGGCAATGATCTGGGCGAGCGTGGACTCGGCGGCGACCCGCACCGCGCGCACGTGCAGCACGCCGCCGCCGTTCATCGTGCCGCCGGTCACCGCGTCGCCCTCGCCCTTGTCCTCGGGCAGGCCCGCGCCGGTGATCATCGAGGCGTCGACGGTGCTCTCGCCCTTGACGATCACGCCGTCCACCGGGATGCGCTCGTAGGGCTTGACCATCACCACGTCGTCGATCGCCACCTTGTCGATCGGCTTGGAGATCAGCGCGCCGTCCTTGATCACCCGCGCGCTTTTCGCGCGCAGCTCCATCAGGCCGCGGATCGCGCGGGTGGTGCCGTGCTTGACCACCGCTTCCAGCCACTTGCCGAGGCGGACGAAGGCGATGATCGCGGCGGCGGTCTCGAAGTAGAGGTTGCGGCCCTCCGGCCCTACCGCCACCCAGGCGATCAGCGAATAGAGGTAGGCGGAGGCGCTGCCCAGCACCACCAGCAGGTCCATCGTCGCGGCGTGATCGGCGATCGCCCGCCACGCGCCCATGGCGTAGCGCGCGCCGCCCAGGCCCAGCACCAGGGTGGAGAGCAGGAACGCCCAGAACGGCCCGAACAGCGGCGTGCCTGCCACCCGCCAGGCGAGGTTGAGCAGCAGCGGCAGGGTGAGCACGCCGACGACGCCGAGCATCAGCGTCTCGAAGCGGTTCGCGCCCGCGCCCGCGCCGTAGATCGCGGTGCTTTCGACGTCCGCCACCGCGCCGTGCTCGCCGAGCGGGGTGACGCCGTAGCCCGCGCGCCGCACCGCGTGCATCAGCGCCTCGACGTTGATGTCCTGCGCAAGGATGCGCACGTCGGCGCGGTTGAGCACCGGGTTGACCTGCGCTTCCACCACGCCGGGCACGTGTTCGAGCGCGGTGCGCACCCGCGCCACGCAGGCGCTCGAGGTCATGCCGCGAATCGACAGCGGCACCAGCGCGTCGGCGATCGCGAAGTCGATGGCGTCGAGCTCGGCGGCGATTTCGTGCAGGGTGACGCGCCCCGGGTCGAGCGAGAGTGCGACGCTGTCGAGGTCGGTGGCGACGGTGGCGGCGACGATGCCTTCCATCCGCATCAGGCGGTTGCGGACGCGGTGGGCGTCGGTGGCGTCGCGCATGCCCAGCACCGGCACGACGATGCGCGCGTACGGGCTTTCGGGCGACGGGGCGGCGGCTTCGGGGTCGGTGACGGCGACGGACATCGGAACGCGAGAGACTCCGGCAAAAGTTTTCCGCAGAGGGGGTTGACCGGGCGCGACCCCCGGCGCGATATTCGCCTCGTTAAGGATATGCTTGTTCTCAGGGCGGGGTGCAATTCCCGACCGGCGGTATCCTCCGGAATTCCGGAGGGAGCCCGCGAGCGCCCGGGGCGGTTTCGGCCCCGGGGTCAGCAGATCCGGTGAGAGGCCGGGGCCGACGGTACAGTCCGGATGGGAGAGGACGGGCAGACGCGCGACGGGGCGAAGGCTCCGGCGTTCGTGTGCGGCCGCGCGCGGCAAGTCCCCGTTACGCCCTGATTCAGGCTCAGGCTTTTGGAGAGCATGAGATGAATCAGTCGAAGTCGATTATTCCCCTCGAAAGCGCGTGCGCAAGCCCGGCGGAAACCGCCGCGGAGCGGGTCGCGCGCGCGGTCGCGGCGATCCGGGCCGGGCGCGGCGTGATCGTCACCGACGACGCCGATCGCGAGAACGAAGGCGACATGATCTTCGCCGCCCACACCCTCACCGTCGAACAGATGGCGCTGCTGATCCGCGAAGGCTCGGGAATCGTCTGCCTGGTGCTCAGCCGCGAACGCTGCGCCGCCCTCGGGCTGCCGCCGATGGTGGCCGAGAATTCGTCGAGCTACGGTACGCCGTTCACGGTGTCGATCGAGGCGCGCCGGGGCGTCACCACCGGGGTTTCCGCCGCCGATCGGGTGACCACGGTCAAGGCCGCGATCGCCCCCGGCGCCACGCCCGGAGATCTCGCCCGCCCCGGCCACATGTTCCCGCTCGCCGCCCATCCGCAAGGGCTCAAGGGTCGCCAGGGCCACACCGAGGCGACGCTGGACCTGATGCGCCGCGCCGGCGCGCCCGACGCGGGCGTGCTCTGCGAAGTCACCAACCCCGACGGCACCATGGCCAAGGGCGAAACCCTCGAAGCCTTCGCCAGCGCCCACGGCATGCCGATGGTCGCGATCGCCGACCTGCTGGCGGTGGACTAGAAACCGGGCCGGGTTCCTCCGCGAAGGTCTACGGCCTCTCCCGCACCGCCGAGGCGCGCACCGCCGGGCGGGGGCGGCCGCTCTGGATTACCGCGTTGCCGAGGAGGAGCATCGGCACCGCGACGATGCCGCCGATCGGCCCCCACAGCCACAGGCCGAAGAGGATGGCGAAGAACACCGCGAAGGGGTTGAGGGTCATCGTCCGGCCGAGAACGTGGGGGGTGATGAACTGGTTTTCGGCGAGGTTGACCGCCGAGTGGGCGAGGGCGGGCAGCAGCACCTGCCAGCCTTCGAAGTGGATCATGCCGACGCCGACCAGCAGCGCCACCATCATCGCGGTGCCGACGTAGGGCATGAAGTTCATGATCGCCGCCAGCACGCCCCACATCCACGGCTGCGGTGCGCCGATCGCCCACAGCGCGAGCCCCACCGCCGCTCCCATCGCGAGGTTGATGCCGGAGACCGCGAGCATGTAGCGCGATACCTCGGCCTCGATGGTGGCGATCACCCGGTCGGCGCGGCGGCGCTGGGCGGCGCTGACGCAGAGACCGAGGATGCCGGCGCGCAGGCGCTCGCGGGTGGCGACGAAGAAGTAGACCCCGGCGAGGAACACGATCATCTGCGAGACCACCGCCGGGGCGAGCAGCACCGCGCTTTCCACCGCCTTGCCGCCGTCCACCGTCACCGACATCGAGGGTTCGGGGGCGGCGCTGCGCATGTTCTCGCGCAGCCGCGCCGGGTCCGGGCCGTCGGGCTTCCACGAGAGGAGGTCGGTCTGGAGTTCGTTCCAGATGTCGGGCAGGCGGTCGAACCACACCGACACCGGCCACGCGAAGGCGGAGACGAACGCCGTCATCAGGGCGCCGGTGAGAATCACGATGATCAGCGCCGAGAGCGCGGGCGGCGCCTTCAGCCGCTCGATTCGGCGCGCCGCCGGGGCGAACATCAGCCCGAACACCACCGCGAGCGCGAGCGGCGCGAACACCAGACTGGCGGCGCGCAGCCCGGCGCAGGCGGCGACCACCCCCGCGACCACCATCGCCCACCGCGCGCCGGCGGAAAGGGCCTCGCGGCGGGGGGCGGCGGGGGATCGGCGGGGCTGGCGCATCGGGTGTCCTCGGGCGGGTGGGGCAGGGACACCAACGATCCGCCCCGCGCCTGGGTTCCCGTCAGGCGAGCGGCGCGTCGATGACGATGACGACTCCGCCCGCCTCGAAGCGACGCTCGATGCGGCCGCCGAGTTCGCCCTGGATGCTCGCCTGGATCAGCCGGGTGCCGAAGCCGGTGCGCTCCGGCGTCTTGATCTCGGCATCGCTGGTTTCCCGCCATTCCAGGCGGAGGTGGCCGCGCGCGCCGTCGCGCTCGACCTGCCACTCCACGGCCAGCGCGCCGTCCGGCTCGGTGAGGCGGCCGTGCTTCAGCGCGTTGGTGGCGAGTTCGTGGAAGATCAGTCCGAACGCCTGGGCGGAACGTTCGTCGAGGTCCACCTCCGGCCCGGAAAGGCGCACCAGCGCGAGATCCTCGCCGAACACCTGCTGCAGCTCCTTGTGCAGCAGGGCGCGCAGGTCGGCGCGCATCCAGTGGGAGCGGGTGAGCATGTCCTGCGCCGACGCCATCGCCTGAAGCCGGGCGAAGAACGATTCGGTGAACGCGGGCAGGGAGTCCGAGACGCCCGCGGTCTGCCGCGCGATCGCGAGGATGCGGGCGATCGAGTTCTTGATGCGGTGCTTCATCTCGCCGAGCATCAGGTCGCGTTCCACCAGCGCCTGCTCGGAGATTTCGTGCATCTGCCGGACCGCGGCGAGGGCGCGCATCTTGGCGTTGATCGCCACCGCGAGCGCGAGCGCCACCAGCAGCGACACCAGCATCGCCGCGACCGGCGCGAAATCGGGCTGGGCCGCGCTCGCGAACGCGCCTTCGAACACCCAGGTGCGGCCGGCCACGTCGACCGCCTGGGTGGCGACCCGGGTTCCCGCGACCGCGAAGCCGGGGGTCTGGTACAGCACGAAGTCGGGCGCATCGCGGTCGTAGATGCGGAGTTCGAGCGGGGGCTCGCCGTTCCACAGGGTGGCGGTGAAGAAATCTCCGGCGCGGAACGGCGCGAACACGAATCCGGCGGCGGGCATCGCGGCGGCGGCCTGGGCGTCGGGCGGGCGGACGCCGAACACCGGCAGGACGATCAGGAAACCCGGCTGCTTGGCGCGGGTGATCTCCTGCGGCAGGGTGGTGGGGCCGGAGGCGTGGGGGCGTCCGTCGGCGAGCGCGGCGGTCATCGCCGCGCGGGCGGAGGGCTCGGAATAGAGGTCGTGGCCGAGGGCGGCGAGGTTGCGCGGGTTCTGCGGTTCGAGATAGACGATCGGCGCGGCGAACGGCGCCTCGGGGCGGTTGCCGATGTCGGCGACGACGTCGTAGGCGCGGCGGATCAGGGTCTGGGCGCGGGTTTCCTCGCCGTGGCGGATCAGCAGCGCGAAGCCGATGCCGTGAATGCCGGCGTAGCGGCTCTGGGTTTCGAGGCGGCGGACGAACCGGGTGAGCGACACGTGGTTGATCGCGTTGTCGGTGGCGTCGAACATCGCGTCGGTGGCTTGCAGCAGGGTGATGTGGGTGGCGAGGCGCTCGTTGGTCCGCTCCACCGCCTCGGTGAGCATCGCCGTCAGCCGGGTCTTTTCGCGCTGCACCGCCGCCGATCGCAAGGACACCGACAGGCCGACGCCGATCAGGGTGATGACGAAGAATACGATGAAGGACAGGGCGCGATTCATCGCGTTCGATCCTCTGCCGGCTCCGGCGCGGAAGTCGCTCCCGGAAGTCGCGCGGGGAACGTCACGCGATCGCCGTGCGTTGACGTTCGTAGTCCGGCCAGGATCCACCCAACCCGGGAAGATAAGGAGCCTATCATGAACTGGAACCAAATCGAAGGCAATTGGGAGCAATTCAAGGGCAAGGCCCAGAGCCGCTGGGGCAAGCTGACCGGCGACGATCTCGACGTCATCGAAGGCAATCGCAAGGAACTCTCCGGCCGCATCCAGGAACGCTACGGCATCGCTCAGGAGGAAGCCGAGCGCGAAATCGACGACTGGCTCGGCCGGTCCTGACGGAATGCGAAAAACCGGGGCCTCGCCCCGGTTTTTCTTTGCCTCCGCCTAGAAGCCGCGGACGACGCCGGTCAGAATCGTCGCCAACAGGAAGATCAGGAACAGGAAGAACAGAAACTTCGCGATTCCCGTGGCGGTTCCGGCGATTCCGCCGAAGCCGAGAAAACCGGCGATCAACGCGATGACCAGGAATACGGCGGCGTAATAGAGCATGATCCGTCTCCTCTCGATGTCTCGTCGAGGAAAACGATTCCGTCGCTCTTGGGTTCCCCGGTCCGGGGTTACGCAGCCTTCTCCGCCGCCTCGTGGAAGAACAGCGCCTGACTGATCAGCGCCTTCACCATGTCCGGATTGAACGGCTTGGTCACCAGGAAGGTCGGTTCCGGACGTTCGCCGGTGAGCAGGCGCTCGGGGAAGGCGGTGATGAAGATCACCGGGATCGCGCTGGAATGGAGAATGTCGTTGACCGCGTCGATGCCGGAGGAGCCGTCGGCGAGCTGGATGTCGGCGAGGACCATCTTCGGCCGGGTCTTTTCATACAGTGCGATCGCCTCGTCGCGGGTGCGGGCGATCCCGGTGACGCGGTGGCCGAGGCTTTTCACCATGTCCTCGATGTCCATCGCGATCAGCGGTTCGTCCTCGATGATCATGATCTCGGTGGCGACCTGCCGGGAAATTTCGACCGAGGCGCGCTCGAGCAGCTCGGGGATCAGGGCTTCCGGCACGTCGAGGATCTCGGCGATCTCGGGCGGCTGGAATCCCTCCACCGAGGCGAGCAGGAACGCCTGGCGCGGCACTTCGGGGATCGACTGGAGGTTCGACTGGGCGCGCTGCTCCCACGCGAACGGCGACGGCTGGTCCCAGACTTCGACATGGATGGAACCATACAGACTCGCAAACAATTTATAGAGTGCGACGCGGTCGTTGCGCGCCTCCGGGAAGATCGTGACGTCCGCGATCAGGGCCTCGAGAACCGCCGAGACGTATGCGTCGCCGGAACTCTGGGATCCGGTGAGGGCGCGGGCGTACCGCCGCAAGAACGGAAGATGCGCGGCGATGCGTGTCGATAGCGGCATGAGAACTCTCCTGTGACGGGCATTCGGGCAAATCTGCGAGGCAGAACGTTCCGCCGAGATTTTCCGTTCCCCGGCATGGAACTTTTTTTGAGGATGCGCATTCACCGAGGACGGATATCGAGGTCACATAAGAATGATGGTCGACAAAATCCATAGAAAGAACCCGGGGCCGCGGCGCGGCGACCCGAACGAGGCGATCAGCCGCAAGCTGAAGCTTCTCTACACGTCGGTGGAGGAGGAGGGGATTCCCGACCGCTTCCTCGACCTGCTGGAGAAGCTCGATCTTGCCGAACGCGCCACATCCGGCGCGTCCGATCCGCGCGACGATCGCTGAGAGGTCTCCCCCTTCATGCAAGACGGATTCAAGCGAGAGCTTCTGGCAGCGCTGCCGGGCCTGCGGGCGTTCGCCATGTCCTTGAGCGGACGCAGCGACCGCGCCGACGACCTGGTGCAGGAAACCATCATGAAGGCGTGGTCCAAGCAGGACAGCTTCCAGATGGGCACCAACATGAAGGCGTGGCTGTTCACCATTCTGCGCAACGAGTTCTACAGCCAGATCCGCAAGCGCGTGCACGAGGTGCGCGACCAGGACGGCGTCTACACGCAGAAGCTCGCCACCCATCCGGCGCAGCTCGGCGCCCTCGATCTGCGCGATTTCCAGCGCGCGCTCGAAAAGCTCCCCGACGACCAGCGCGAGGCGATCATTCTTGTCGGCGCGTCCGGGTTCTCCTACGAGGAAGCCGCCGAGATCTGCGGCTGCGCCGTCGGCACGATCAAGAGCCGGGTTTCGCGCGCCCGCGCCAAGTTGCTGGAAATCCTCGAAATCAGCGGCGAGGCCGACTACGGCCCCGATCCCGATTTCGCCGCGATCACCGATCGCCCGATCACCCCTTAAGCTTCCGCTCCGCGCGTCGCACCGACCAGCGGCAGGATCACCTCGGCGAAGCGCGCGGGGTCGAACGGCTTGCCGAGCACCGGAACCTCCGGGAAGCCCGGCACGCCGCGCAGGAACGCCGCGTTGGCGGTGGTGAACACCACCGGCACGCCGCGCTGCCGCAACAGTCCGGCGAGACCCGCCACCTCCTCGACGAGCTGGAATCCGGTGTCGAGCAGGGCGAGCGCGAGACCTTCCCATGCCGTGTCGGCCTGCGCCTCGAGGGCGGCGGGGTTGACGATGGCCACCTCGCAAGGCAGGAGCTCGCGGAGAATCCGTTCCGCCTCCATCGCGATGATGTATTCGCCGTCGGCCACCAGGAAGCGGAGCTGCGCCATTTGTGGAATGATCCTTGTATGGGTGAGTCATCTCTTAGCGACGTCTTGGCGGGCGGTCATTTAAATTTGATAGGCAGGCGCGCGATTTCGCGCCGCGCCGCCGGGCCGGAACCGGGGCGCGATCGCGGGCGTTATTCCAAGGAAGAGAACAAGGTTTTTCCGGAAGGACGGGAATGGACGAAGGCTCCCTCGACGACATGGCGTGCGAAAGCTGCCCGCTCGGGAACACGGCATGGCCGCCGCAGTCGGGCGAATCTCTGGAGGCCGAGATCGAACGTTACAAACTCGGCGAGATGCAGCTTGCGGCGGGGGCATGCCTGCTTCTCGAGGGTGCGGCCGCCCCGCACTTCTACGCCGTCACCCGCGGCGTGGGCTTCCGTCACAAGAGCCTGACGGACGGCCGTCGGCAGGTTCTCGGCTTCGTCTTTCCCGGCGATCTCGTCGGCGTGCAGGGGGCGTTGCTCGGCCGGATGCAGCATTCCGTCGACGCGCTCTCCGACGTCGGCCTTGCCGCATTCGATCGGGGGTGCCTGCCGCGGCTGTTCGAAACCTCGTCGACGGCGGGCTTCGCGGTGGCGTGGCGCGCGGCCAAGGACGAATGCATCCAGGACGAAACCCTGCTGTCGGTGGGGCGCCGCACCGCCCTCGAAAGCGCGGCCTACCTTCTCGCGCTGCTGCACCAACGCGCCTGCGCCACCGGGCTCGCCCCCAAGGGAAGGCTTGCCTTCCCGCTCACCCAGCAACATCTGGCCGACACCCTCGGCCTGTCGATCGTCCACACCAACCGCACCCTCAAGCGCCTCTCGCAGATGCGCCTGATCGCGTGGCAGGATCGCGGCTGCGTGATCCTCGACGAAGCGGGGCTGCTGGAGCTTGCGGGGTGGACGGGGCTGGACGATCGGACGTGAACACGCCGCTCATCGGGGTGGCGACCGGGACGGCCGTGTGGGGCCGGGTGGAAGGACGAGGGATCACTCCTTCCGCGCGCGCCCCGGCTGGGTGCCGAGGAACGCCAGCGTCCCGATCGCCGCCGCGATCAGCAGCGGGCGGCTGCGCAGGACGAGCGGCAGCGTGGAGAGCGCCACCGCGAGTTCGCCGCGCGCCGCGGCGCGTCGCCGGGCGGCCCTGCGGCGATCCGCGGCGGCGAAGGCGGCGGCGACGCCGACGATCGCGGCCGCGAGCGCCAGCGCCGCCGCGGCGACGATCAGTGCCGCCTCGTCCGCCGGGCGGGCGAAGCTGAGGCGCTGATACGCCGCGATCAGAAGAAAGATATAGGTGGTGGCGGCGAGCACCGCCACCAATCCCCAGATCGCCGCCCGGCGCCGGACGCGGCGGAGCGCGGCGCCCACGTCGTCGGCAAGAAACGACGACGCGAGCGGCAGCAACCAGCGCATCATGGCGCTACTTGCGCATCAGGAGCGCGATCAGGAAGCCGACGCCGGCGGCGATGCCGACCGCCGCGAACGGCTGCTCGCGCACGCTTTCGGTGAGCTTCCGTCCGGCGACGTCGGCGCGCTCGCGCAACGCGCGGAGCTCCTCTTCGGTCGCCTCGGTGAGGCGGTTCATGCGCTCTTTCGCCTGACCTTTGAGGTCGGCGGCGGAGCTTTCGCCGAGATTGCCGATCACCTTGTTGAGCTTGGCGATGTCGGCGCGGATTTCGTTGATCTGCTTGATCAGGTCGTCGGTGCCCGCGGATTCTGCGGTCGAAGCGTTGGCCATTGGGGTCCTCCGTTGCTGAACGCGGGAGAAACGCGTTCATCGCGGCGATGGTTCCCGCTCCCGGCGACGCGCGCCCGCGGGAACCGATTCTCTCCTTGGCGCATTACTTCCCCGGAAGGTATGATTCTTGATGCCGTTCGGCTCCGGCGTGCCGCCACGGGAGCCGGATCGGCCGAGACGAACAGAGGCGTCGCCGCGATGACGAAGTTCGAGTTCCAGCGGAAGGAAGTGCGGCTACGGCGAGCGTCCGGTTCGGCGGACCGGGTGCGATGAACGACAAGATCCATCAGATTCTCGACGACCCCACGCGCCTCGACGCCCTGTCCCGTTTCATCGTGCGGGAGGGCGCGCCGTTGCGCGATTTCGACGTCGTCACGCAGATGGCGGCGGAGCGCTTCGCCGCGCCGATCGCGGCGATCGGCCTGATCGAGCGCGAGCACAAGTGGTTCCACACCCATATCGGCATCGACGTCGCGGAAGTGCCATCGGCCTCCGCCTTCGGCCGGTTCACCATCGCCGGCGGCGAGGCGTTCGTGGTCGAGGACCTCGCTGGCGATCCGCGCTTCGCCGACAATCCGCTGGTGACCGGCGCGCCGCACGTCCGCTTCTACGCCGGTGCGCCGATCGTGGTGTACGGCCAGCGCATCGGCACCCTTTCGGTGATGGACGTGGCGGCGCGGCCGCGGCCGTCGGAGGCCGAGATCGCCGCGCTGGTCCGCCTCGCCGGGCTTGCCGGGTCGCTGTTCGAGCTCAACGACGCGGCGCGCCGCGGCCGCTTTTCCGAACGCGCCCTCGGCCACGCCGAGGTGCGTCAGGCGATGGCGATGCGCGCCGCCAAGATCGCGTCGTGGAGCTGGGACCTCGCCAGCGACATCGTCGATTGCGACGAACCTCTGCGCACGATGTTCGGCCTGCCCTCGGGGCTGCCGGTGTCCGGACGCGATCTGATCGCCGCCGTCACCCCCGAACACGTCGCCGCCCTGCGCGAGGCGTTGCGGGAATCGCTGGTGTCCAACCAGGATTTTTCCGGCGAGTTCCGCATCGCCGCCAACGGCCGCTGGGTGCTCGGCCTCGGACGGGTGTTCGAGCGCGACGCGGCGGGCCGCGCCACGGCGGTGCTGGGGGTGTACGTCGACATCACCGCCACCAAGGAATCCGAGGAAAAGACCCGCCTGCTGCTGCGCGAACTCAATCACCGCGTCAAGAATACCCTGGCGATGCTGCAGTCCCTCGCCGGGCAGACGCTCCGGCGCTCGCGCAACGACAAGGAGTTCACCATCGCCTTCTCGGGGCGTCTGCAGGCGCTCGCGGCGGCGCATACCCTGCTCTCGGACCGGGAGTGGGAGAGCATCGACCTCTTCACCCTGCTGAAGACCCAGGTTTCCCCCTACGCCCTCGATTTCGACGCGCAGGTGTCGGTGTCCTGCACCGAGATGGCGCTCGACCCCGACGAGGCGCTCGGCCTCGGACTGGTGCTCCACGAGCTCGCCACCAACGCCGCCAAGTTCGGGGCGTTGTCGCGCACCCTCGGGCGGGTCGAGGTCGCCTGCGCCGAGGACGGCGCGACGGCGCGGGTGATCGAGTGGGTGGAATCCGGCGGCCCGCCGGTGAAACCGCCGAAGTCCGGCGGCTTCGGGTCGATTCTGATCGCGCGCAGTCTCGACAAGATCGTCGGCAGTTCGGTGGAGGTGAGCTATCCGCCGGGCGGGCTGCGCGTGCGCATCCGCATTCCCAAGTCCCGCCGCCGCACCTAGACGCCCGGAACCTTCGCACGGCGTCCCGCGTTGATCCCGCAACACGAGCACGGGAGACGCGAAGAGATGCATGACCGCACCGAACGCTATGCCGAGTTCCTCGCCCGCTTCGCAGAAGAGGTGGTGGTGAACAACCGCATCGGCCAATGGGTGGGCATGCTGGCCGCGATCCTCCTCGCGCTCGTCGCCGCGGCGATGGCGAACGACGTCATCCTCTGAGATCCGCGGCCCAGGGAACTGCGTCCCTGAATGCCGCCTCCGGCGGTTCTTAAGATCAGGCAAGACGGCGATTCCGCCGAGTCCGACAGCGGCCGCATGCGGCCGCCGCAGGCCCGGCATTCGCCGCGAACCGGCGGCCCGGCCGCCCTATCGGGATCAACAGACAGGGAAAAACGCACCATGATCAAGCAGCTTCTCGCCGTCACGGCGATCGTCGGCATGATGGCCGGTACGGCCCTCGCGCAGAGCAGCAGCGGCTCGGGGTCCGGCAACAGCGGCAGTTCCGGTTCGCAGAATCTGAATCACAATCCGCCGACCGCGGGCGGCGTGGCCCCCTCGGGCACCGACCAGACCCCGATGTATCGCGATTCCCAGGGCAAGCCCTGCACCGCGGGCAGCGCCGGGTGCAGCCGCGTCGAAGGCACGATGAAGAAGAAGTAACGGCGCGGCCGGCACTTCGCCGGACGCGGCTCTCCGCCAACGAGGTTACGCGATGATCAAGCAGATCCTTGCCGCCGCCGCCCTCGCCGGACCGATGTCCGGCGCGGCGCTCGCCCAGAGCTCGGGCGGCGGCGGAACCGATGGCGGTTCCTCCGGAGCGGGCGTCGATTCCGGCGCCGCTTCGGGTGGCGGCTCCACCGAGCGCGAGGACGACAAGCGCCTGAAGCCGCAGCCGCCGAGACCGTAATCGCCGGGCGGCGGATCTCGCGATTCGCCCCCGACAGAAACGAGAAGGAACCACGACCATGACGATGATGAAACAGCTTCTGACCGCGACCGCGCTGGTCGCCTCGGTTTCGACCGTGGCGCTGGCTCAGGACATCAACCGCCCGGGCACCACCGGCAACATCGACAACAGCCCGGCGGCGACGTCGCAGCAGATGAACCGCGACTCAAAGGACATGAACCGCAACACCACGGCGGCCAATCGCGACGCCAGCACCGCGACGATGAACGCGGGCGACACCCAGTACGGCGTCACGGTGTTCTCGAAGGATCGCCCCACCACGCCGATGACCACGCAGAACGGCTACGTCACCGGCACCCAGGGGCAGGTTCTCGTGTCCAACCTGATCGGCGAGGAAGTCTATAACGGCACCGGCGACAACGCCCAGAAGGTGGGCGACGTCAACGACGTGCTGCTGTCCTCCGACGGTAAGGCGCAGGCCGTGGTGATCGGCGTCGGCGGCTTCCTCGGCATCGGCGAGAAGGACGTCGCCGTCCAGTTCGACCGGGTGAGCTGGGGCGTCGACGGCGACAACGACAAGCGCCTGATGATCCAGGCCTCCAAGGCCGATCTCAATTCCGCGCCGAGCTTCAAGCGCTGACGCGCGGAGTAGGGAACCCGGAAACGGGACGCCGGAGCGATCCGGCGTCCCGTTTTTGCGTTCAGTCCTCGCCCATCGCGATCAGCGAGGCGTTGCCGCCCGCCGCCGCGGTGTTGATCGACACGGTCTGCTCCACCGCGAACCGCGCGAGGTAGCCGGGGCCGCCCGCCTTCGGGCCGGTGCCCGAAAGCCCGGATCCGCCGAACGGCTGCACGCCCACCACCGCGCCGATGATGTTGCGGTTGACGTAGACGTTCCCCACCCGCAGCCGTTCGACGACCCGGCGCACCGTCGCCTCGATCCGCGAATGAACGCCGAGGGTGAGGCCGTAGCCGGTGGCGGCCACCGCCGCCAGCACCTTGTCGAGGTCCTTCGCCTTCCAGGTGACGACGTGCAGCACCGGCCCGAAGATCTCGCGGGTGAGTTCGCCCGGGTCGTCGAGGCGGACGATCGTCGGCGCGATCCAGCTCCCCTCCGCCGGGGTTTCGCCCTCGAAGATCACTTTGCCCTGCGCCCGCATCGCGTCGACATGGGCGCGGATCGCGTCGCGCGCGGCGGCGTCGATCACCGGGCCGACGTCGCTCGCCAGATCGCGCGGGTCGCCCACCTTCAGCTCCTTCGCCGCACCCGCGATCATCGCGATCATGCCCTCGGCCACGTCTTCCTGCACGAACAGCAGGCGCAGCGCCGAGCAGCGCTGTCCGGCGCTGCGGAACGCCGAGGCGACGACGTCGTCGGCGACCTGTTCGGGCAGCGCGGTGGCGTCGACGATCATCGCGTTGAGGCCGCCGGTCTCGGCGATCAGCGGCACGATCGGGCCGGTCTTGGCGGCGAGCGCGCGGTTGATCCCCCACGCGGTTTCGGTGGAGCCGGTGAAGGCGACGCCCGCGACCGCGGCATCCGCCGCCAGCGCTGCGCCGACCGGTCCCGGCACGAACTGCAGCGCCGACTTCGCCACTCCGGCGGCGTGGGCGAGACGCACCGCCTCGCACGCCACCAGCGGCGTGGCGCCGGCGGGTTTGGCGACCACCGCGTTGCCCGCCGCCAGCGCCGCCGCCACCTGTCCGGTGAAGATCGCGAGCGGGAAATTCCACGGCGAGATGCAGACGAACACGCCGCGGCCGCGGTGGGCGAGGCGGTTGTCCTCGCCGGTCGGTCCGGGCAGGCGCTTCGGCTCGGCGAACTGGCGGCGCGCTTCGGTCGCGTAGTAGCGGCAGAAGTCGATCGCCTCGCGCACCTCGGCGATGGCGTCGCCGCGGGTCTTGCCGGATTCCACCGCGAGCAGCGCGATCAGGCGCTCCGCCTCCGCCTCGAGCGCGTCGCCCCAGCGGTCGAGGGCGGCGGCGCGCGTCGTCGCCGGGGTCGCCTCCCACGCCGGGAATCCGGCGGCGGCGGCGAGCATCGCCCGGGCGGCGAGGGCGGCATCCGCCTCCACCACCTCGCCCGCGACGGTGCGTCCGTCGATCGGCGAGACCACCGGCCGCGCCGCTCCCGGCTGCGCCGCGCCGTCGATCAGCGGCGCGGCCGCGGGACGGTCGGCGAAGTGCCCGGCCACCGCGGTTTCGAGCGCGTCGCGCTGCTCGGCGCAGCCGAGCTCCCAGCCGCGGGAGTTGCGGCGCGCGCCATAGAGGTCGCGCGGCAGCGGCAGATGGCCGTGGCGCGCGCGCGCGCCTTCGCCGAGGCCCGCCGCCGGGCGCGTCAGCAGGGTTTCCACCGGCACGTCGAGATCGCCCACCGTGGCGACGAACGACGAATTGGCGCCGTTCTCCAGCAGCCGCCGGACGAGGTAGGCGAGCAGGTCGCGGTGGTGCCCGGCGGGCGCGTAGATGCGGCAGGGAATGCCGTCCGCCTCGACCACCGGCGCGTAGAGGGCGTCGCCCATGCCGTGCAGCTTCTGGAATTCGTAGCCGGGGTTGGCGGGGTCCGACCAGCCCTCGCGGCCGAGTTCGCGCACGAACGCCACGGTCAGCGCGTTGTGGGTGGCGAATTGCGGATAGATGCGCGGCCGCAGCGCCATCAGGCGGCGGGCGCAGGCGAGGTAGGAGAGATCGGTGGCCGCCTTGCGCGTGAACAGCGGATAATCGGCGAGACCGCGTTCCTGCGCGCGTTTGATCTCGCTGTCCCAGTACGCACCCTTGACCAGCCGCACCATCAGGCGGCGGTCGAGGTTTTCCGCCGCCGCGCCGACCCAGTCCACCACTTGCCGCGCGCGCTTCTGATACGCCTGAATCGCGAGGCCGTAGCCGTTCCATCCTTTCAGCGACGGATCGGCGAGCGAGGCGGCGAAGACGTCGAGCGACAGTTCGAGGCGGTCCGCCTCCTCGGCGTCGATGGTGAGGTTGAGGTCGTAATCCTTGGCGATGCGGCCGAGCTCGATCATCTTCGGCACCAGATCGGCGAGCACCGCCTCGGCGTTGGTGGCCTCGTAACGCGGGTGGATCGCCGAGAGCTTCACCGACATGCCGGGCCGCTGCGGCAGCGCGCCCTTGGCGCCCGCCGCCTTGCCGATCGCGGTGAGGGCCGCCAGGTAGGAGGCGTAATGCGCCTCGGCGTCGGGGCGGGTGCGCGCGCCTTCGCCCAGCATGTCGTAGGAGTGGCGGTAGCCCTTCGCCGCCTTCGCCCTGGCGCGCTCGATCGCCGCCGCGATGGTCTGGCCGAGGACGAACTGGTGCCCCATCACCTTCATCGCCTGGAGCGCGGCGGTCCGCACCGTCGGGCGGCCGAGGCGGCGGATCGTCCCGCCGAGGATGCCCATCGGCGTGTCGCCGGGGCGCAGCACCTTGGCCGTCACCCCCATCGCCCACGCCGAGGCGGAAACCAGCCATGCCTCGGAGACCCGCTCGTGGTTCTCGAACTGCGCCTCGTTGAGCTTGTCCTCGATCAGTTTGTCGGCGGTGGCGGCGTCGGGCACCCGGAGCAGCGCCTCCGCCAGCACCATCAGCGCCAGGCCTTCGCGGGTGGAGAGCGCGAACTCGCGCAGGAATTCCTCCACCCCGAGGCTGCCGGTCTCGGCGCGGATCGCGGCGATCAGGCGGGAAGCGTCGGCGTCGATGCGGGCGTCGGCCTCGGGCGCGAAGCCGGTCTCGGCGATCAGGGCGCGCACGAGGTCGGCGTCGTCGGGCGCGTAGGGGGCGCGGAACGGCGGCAGGAGCGGATCGGGAACGAGGGCGAGGGTTGCGGTCATGGCAGACATCCTGAAAAACCATAAGCCGGAGCGACCCCATGGCCGCCCTTCGATTCCACATGATATGCGCTGTTCGGCCGCGCTTCCCGGGTATATGATCGCTTCCGGCCGTGGCTTCGAAGGTGGATCGGGTGTCCGACAGCGGAATCGAAGGATTGGATCGTCTCGACTGCAAGCTCCTTCGCGTGCTGCAGGCGGACGGCCGCATCACCACCGCCGAACTGTCCGAACGCATCGGCCTGTCGCCCACCGCCACCGCCGACCGGATCAAGCGCCTCACCCGCGACGGCTTCATTCTCGGCTACCGCGCCCGCCTCGATCCGGCGAAGATCGGCCGCGGCCTGCTGGTGTTCGTCGAGGTGCTGCTCGACCGCACCAGTCCCGACGTCTTCGACTCCTTCGCCGCCCAGGTGAAACGGGCGGGCGAAGTGCTGGAATGCCATCTCGTCGCCGGCGGATTCGATTACCTGATCAAGGCGCGCGTCAAGGACATGACCGCCTACCGCGCCTTCCTCGCCGACGTCATCCTCCCCCTGCCCGGGGTGCGGGAAACCCGCACCTATGCGGTGATGGAGGAGATCAAGGCGGTCGAAACCCTTCCCATATGAGAGCCCGAGCCCGCAGATGAAACTCCCCGCGCAGCCTTTCACCGTCACCGACTGGGACGCCGTTCCGGTCACCGAACACCAGGGCGAGACCGGCGTCGCCCGGTGGCGCACGTTCGAGATCGGCGACGTGCGGATCCGCCGCGTCGACTATTCGCCCGGCTATCTCGCCGACCATTGGTGCGACCGGGGTCATATCCTGTTCGTGCTCGAAGGCGAGCTCGAAACCGAACTCCGCGACGGCCGCCGCTTCACCCTGAAGGCGGGGCAGAGCTACGAGGTGTCCGACTTCGGCGACGCCGCCCACCGCTCCGCCACCCGCACCGGCGCCAAGCTGTTCATCGTCGATTAGGAACGATCGTCCGGCGCGTGGGTTTTCCCTCGAGCGTTTGCAGAGGAGGCTCCCCCATGCGCATCGACCTGACAGGCAAGACCGCGGTGGTGAGCGGCTCGTCCGCCGGTATCGGCTTCGCGATCGCCAAGGGACTGGCGTGGGCGGGCGCGCGGGTGATCGTCACCGGCCGCGACGAGGACAAGCTCGCCGCGGCGGTCAAGGCGATCGACGCACCGGAGCGCGAGGTCGACGTCGAGGGCTTCGCCGTCGACCTGTCGTCCGCCGCGGGCTGCGCGGCGCTGCTCCGGGAGCATCCGGCCGCCGACATTCTCGTCAACAATCTCGGGATCTTCGAACAGAAGAACGCGTTCGAGCTCGACGACGACGACTGGCGGCGGATGTTCGAGACCAACGTGATGTCCGGGGTGCGGCTCTCCCGGGGCTACCTGCCGCGGATGATCGATTCCGGATGGGGGCGGGTGCTGTTCCTGTCGTCCGAATCCGCCCGCAACGTTCCGCCCGACATGTTGCACTACGGTTTTTCGAAAGCGGCGGTGCTGGCGGTCTCGCGCGGCCTGGCGAAGCGGGTGGCGGGCAACGGCGTGACCGTCAACGCCCTGCTGCCGGGGCCGACGCTGTCCGAAGGGGTGGCGGAGATGCTCGCCGGGGATGCGGAGGACGACGGCAGGAGCCTCGAGCAGGCGGCCGAGGCGTTCGTCCGCGCCGAGCGGCCGACCTCGCTGCTGCGCCGCGCGACCTCGCCGGAGGAGGTGGCGAACATGGCGGTCTACCTGTGCTCGCAGCAGGCCTCGGCGACCACCGGGGCGGCGGTGCGCGTCGACGGCGGAGTGGTCGACGACATCATCTGATCCGCCGCGCCGAGACCTGAAGCCCGACCGCCAGCACCGCGGTGAGCGCCCAGGCGGCGCCGCACAGCGCGGCGACGCGGGGCCAGCCGCCGGTGCTCCACATCCAGCCGCCGGTGGAGCCGAGGACGCTCGACCCGACGTAGTAGGCGAGGAGGTAGAGCGACGAGGCGTGCCCCTTCGCCCCCTGCGCGGTCTGGCCGATCCAGCTCGACGCGGTGGAGTGGGCGGCGAAGAAGCCGACGGTGAGGGTGGCGATGCCGGCGACGATCGCCGTCAGCGACGCGGTGAGGGTGAGCGCCAGCCCGGCGAGCGCCACCACCATGCCGCCGGTGAGCACCGGGCCGCGCCCGACGCGATCCGACAGCCAGCCCGCCGCCGACGAGGAGACGATGCCGAACATGTAGCAGGTGAAGATCAGCGCGATCTCGCCGTGGGAGAGCGAGAACGGCGCCGCCAGAAGGCGGAAGCCGACGTAGTTGTAGACGGTGACGAACGCGCCCATGGTGAGGAAACCGACCGCGAACAGCGCCGCGAGGCGCGGGTTGGCGAGGTGGCGCTTCCACTTGCCGAGGTGGTCGGCGAGGCTGAAGCGGCGCTTGCGGGCGAAGTTGCGCGACTCCGGCAGCAGCAGCGCGAAGCACAGCACCGAGACGATGCCGGTCGCGCCGATGAAGGCGACCGCCGTCGGCCAGGAGAAATGTTCGGCGACGTAGCCGGTGATCACCCGGCCCGCCATGCCGCCGAAGGCGTTGCCGGAGATGTAGACGCCCATCGCGAGGCCGAGCCCCTTGGGTTCGATCTCCTCGGCGAGGTAGGCCATCGCCACCGCGGGGACGCCCCCGAGGGCGACGCCGATCGCGGCGCGGGTGATCAGCAGCAGGGTCCAGTCGGGGAGGAACGCGGAAACCGCGGTGAGCACCGATGCGGTGCCCATCGAGGCGAACATCAGCCACTTGCGCCCGAGGTTCTCCGACAGCGCGCCGAAGCAGAGGATCGACACCGCGAGGCAGGCGGTGGTGACCGAGAGGCTGAGCGAGCTTTGCGCCGGGGAGACGCCGAACGCTTCGGCGAGGATCGGCAGCAGCGGCTGCACGCAGTAGATCAGCGAGAAGGTGGCGTAGCCGACCAGGAACAGTCCGACGGTGATGCGCCAGTAGGCGCCGCTGCCGCGCCGCGTCCACTGCGGCTCCGGCCCGTCTGCGGAGGACTCCGGCGGCGGGGCGGGCGGTCGTGAGGCGGGCAGGTCGTCGGCGGGGGCGCTGGCGAGGGCGGAGTCGGCTGAGGTCACGTGAACCATCGGGCACCTGTGGGCGCGGAGAATCCGGCCGGTGTGGGGCTGGGGCGTCGCGCAAATCGGATTACATACAAGGCCGCTTCCGGACACGGGCGGGGCCGCCCGCGCGGAGCCACCGCAGACAATAAGGCATGCTTATGATTTCGACCATCACCGATCCTGCATACCGGCCATCGCGCCGCGCCTGCGATCTCGGACCGGCGTTCTACGACGTCGTCGAACCCGCGCGCTTTCCCGCCCATGTGCTGCGCTACCGCAACCGGGCGTGGGCGCGGCGGGTCGGTCTCGACGGCCTGTCCGACGACGACTGGATCGCCGCGATGGCGCGCTTCGAACCGCTGCCCGACAACATCCCGGAGGCTCTGGCGTTCCGCTATCACGGCCACCAGTTCCGCAGCTATAACGACGAACTCGGCGACGGCCGCGGGTTTCTCTACGCGCAGCTGGTCGACGACCGCGGCCGCCTGCTCGATCTCGGCACCAAGGGCAGCGGGCAGACCCCGTACTCGCGCTTCGGCGACGGCCGTCTGACGCTGAAGGGCGGGGTTCGGGAGGTGCTGGCGACGGCGATGCTCGAAGCCCTCGGCGTCGACACCTCGAAGTCGTTCAGCCTGATCGAGACCGGCGAGGCGCTGGAGCGCAACGACGAGCCCTCGCCGACCCGGTCGTCGGTGCTGGTGCGGCTCAGCCACTCCCACATCCGCATCGGCACCTTCCAGCGCCTGCGCACCTTGGGCGAGGTGGACGATCTCGCCCGGCTGGTGGACTACGTGGTCGAGACCTATTACCCGGAGCTTCTGCCCGAGACCGGCGCGGCGCGCGCCCTCGGGCTGTTCCGCGCGGTGCGGCGCCGGGTCGCGCGGGTGGGGGCGCAGTGGATGACCGCGGGCTTCGCCCACGGCGTGCTCAACACCGACAACATCAACGTCACCGGCGAGAGCTTCGATTACGGGCCGTGGCGATTCGTGCCGACCCTCGACCCCGGCTTCACCGCCGCCTACTTCGACCGCACCGGCCTCTATGCCTTCGGCGCGCAGCCCGAGGCGCTCGCCTGGAATCTCGGACGCTTCGCCGAGTGCCTGCTGCCGTTCGCGCCGCGGGAGGAACTGCAGGCGGCGCTCGATGCCTTCGCCGACGATTTCGGCGACGCCTTCCAGGAAGAGGTGCTGCGCAGGCTCGGCCTCGCCGAGTCGGACGACGCCGCGGCGCGTGCCCGCCTGTCCGAGGCGTGGTGGCGTTTTCTCTACGAGTCGCAGGTGCCGTTCGCGCAACCCTGGCACGATTGGTTCGGCGGACTCGCGAGCGCCGCCCGCGCCGCGCGCAGTCCCGTCGCCGAGGTCTACGAACACGCGACCTTCGCTCCGGTACGCGACGCCTTGGCGGCGTTTTCCGCAAAAGATGCCAATGCTTTGGGACATTCCTACTTCTCTCGCGCGACGCCTTGTACGATGATGATCGACGGGGTGGAAAGGATCTGGGATGGGATCGCCGAACACGACGACTGGTCCGCGTTCGCGGCCGGTCTCGCGGCGATCGAGGACATGGCCGAGGCCTTGGGCACCGGCCGTTGACAACGGACATGCCGCCCCATGGAACTCCGACATCTGCGCTATTTCCTGGCCGTCGCCGAGGAACGCAATTTCACCCGCGCCGCCGAGAAGCTCGGCATCAGTCAGCCGCCGCTGTCCCAGCAGATCCAGGCGCTCGAGGCTGAGATCGGGGTGCGGCTGTTCCACCGCGTGCGCCAGGGGGTGGAACTGACCGAGGCGGGCGAGGCGTTTCTCGCCAAGACCTCGCTGTTTCCCGATCAGGTCGAGGACGCCAAGCGCGCCGCCCAGCGTGCCGCGCGCGGCGAGGTCGGGCGGCTGCGCATCAGCTTCACCGCCTCGGCGATCTTCAATCTTCTGGTGCCGCGGTTGATCCGCGGCTATCGCCACCGCTTTCCCGAGATCCGGTTGTTTCTCGAAGAGGATGCTACGGCGCGGCAGATCGACTTGCTGCGGAAGGGCGAGATCGACGTGGCGTTCCTCCGCCCCGGGCCGCAGGCGCCCGAAGGGTTGAAGCTGGTGCGCTTCGAGGACGAGCCGATGCTGCTGGTGGTGCCATCGGTGCACCGGCTCGCCGGGCGCGCCGCGGCGTCGCTGGACGAGGTGCGCGACGAGCCGTTCGTGGTGTTGCCGCGCGGCGCGGAATCCTGTCTGTACGCCGAGGTGACGCGATGCTGCCTGGAGTGCGGCTTTCTGCCGAAGCCGACGCAGGAGGGGCCGCATATGACCTCGGTGATTCATCTGGTGGCGGCGGGCATGGGCGTCTCGGTGGTGCCGCAGTCGGTGGCGGCCGCGGTCACGATCGAGGGCGTCGCCTACGTCCCGATTTCCGGCGCCGTGCCGAAGGCGCCGATGGCGCTTGCCAGTCGCCGCGACAACCGCCTCGCGGCGGTGCGCAACTTCGTCGTGATGGCGATGAAGGAGCTGCGCGGCGCCGTGCCGGTTCCGGCGTTCTGAGCTCAATCGAAGGTCGATCCGGCGCGGCGGCGGGTGGCCGAGACGAGATAGCTCTCGGGTTCCGCCTCCACCGGGTCGTGCGGCGGCGGCAGGGTGCGGGGCACATCCACCCATGCGGCGAGGGCGGTCAATGCGGCGGTGCGCAGGCGCGAACCCGCGGCGGCGGCGTGCGGGCGCGGATCCGGGAGCGGAATCGGGAGCGGAATGGCAACGGCGGTCATGGTCTGTCTCCTTGGGGGTCGGAGAGTCGCCTCCGGTGGGGGAGGCTTGGCCGTGCGCGAAAATTTTCGTGGCGGCTTGTTAAAATTTGAGCCGCGCGGCGGCGGGAGTCCAATACGCGCGCCGGAGGTTTCCGATAGCTTCGGCAAATGCCGGATCGTGGCGTTCCGCCGCCCGGGCGTGTAGGATGCGGGTCGCGCCTGGGGAAGGCGCGCGCCGGGGGGCGACACCAACGGACCGGAACGTCATGGAACTGCGACATCTGCGCTATTTCCTCGCGGTCGCCGAGGAGCGGAACTTCACCCGCGCCGCCGCCCGCGTCGGCATCGGACAGCCGCCGCTGTCCCAGCAGATCCGCGATCTCGAAACCGAGGTCGGCGCGCCGCTGTTCCACCGCGTGCCGCACGGCGCGGAACTGACCGAAGCGGGCAAGGCGTTTCTCGAAGTCGCCACCGGCATCCTCGTTCAGGCCGATCAGGCGAAGACCGCCGCGCTGCGGGCCGCCCGCGGCGAGACCGGCCGTCTGCGCGTCGGCTTTACCGGTTCGGCGGCGTTCAATCCGGTGGTGCCGGGGCGCATCCGCGCCTATCGCCGCGCCTGTCCCGGCGTCGACCTGAGCCTGTCCGAACGCAACACCGTGCAGTTGATCGAGGCGTTGCATAAAGGCGACATCGACATCGGGTTCATCCGCCCGGGCACCGAAAATCCCGACGGCCTGCGCCTCCACCGTTTCGCCGACGAGCCGATGGTGATCGCGGTGCCCGCCGCGCATCCGATCGCGAAGCTGGCGGAAGCGCCGCTGTCGCGGCTCGCGAAGGAGCCGTTCGTGCTCTATCCCCGCGCCGTCTGCCTCGGGCTGTACGAGGAGGTGCTGCACCACTGCCATCGCGAGGGGTTTTCGCCCGACCTGGTTCAGGAGGCGCCGCAGATGGCCTCGGTGGTCAATCTCGTCGCCGCCGAGATGGGGGTGTCGATCGTGCCGCGCTCGATGGCGCAGGTGCGGGTGATGGGGGTGGCCTACGTGCCGTTCGCGGGCGAGGGGCCGGTGGCCCGGCTCGCCTGCGCGATGCGCCGGACCGAAACCGCGCCGGCGGCGCGCAACTTTCTCGCCATGGCGGCCGATCTCGACCGCCCGCAGGTGGGGTGAACCATGGAACTGCGGCATCTCCGCTATTTCCTCGCGGTCGCCGAGGAGCACAACTTCACCCGCGCGGCCGAGCGTCTCGGCATCGGTCAGCCGCCGCTCTCGCAGCAGATCCGGTCGCTCGAGAACGAGGTCGGGACGATGCTGTTCCACCGCCTGCCGCACGGCGCGGAGCTTACCGAGTCGGGCAAGGCGTTCCTCGATCCGGCCCGCGCCGCGATCGCCGCCGCCGAGCGCGCCCGGCTCTCGGCCCAGCGCGCCGCGCGCGGCGAGATCGGCACGTTGCGCGTCGGCTTCACCGGTTCGGGCGCGTTCACGCCGCTGGTGCCGTCGCTGATCCGCGCCTTCCGCCGCGCCTATCCCGACGTCGAGGTCGAACTCGTCGAGCTGAACTCGGAAAAGCTGATGACCCGGCTCGCGCGCGAGGAGGTGGACATCGCCTTCCTGCGTCCGGCGCTCGCCGACCCCGAGGGTCTGCGCCTGCTGCGTTTCCCCGACGAACCGATGGTGGCGGCGCTGCCCGCTCTGCATCCGCTCGCCGATCACGATCGCGTCGCTCTCGCCGATCTTGCCGAGCAGCCGTTCGTGTTCTATCCGCGCACCATCGGCCTCGGTCTCTACGACGAGGTCTACCGCGCCTGTCAGCGCGTCGGTTTCTCGCCGCGGCTGGTGCAGGAGGCGCCGCAGATCGCCTCGGTGGTCAATCTCGTCGCTGCCGAGATGGGGGTGTCGATCGTGCCGCGCTCGATGAGCCAGGTGCGGGTGCCCGGGGTGGTGTTCCGCGATTTCGCGGGCGACGCGCCGGTGGCGCGGCACGCCTGCGCGATGCGCCGCGCCGAAACCGCCCCGGCGGCGCGGAACTTCTGGGCGATGGTGGCGGCGGCCCGGCCCGGCCCATGAAAAAACCGCCGCGCTGGGGGGGCGCGGCGGTACGCAAGTTGTGCCGAAGCGTTGGGGGACACTCCGGTACGCAAGTTGGAGTTGGCCGTAGTTGTCCTCGTGACGGTACGGAAATCGTGCGGATGCGTCCTGGCACGCAGCTCGCGGAAATCTCCAGACCGAGTGGAGTCACCGCACCCGATATCGCGTGTTACAGGCCCGAAGTCCAATATGCTGAAACCGGTTTGTCCATATGCGCTGCATATGACGAAGCGCGAAAGAAAGCCGCGCGGGTCAATCGCGCGGCTGGGGGGTCGGCGTCCGCCGGATCGTGGGGTGGAAGCGCCCGGTGGGTTGGATCGGAGCCGGGCGCTGTTCGGTGCAGGGGTCGTGGTACATCAGTCGAGAGTTTCCTTGGCGCGGTGAAGAATGGCGGAGCCGAGGAAGCCCATCGGATCGAGGACCGGGGTCTGGGTCTGGGTGGTGCTCATCGTCGTACTCCTTGCTCTGGTCGAAGATCGGGTCGTTCGGGGCCGGGTGGGGGAGAGTGCGCCTGGGGGATATGGCGCTGCCCCGAACGACCTGTTTCAAATATGGCGGGATACATCCGAATAATCCAATATATCGAGCCGTCGTTCTCGATAGCTTGCATGTATGGCGGATGACGCGAAAAGGGCGCGCGGCGTGCGCGCCGGTCCGGCGGGTGGGGTCAGCCCTCGCGCACCGACGAGATGAAGCGTTCGACGCCGCCGCGCAGGCGCTCCGCCACCTCGGCGAGACCGCGCGCCGCCTCCAACACCTCCGACGCCGCACCCTCGGATTCGATCGTCGCCTGAGTGACGCTGACGATGTTGGTGGAGACGTCGCCGACTCCGGAGGCCGCCTGCTGAACGTTGCGCGCGATTTCCTGGGTCGCCGCGCCCTGCTCCTCGACCGCCGAGGCGATCGCCGACGAGATTTCGCTGATCCGCCCGATCGTCGTCGCGATCGCCTGGATCGCCGTCACCGCTTCGCCGGTCGACGCCTGCACCGCGGCGACCTGGCCGCCGATCTCCTCGGTCGCTCTGGCGGTCTGGTTGGCGAGGCTTTTCACCTCGCCCGCCACCACCGCGAAGCCCTTGCCCATGTCGCCCGCGCGCGCCGCCTCGATCGTGGCGTTGAGGGCGAGCAGATTGGTCTGACTGGCGATGTCGGTGATCAGGCCGATCACGTCGCCGATTCGCCCGGCGGCCGAGGACAGGCCGGTGACGATCGCGTTGGCGCGCTCCGCCTCGGTCACCGCGCCCGCGGCGATCTCGGCGGATTCCACCACCTGACGGCCGATTTCCTGAATCGAGGCCGAGAGTTCGGTGGTCGCCGACGAGACCGTCTGAACGTTGACCGACGCCTGCTCGGAGGCGGCGGCGACGGCGCTCGCCTGCTGTTCCGCCTGATTGGTGGCGGCGGTGAGAATCTCCGCCGAGTGGGAGAGTTCGTCCGACCGGCGCGTCACCTCGTCGACGATGCCCATCACCTGCGCCTCGAAATCGGCGGCGAGCGCGTTCATCGCCTCGCGTCGCTCCGCGGCGGCGCGCTGCGCCTGCGCAGCCTGCTCGGCTTCGAGGCGCCGCACCTCGCGGGCGTTGTCCTTGAACACCTGCACCGCTTCGGCCATCTGGCCGATCTCGTCGGCCTGGCCGCGCGCCGGAACCTCGGCGTCGAGATCGCCGTCGGCGAGCGCGCGCATCGCCCCGGTCATCCGCACGATCGGCCGACTCACGCCCCCGGCGGCGAGCCAGATCGCCAGCACCGCCAGCACCGCGATGCCCGCGCCGACCGCGACCATCCAGCCGGACGCGGCGGCGGCGCGTTGGGAAAGCCCGGCGCCGAGGGCCTCGGCGTCGGCCATCACCACGTCGCGCGGCACCGACACCAGGACCATCCACGGCTTGCCGGTATCGCCGAGCGGAATCGGCTGGAACACCCGGAGGAAGTTGCCGTCCTTGCTCCAGCGCATCAATCCCTTGCCGGTCCTGATCAGTTCGAGGTCGTTCTGCCACTGGGCGCTGCGCCGCGCGTAGCTGCCGCCGATGTCGGCGGGGCGGGCGCTGTCGGCGACGATCAGCCCGAGGTCGGAGAGGATCACCACCTCGCTCTTGCCGCCGAACACCGATGCGCTCGCCTTCACCGCAGCTCCTGCACGAACCGGAGGTTGAAGTCGGCCCCGGCGACGCCGAGGAAGCGCCCCTGCGAGAGGATCGGCGCGGACATCGTCGCCAGGAACACGTTCTTGCCCTGCACCACGTAGGGCAGCGGCCCGAGCACGCTTTCGCGGCCGGTTTCCTTGGGGCCGAGGTACCAGCCGCCCTTCATCGTGCCGTTGGGGTGCAGTTCGCGGCTGTCGTACTCGACGAGCGGCTGCACGGTGATGAAGCCGGACTCGGGATCGCGGGTCCAGTAGGGGAGGAACCGACCGGTGGCGTCGGATCCGACGAAGGCGTTGTCGCGGAACATCTCGTCGTTCCCGTCGACCGCGTTCGGTTCCCACGCCGAATAGGTGCCGTTGAACGCCGGGTTGCCCTTGAGGGTCTGGTTGAGGATGTTGAGCATCACCTTACGGCGCAGGTTGTCCGGCACGCTGTTGCCGTGCGGCGCGCCGACGATCGCGAAGACGTCGGCGAGGGTGCGGGCGGCGTTGAGAGCCTCCTCGAACTTGGCGCGCAGCAGGTTGGCCTGTCCGGTGGCGAGGTTCTGTAGCGAGTCCCGGGTCTTGCGGTCGACGAGGTCGGACACCGTGGCGGTGACGTAGGCGGTGTTGGCGGCGGCGAAGAAGTAGCTCGCGGCGGTCGTCGCCGCCGCGGTCGCGATCAGGCACAGCCCCGCGAGAAGGGCGATTTTGGTTTTGATCGATCGCGACTGCGCCATGCGATGGGTCCCCCGTTCCGAGCCGTCGACATCCTTTCAGCTTAGAGTTTTCTGATTCGCGGGAAAAGCGTATTGCTCGCGCGGAAAATAGATCAGGCGGCGAAATCCGCGCGCCAGGCCGCGCGCAGAGCGTCGGCGTCGGCGCGGCGGAGGCCGAGGCGGGCGAGGGCGTCCGCCACCGCCGCGACCGAGGCGGCGTTGTCGGGAGCGATCGTGCCGTCGGGGAGGTGGAGGTTGTTCTCGAACCCGATCCGGACGTGGCCGCCGAGGAGCGCCGACGCGGCCGCGCACGCCGCCTCGAAGCGGCCGAACGCACAGGTCATCCAGTGCGCCGGGCGCGGCATCCCGGGGGCGAGGAACGGCAGCAAATCGGCGGGCGCGGAGGTCTGCCCGGCGGTGTAGCGGCCGAGCACGAACAGTACCGGCGGATCGGCCCACGGCACCAGTCCGCGCCGGATCAGCGCGGCGAGCCGGGCGAATTCGGCGGCGGAGTAGACGATCATCTGCGGCGCGACGCCTTCGGCCTTGAGCCACAGCAGAAACTCGGCGAACCGCGATTCCGCCGCCGCATCCGGGCAGAGCTCCCGCAGCGCCAGTGAGACCGCCTCGGGCCGCACCGCCCGCACCACCGCGATCTGCTCCGCCGGGGCATAGCGTCCGAGCGCCTCGCTGGTGATCTGCGCCACCAGCCGGGTTCCCACCGCGCCGCGGATCGCCGCGAGGGCTGCGGCGTAGGCATCGGCGTCGAGCAGGTGGCCGCCCTCGCGGTCGCGCACATGAACGTGGATCATCGCCGCGCCGGCGTCGAGACACGCGGCGGCGGTCTCGGCGAGTTCGGACGGCGTGAGCGGAATCGCCGGGTGGTCGGCCTTGACGCGGCGGCCGCCGTTGGGGGCGACGGCGAGGGCGACGGGTGCCTGTTCTGTCATCGGATTGCCTCGATTTTAAGCATGAGGGTCACGGCTGCCCGTGAATGAAACAAATATTGCATCCTTGGCGGGTTTTCGTCTATCTCTGAAACATTCGAATCATGGAGACGGACATGGATCAAGGGCCGCTCGGCCGCCGCCTGCTTGCGGATTTCGGCCGCCTTTCGCCGCAGCTGCGGCAGGCGGCGCGGTTCGTCGTCGAACACCCCGACGACGTCGCGCTGCTGACGATGCGCGAGCAGGCGCGCCGCGCCGGGGTGCAGCCGGCGACGATGACCCGCCTCGCCCAGCGCCTCGGTTTCGCGGGGTACGACGCGGTGCGCGGGCTCTATGCCGAGGCGGTGCGCGCGGGCGAGATCGGCTTCGCCGGGCGGGCCGGACGGCAGATCGCCCAGCAGCGCGAGCGCGGCGCGTCCGGCCTTGCCGACGCCTATCTCGCCGCGGCGATCGACGATCTCGCCGCGCTCCGCGCCCCCACCGTTCTCGCGGGGCTGGGCGACGCCGCCGACCTGCTCGCCGCCGCGCCGCGGATCTATTGCCTCGGCCTGCGCGCGAGCTTTCCGCCCGCATGGGCGGCGGCGTATCTCCTCGGCCTGATCGACGACCGCGCGATCCTGCTCGACGACGGCGGCGCGCTGCTCGCCGATCGCGCCCGCGCCGCCGCCGCCGGCGACGCCGCGCTGGCGTTCGGCTTCGCGCCCTATACCCGCGCCACCGTCGACGCCGCGCGCGATCTCGCCGCGCGCGGCGTCGCGGTGGTCGCCGTCACCGACGGCCCGGCGTCGCCGCTCGCCCGCCTCGCGCGGGTGGCGATCCGCGTCGGCGGCGGCGAGTCTCCGTCGTTCTTCCGATCCTTCGCCGCCGCCTTCGCGGTGGCCGAAGTGCTTGCCGCGCTGGTCGCCGGCAAGCGCGGCGACGCCGCCCAGGCGGCCCTCGCCGAAACCGAGCGCCGCCTGGCCGCGAGCCGGGTCCATTGGGTTGAGAAGGAGTGATCATGACCCACATCCTGCACCGCCAGATCAAGGGGGTGCTGCCGACCGCGGTCGGCGGCCGCGGCGTCGAGCTGTTCGACGCCGACGGCAAGAGCTATATCGACGCCTCGGGCGGGGCGGCGGTTTCGTGCCTCGGGCACAACCATCCGGACGTGATCGCGGCGATCAAGGCGCAGGCCGACGCGCTTGCCTTCGCCCACACCGGGTTCTTCACCTCGGCGCCCGCCGAGGCGCTCGCCGACCGCCTGATCGCCACCGCGCCGAAGGGGCTCGACTACGTCTACTTCGTCTCCGGCGGTTCGGAGGCGGTGGAGGCCGCGCTCAAGATGGCGCGCCAGTACTTCGTCGAAACCGGCGAGCCGCAGCGCACGAAGATCGTCGCCCGCGAGCAGAGCTACCACGGCAACACCGTCGGCGCGCTGTCGGCGGGCGGCAACCGCTGGCGGCGCAGGCTCTATGAGCCGATCCTGCTCGACACCCACCACATTCCCCCGTGCTACGCCTACCGTCACCGGGCTCCCGGCGAGAGCGACGCCGCCTACGCCGCCCGCGCCGCCCAGGCGCTCGAGGACAAGATCCTCGAACTCGGGCCGGAGACCGTGATGGCGTTCGTCGCCGAGACCGTGGTCGGCGCGACCGCGGGCGCGGTGCCGCCGGTCGCCGACTACTTCAAGCGCATCCGCGCGATCTGCGACAAGTACGGCGTGCTGCTGATCCTCGACGAGGTGATGAGCGGCATGGGCCGCACCGGCACCCTCCACGCCTGCGAACAGGAAGGCGTCTCCCCCGATCTCCTCACCATCGCCAAGGGCCTGGGCGGCGGCTATCAGCCGATCGGCGCGACGCTGCTGAGCAAGCGGATCTACGATGCCTTCGCAAGAGGCAGCGGCTTCTTCCAGCACGGCCACACCTACATGGGCCACCCGATGGCGTGCGCCGCCGCGCTGGCGGTGCAGCAGGTGATCGCGCGCGACGACCTGCTCGCCAACGTCCGCGCGATGGGGGCGAGGCTGGCCGCGGGTTTGCAGGCGCGATTCGGCGATCATCGGTTCGTCGGCGACATCCGCGGCCGCGGCCTGTTCCAGGCGCTGGAGCTGGTGGCCGACCGCGACTCCAAGGAACCCTTTGATCCGGCACTGAAATTGCATGCTCGCGTAAAACAGGCAGCCATGGCTAGGGGATTGATGGTATACCCGTCAGGGGGTACGGTTGACGGGGAGCGTGGCGACCATGTGTTGCTGGCGCCCCCGTTCATTGCTACCGCCGGGACCATCGACGCCATCGTCGTGCGCCTCGGCGAGGCGCTCGACGCCGCGCTTTCGGACGCAGGCCTCAGCAGCTGAAAGGCGTGCCGAAAAGCCCCCCGCGGGGCGACCGCTTCTAAAACCCGGGACGCGGGACCCGGGCGCAATCCGACCCGCCGATCCACGACGGGCACCACAACACGGGGATTATCGTCATGCGTTTGCAGAAGAAGTCGATCGTATCCGCCGCCATCTTCGCCACCGTGATGGGCTCGATGAGCGTCGCCGACGCCGCCGACCAGCGCTTCATCACCATCGGCACCGGCGGCGTCACCGGCGTCTACTATGCCGTCGGTGGGGCGATTTGCCGCCTGATGAACAAGGATTACAAGACCACCGGGGTGCGCTGCTCGACCGAATCCACCGGCGGCTCGGTGTTCAACGTCAACGCGATCAAGTCGGGCGAGCTCGACTTCGGCCTCAGCCAGTCCGACGTGCAGTACAACGCCTACGAAGGCAAGGCCCAGTTCGAGAAGGACGGCAAGGTCGCCGACCTGCGCGCGGTCTTCGGCGTGCATGCGGAGCCGCTCACCGTGCTCGCCCGCCGCGACGCCAACGTCAACAAGTTCGAGGACTTCGCCGGCAAGCGCTTCAACGTCGGCAACCCCGGCTCGGGCACCCTCGCCTCGATGGAAGAGCTGCTCGCCGCGATGAAGTGGACCCGCGCGAAGTTCTCCCTCGCCGCCGAGCTGAAGCCCGACGAAATGGGCCCGGCGCTGTGCGACAACAAGATCGACGGCTTCGTCTTCACCGTCGGCCATCCGTCGGCGGCGATCCAGGATCCGACCACCGCGTGCAACGCCAAGATCATCCCGCTCGAGGGCGCGGCGGTCGACGCGATCGTCAAGGCGCATCCGTACTACTCCGTCGCCACCATTCCGGGCGGCATGTACGCGGGCAACCCGGACCCGGTGAAGACCTACGGCGTGCGCGCCACCGTGGTCACCTCGGCGAAGGTGCCGGACGACATCGTCTACAACCTCGTGAAGGCGGTGTTCGACAACTTCGACGACTTCAAGAAGCTGCATCCGGCGTTCGCCCACCTCGATCCGAAGGATATGGTGAAGGCGGGTCTGTCGGCGCCGCTGCATCCCGGCGCCGCGAAGTACTACAAGGAGAAGGGCTGGCTCTGAAGCCGGTCCGGCAATCTCGAGGGGGGAGCGCGACGCGCTCCCCCTGGCCATTGAGGTCAACGCGCCCGCGGAATCGGGCAGGGGTCATCGGGTACGACGCGGCAGGGCCGGTCCGTGCGGGGGCGCGGGCGGCAACGCCGCCGTAATTTCGGCACGGTTCCGGTCCGTGGTGCGGATCGGAGGGACGCGCGCGCGGCCGCCGACGGCGGTGCGGCGCGGTTTGCCGTTTACGGAGTCGTTTCCCATCGGTTAATAGGTCCGGGCCCAGGACGAATGAGGGGAAGTATGAGCAACACCGACACCAGCAAGCCCGAAGCCCATGCCGTCGACGCCGAGGCGCTTCAGGACCTCGTCACCGCCGTCGACATGGGCGGGCGGAAACCCACGGGCCTGACCGCGAAGCTCATGATGGCGATCGCGTTCTCGTGGTCGATGTTCCAGCTCTGGTACGCTTCGCCGCTGCCGTTCATGCTCAATATCGGCGTCATCACCGACGGCATCGCCCGCTCGATCCACCTCGCGTTCGCGATCTTCCTCGCGGCGCTCAGCTACCCGGCGTTCGTGCGCTCGCCGCGCGACCGGGTGCCGCTGTCCGACTGGCTTCTCGGCATCGCCGGCGCGTGCGCGACGCTCTATCTCGTGGTGTTCTACCGCGATCTCGCGCTGCGCCCCGGCCTGCCCACCACCACCGACGTGGTGGTCTCGGTGGTCGGCGTGGTGGTGCTGCTGGAAATGGCGCGCCGCGCCGTCGGCCCCGCGATCATGGTGATCGCGATCGTGATGCTCGGCTACATCTTCGCGGGTCCCCACCTGCCCGGAATGATCGCCCACAAGGGCGCGTCGCTTTCGCGCGTCGCCTCGCAGATGTGGCTGACCTCCGAGGGCATCTTCGGCGTCGCGCTCGGCGTGTCCACCAACGTGGTGTTCATGTTCGTGCTGTTCGGCACGCTGCTGGAAAAGGCGGGCGCGGGCGGCTATTTCATCCAGCTCGCGTTCTCGATCCTCGGCGGCTTTCGCGGCGGCCC
This sequence comes from uncultured Alphaproteobacteria bacterium, assembly GCA_900079695.1. Lineage (NCBI taxonomy): Bacteria > Pseudomonadati > Pseudomonadota > Alphaproteobacteria > uncultured Alphaproteobacteria bacterium. Next base: position 2,771,771 of record LT599022.1, read on the forward strand.
GGCGAAGGCGGGCGTGGTCGCCTCCGGCCTCACCGGAATGATCTCCGGCTCCTCGATCGCCAACGTCGTCACCACCGGCACCTTCACCATTCCGCTGATGAAGCGGGTCGGCTATTCGCCGGTGAAGGCGGGCGCGATCGAGTGCGCGGCGGGCGTCAACGGCCAGATCATGCCGCCGGTGATGGGCGCGGCGGCGTTCCTGATCGCCGAGTACGTCGGCATCTCCTACGCCGAAGTGGTCAAGCACGCGTTCTTCCCGGCGCTGCTGACCTACGGCTCGCTGTTCTACATCGTCGACATCGAGGCGATGAAGATGGGCCTCAAGGGCCTGCCGACCTCGCGCCGCGGCACCCTGCTCAACGCCGCGCTGCGCACCCTGATGGGCTTCGCCGGGGCGATCGTGCTCGCGGGCGTGATCTACTACGCGATCGGCTGGGTCAAGGTGGTGTTCGGCGCCGCCGCCTCGCCGATCATCGCGGTGGCGGTGGCGGTGGCCTACGTCGCGCTGATCGCCTACCGCGCGAAGTTCCCCGACATGCCGCTCGACGATCCCAACACCGGGTTCGTCAAGGTGCCCGAATTCCAGGCCACCGCGCGCACCGGCCTGCACTTCATCCTGCCGGTGGTGGTGCTGATCTGGAGCCTGATGGTCGAGGAGCTGTCGCCCGGCCTCTCGGGCTTCTGGGGCACCGTCACCCTGGTGCTGCTGATCATTACCCAACGGCCGCTCACCGCGTGGTTCCGCGGCCGGCGGGAGATTCTCGGCCGCGAGTTCCGCGCCGGTCTCGTCGATCTCTTCGAGGGGCTGGTGTCGGGCGCGCGCAACATGACCACCGTCGGCATCGCCACCTCGACCGCGGGCATCGTCGTCGGCACCGTGCTGCTCACCGGCATCGGTCTGGTGATGACCGAGGTGGTGGAGCTGGTCTCCGGCGGCTCGCTGGTGATCATGCTGCTGCTCACCGCGGTGATCTGCATCATTCTCGGCATGGGGATGCCGACCACCGCGGCCTACGTCGTCGTCGCCACCCTGATGGCCCCGGTGGTGGTGGACATCGCCGCCAAGAACGATCTCGCGCTGCCGCTCGTGGCGGTGCACCTGTTCGTCTTCTACTTCGGCCTGATGGCCGACGTGACGCCGCCGGTCGGCCTCGCCGCCTACGCCGCCGCGGCGATCTCGGGCGGAGACCCGGTGAAGACCGGCGCGCAGGGATTCCGCTACGAGATCCGCACCGCGCTGCTGCCGTTCATCTTCATCTTCAACCACCGCCTGCTGATGATCGACATCGACGGTCCGGTCGAGTTCGTGATCATGGTGGGAAGCTCGGTGGCGGCGATGGTGGCGTTCGTCGGCGCGACCCAGCACTGGCTGCTGGTGCGCAACCGCATTTACGAAACCGCGGCGCTGGTGCTGATCTGCTTCACCCTGTTCCGGCCGGGCTTCTGGCTCGACATGATCTCTCCGCCCTATACCCTCGAACCGGCGAGCATCCTGATCGCCGAGGCGCAGGCGACGCCGCCCGGCGGCTCGCTGCACGTCCGCTTCTCGAGCGTCAATCCGCTCGGCGAGGAGGTCGAGAAGCTGGTGCGGATCAAGGTCGGCGAAGGTACGACCGGGCAGCAGAAGCTCGCGAGCGCGGGTCTCAACGTCAGCGCGCTCGGCGACATGGTGACGGTCACCACCGTTCGCCTCGGCAGCCTGCCGAACAAGTTCGGCATCCAGGCAGGCGACAGCGTCGTCGCGGTGGCCAAGCCCACCGACCGTCCGGCGCGCGAGTGGTTCATGCTGCCGGCGCTGGCGCTGCTCGGGCTGATCTTCTTCGCGCAGATGCGCCGCAAGAAGCGCCTCGCCGCCGAGGGCCTGCCGCTCACCGGCCGCGTCTGACCCCATCCCGCTAGACCGGGCGATAGAACCGCCGCCGCAGCACCGCTGCGGCGGCGGTGATGCTGAGGGCGAGGACCACCGCCGTCGCCATCGCCGCGCGCGGGCCGAAGGCGTCGATCAGCGCCGCGAACGCCGAGGGCGCGGCGGCCGCGAGCACGAACCCGGGGGTGAGCAGCCGCCCGACCGTGGCGCCGTAGGTGCGCGGGTCGAACAGCACCAGCGGCAGGGTGCCGCGGGTGATCGACATCAATCCGTTGGACGCGCCGTAGAGCACGCAATAGACCACCGCGGCGACGATCCAGTCGCCGCTCAGCAGACCGGCGAGGAAGCTCACCGGCAGCCCGAGCGCCGCGCCGAGGTGGAGGTCGAGGGGGTTGAGCCGGCCGCCGAACAGCACCTCGGCGAGCCGCGCCGAGGACTGCCCGATGCCGCGCAGCGACGCCACCCACACTGCGGTTGCGAGCGCGAGGCCGAGCCCGGAGAGCAGCGCGATCATGTGCGCCGACATCGCCGCGTTGAGGAAGTTGAGCCCGGCGACGGTGAAGGCGTAGAGCAGCGCGGCGGCGCGCGACGGCGGCGGCGCGGGCGGCGCGTCGGTTTCGGCGGCGGCGCTTGCGGCGGGAGCCGGACGCGGCGTCTTCGGCAGGGTCAGGAACAGCGGGATCGAGGCGAGCGCGATCGCGGCGTAGACCAGCATCGCGGTGCGCCAGCCCCAGCCCTCGGCCAGCCAGTTGCCGAACGGCCAGAACACCGTCGAGGCGAGCCCGCCGAGCAGGGTGATCTGCGAGATCGGCCGCTTCGCGCCGCTGCCGAACGCCTTGGCGAGGGCGGCGAACGCGGCGTCGTAGAGGGTGAGGCGCATCGCCGCGCCGAGCGCCGTCCAGGCGAGCAGATAGAGCCAATAGTCCCGGCAGACCATGAGGCCGAGACAGCCGAGCGCGGCGAGCGCCGCGCCGATGCTCATCGGCATCCGTCCGCCGTGGCGGTCGATGGCGCGGCCGATCGGCGTGGAGAGCACCCCCATCACCAGGAGCGCCAGCGAGAAGCCGGAATAGATCTTGGCGTGGCTCCAGCCGAGGTCGGCGCCGATGCGTCCACCGAAACCGCCGATCAGGTAATACGACAGCCCCCAATGCAGAAGCTGCGACAGACCCAGACAGAAGATCGCGACGGTGCGGCGGGTCCCGGTCATGCGGCGAACGCGAACCAGGCGAGGATCGCGAGCGCGACGAGCGCCGCGACGAACGCCAGGGTGCGCGCCGTGCCGCCGCCCGACCACGGCGCGCGGGTCGAGTAGGAAAGACCGGAGCCGGGAACGCCCGCGGTGGTGCGCACGCCGCCGCGCCCGAGGTTGACCGACAGGCCGCGCCCGCCGAGCGACAGACTCGCGCCGCTCTTGCTCAGATTGAGACGCACGCCCGGCAGAAGCCGCGCGATCTTGCGCACCCGTAAACCCATCCTCGGAACTCCCGACTCGCTGGAATCGTTGACTGCAAGCCGGTCCACAATGCGCCCGCCGCGGGTCGGCGCGCAAGACGGACAATCGCGGTCGAGTTGTCTAGACGACGGTTACAGGCCGAGCACCGCGGCGAGGCGCGTGCCTTCGGCGATCAGGTCCGCCATCGCCCCTTCGCCGACCGCGCGGCCGCTTTCCAGCAGCACCGCGCGGTCGGCGAGCGCGGCGGCGAAGCGCCAGTTCTGTTCCGACAGCAGAATCCCCACGCCCGCCGCCTTGACCCCGGCGAGCGCCTCGGCGAGATCCTCCACCACCTTCGGCGCGATCCCTTCCGAGGGTTCGTCGAGCAGCAACAGGCGCGGCTGCCCCATCAGGGTGCGCGCCACCGTCAGCATCTGCTGCTCGCCGCCCGAGAGGTGGGCGGCGGGGCGGTCGAGCAGGCCCTTGAGGTGCGGGAACACGTCGAGCACCCGGGTTTCGGTCCATTCCGGCGCATCGGGACGCGGCGGACGGCGACCGACGTCGAGGTTCTCCCACACCGAGAGGCGTGCGAACACCCGGCGGTCCTCGGGCACCCAGCCGAGGCCGAGGCGCGCCGCTTCGTGGGTCGGCAGGCCGCCGAGGTCGCGGCCGTCGAAGACGATCCGCCCCGAAATCAGCCGGGTCAGTCCGATTGCGGTCTTGAGGGTGGTGGTCTTGCCCGCGCCGTTGCGTCCGATCAGCGCCACCGCCTCGCCCTTCTCCACCGCGAGATCGAGGTCGGACAGCACCTGGACCGGGCCGTATCCGGCAGTCACGCGCGTGAACCGCAGCACTCCGTTCCTCCGCTAAAATTCCCGGATAAATCGTTGCAAAATCGCCGGTAACACCTAGCCTAATACGTGCGAGGAACACCGCTCAAGCGGGTTAACCAAGGGATGCGAACAATGCCTCCAGCACTCACCATCGGGTCGGAATCCACGGTTGCCGAAACCATCGCCCATGCGCGGCAGAAGATGGAAGCCGCCCGCGCCAAGGGCGACGACATCGCCGCGGTTACGCGGTTCATCTCGGAATTCTACCGCACCGTCGCGCCCGGAGACATCCAGGGGCGGCCGATGGAGTATCTTTACGGCGCGGCCCGCTCCGCCTGGACGCTGGCGCAGCGCCGCACGCCGGGCGCGCTCGCGATCCGCGCGTTCAATCCCACCGCCGAGGAAATCGGCTGGACCTGCGAACACACCGTGATCGAGATGGTGAACGACGACATGCCGTTCCTCGTCGACACCGTCACCGCGGCGCTCAACGATCTCGACGTCGAGGTCCACGGCATCATCCATCCGGTGATCGCGGTGGAACGCGACGCCGCGGGCGGGCTGGTGCGCCTGCTGCCCGAGGTGGGCGAGGGGAGCCTCACCGAATCGGTGATGCACGTCGAGGTCACGCGCCAGGTCGAGACCGCGAAGCTCGACCGCATCGTCGCGCGCCTCAAGGAGGTTCTGGCCGACGTCCGCCTTGCGGTGGAGGACTGGCAGGCGATGCGCGCCCGCGTCGACGAGGCGCTCGCCTCCGACTTCCCCGAGGACGATTGCCACGCGTGCCGCGCGTTCCTCGAATGGTTGCGCGCGCACCACTTCACCTTCCTCGGCGCGCGGATCTACACCGCGATCGACGACGGCGCCGGGCCGTCGCTGCGGGTCGAGGAGGGATCCGGCCTCGGCATCCTGCGCGACCCCGAGCGCCGCGTCTTCGACGAACTCCAGACCAACGCCGCGGGCCAGGTGGAGAACCGCATCTTCAATCAGGAGGGGCCGCCGCTCCTGGTGGCGAAGAGCGTGCGCCGCGCCACCGTCCACCGACCGGTGTCGATGGATGCGATCGTGGTCAAGCGCCGCGACGCCGAGGGCGGAGTCTCCGGCGTATGGCTGTTCCTCGGCCTGTTCACCGCCGAGATCTACACCAACTCGCCGCTGATGGTGCCGATGCTGAGCGGCAAGATCAGCCGCGTGATCGCCGACGCGGGCTTCCGCCGCGACGGCCACGACGGCAAGAAACTGCTGTCGATCCTCGAAAACCTGCCGCGCGACGAGCTGTTCCAGTCGTCCGAGGCGCATCTGCTCGCGGTCGGCGTGGGCATCCTCCAGCTTCAGGAGCGCCGCCGCGTCGCGCTGTTCCTGCGCGAGGACGATTTCCAGCGCTTCATCTCCTGCCTCATCTACATTCCGCGCGACCGCTTCGGCACGCCGCTGCGGCTGGCGATGCAGGACCTTCTGGCGCAGGCGTTCGCGGGCGAGGTGCTGTCGTACGCCACTCAGGTGAGCGAACAGCCGCTCGCGCGCGTGCACGTGATCGTGCGCACCCAGCCCGGCAACCTGCCCGACTACGACCCGCGCGAGATCGAGGCTCGTCTCGCCGCGGTGGCGCGCGCGTGGGAGGACAACCTCCGCGACGCCCTCTACCGCACCCTCGGCGAGGCGCGCGGGGCGGAGGTGCAGCGACGCTACGCCCGCGCCTTCCCCAGCAACTACACCGAACACTTCGACGCCGAGGCGGCGGTGTTCGATATCGCGCGGATCGAGGAGGCGCTCGCCTCCGGCGTTCTCGGCATGAACCTCTACCGCCCGCTCGAGGCGGCGGACGAGGACGTCCGCCTCAAGGTCTACTGCAAGGGCCATGCGGTGCCGCTGTCCGACGTGCTGCCGATGCTCGAGAACATGGGCCTGCGGGTGCTGGAGGAGATCCCCTACGCGGTCAAGGTCGCGGGCGACGGCGGCGGCAGCGTCTGGATCCACGATTTCGGCATGCGCGCGGCGCAGGGCGGCATCGTCGACATTCCGGCGGTGCGCAAGCCGTTCCAGGACGCCCTCGGCCGGGTGTGGGCGGGCGAGGTCGAGAACGACGGCTTCAACCGTCTCGTCATCGGCGCCGGGCTCACCGCCCGCGACGTCACGGTGCTGCGCGCCTATGCCCGTTACCTGCGGCAGGTGCTGTTCCCGTTCTCGCAGGCCTACATCTCGCAGACCCTGCTCGACAACGCGGGCGTCACCCGCCTGCTGATGGACCTGTTCCACGCCCGTAACGATCCTGCCCGCCAGGGCGCGGGCGCGGTCGAACGCGCCGCCGAGATCGAGGCGGCGATCGGCCGGGGTCTCGACGCGATCGCCTCGGCGGACGCCGACCGCATCCTGCGCCGCTACCTCAACCTGATCCGCGCGACGCTGCGGACCAACTACTATCAGACCGAGGCCGACGGCGCGCCGAAGCCCACCCTCGCGTTCAAGCTCTCGTCGCAGGACCTCGACGATCTGCCGAAGCCCAAACCCTGGGTCGAGGTGTTCGTCTATTCGCCGCGGCTCGAAGCGGTGCACCTGCGCGGCGGCAAGGTGGCGCGCGGCGGCATCCGCTGGTCGGACCGGCCGGAGGACTTCCGCACCGAGATCCTCGGCCTGATCAAGGCGCAGATGGTCAAGAACGCGGTGATCGTTCCGGTCGGGGCGAAGGGCGGCTTCATCTGCAAGCGTCCGCCCGCGGGCGGCAACCGCGAGGCGGTGCTGGCCGAAGGCATCGCCTGCTACAAGCTGTTCATGCGCGCCCTGCTCGGCCTCACCGACAACCTCGTCGGCGGCCGAGTGGTGCCGCCCGAGGGCGTGGTGCGGCACGACGGCGACGATCCCTACCTCGTCGTCGCCGCCGACAAGGGCACCGCGACCTTCTCCGACATCGCCAACGCCGAATCCCAGGCGGCGGGCTTCTGGCTCGACGACGCCTTCGCCTCCGGCGGCTCCCAGGGCTACGACCACAAGACGATGGGAATCACCGCCCGCGGCGCGTGGGAATCGGTGAAACGCCACTTCCGCGAACTCGGCCGCGACATCCAGACCGAGCCGTTCACCGCCGTCGGCGTCGGCGACATGGCGGGCGACGTGTTCGGCAACGGCCTCCTGCAGTCGCGCAAGACCCGGCTGATCGGCGCGTTCAACCACCTCCACATCTTCGTCGACCCCGATCCGGACGCCGAAGCCGCCTACGCCGAGCGCAAACGCCTGTTCGACACCCCGCGCTCGACCTGGGCCGATTACGATCCGAAGCTGCTCTCGAAAGGCGGCGCGGTGTTCAGCCGTCAGGCCAAGACCGTGAAGGTCTCGCCCGAGGCGGCGGCGCGCTTCGGCCTCTCCGCCGAGGTCGTCACCCCCAACGACCTGATCCGCGCGATCCTCACAGCCGACGTCGACCTGCTGTTCTTCGGCGGCATCGGCACCTATCTCCGCGCTTCCGACGAGACCGACGCGGAGGTCGGCGACCGCGCCAACGACGCGCTCCGCATCACCGGCAAGATGCTGCGCGCCAAGGTCGTGGGCGAGGGCGCGAACCTCGGCGCGACCCAGCGCGGCCGCATCGAATACGCGCAGTCGGGCGGGCGCATCAATACCGACGCCATCGACAACTCGGCGGGCGTCGACTGCTCCGACCACGAGGTCAACATCAAGATCCTCCTCAACGAGGTGGTCGCCCACGGCGACATGACGGTGAAGCAGCGCAACGTCCTGCTCGCCAAGATGACCGAGGACGTCGGCGAACTGGTGCTGCGCGACAACTACCTGCAAAGCCAGGCGCTTTCGATGATGGAGGCGCACGGCCCCGACCGCCTGGACGAACAGGTACGGCTGATCCGGCACCTCGAACGGCTCGGCCGGCTCGACCGCGCCATCGAGTTCCTCCCCACCGAGGAACAGCTCGCCGAGCGGATCGCCAAACGCGGCGTGCTCACCCGGCCCGAAACCGCGGTGGTGATGCCCTACTGCAAGCTCTGGCTGTTCGACGAGATCATCGACAGCGACCTGCCCGACGTCGCCCAGCTCGACGCCGAGTTGATCGGCTACTTCCCGCCCGCGTTGCGCCAGGGCTTCGGCGACGCCATCCACGCCCACCGTCTGCGCCGCGAAATCGTCGCCACGGTGGTCGGCAACGCCGTGATCAACCGCATGGGCGGAACCTTCCTCACCGAAATGATCGAGGACAGCGGCCGCAACCCGGCGGAAATCGCCCGCGCCTTCCTGGTGGTGCGCACCGCCTTCGATCTCGAGGCGGTGTGGGCGGCGATCGAGGCGCTCGACAACCGGGTGCCCGCCCAGACGCAACTCGCGATGCTGATGGCGGTCAACCGCGCGGTGCGCGCCCTGGTCGCGTGGATCCTCCGCCACGCGCCGCAGCCGGTCGACATTTCCGGCCTCTCCGAGCGCCTCAGGGCCGGAGCCGACGCGATGCTGCCCGGTCGTCTCGCGCTGCCGGCCGATGCCGGGGAGGAGGGCCGCGTCTGGCTCGCCGCCGGAGTACCGGACGATCTCGCACGCCGCGTCCTCGCCCTCGAGGCGATGGTCTCGGTGCCCGACGTCGTCACCCTCGCCGAGACCCGCGGTCTCGCCATCCCGCTCGCCGCGGCCGCCCACGACCGCGTCGGCGAGCGCTTCGGGTTCGGCTGGCTCAAGACCACCGCCGCCCACCTGCCGCCGCGCAGCCACTGGCAGAAGCTCGCCCTCGTCGCTTTGATCGAGGACTTCGCCGAACAGCAGCGCGACGTCGCCCAGGGCGTGCTCGCCCGCCTCGCGCCGGACGCCACGCTCGAGTCGGTGGAAACCGCGCTCGGCGAATGGATCGCGGCCAACGCCTACGCCGTCGAACAGGCCGACCGCCTGCTCGCCGAATATCGCGATGCGGCACAGTCGCCGGACCTCGCGATGCTGACGGTGGCCGCACGGCAGTACCGCACCATGGCGCGGGCGTAAGATCCGGGAAGACAAAAACGTGCGGAGGGACTCGGTCCCTCCGCGCCTCCCGGACGCTTGGTGTTTGCGCGAAGCGCGATCAAGCCGTCACGCGGCGTGATGGCGGAATCCCGCTTCGCGGAACAACCAACGAATCGGTTCACAGGGCCCGAGGCCCTGTGCGGGTCCGGGCGGAGCCCGGCCTGGTTTTTCACAGTCGGGAGTCGCCGATGCGCAAGGCCGTCTGGGGGTGGTGCCTGTACGACTGGGCGAATTCGGCGTTTCCGACGGTGGTTCAGACGTTCGTGATTTCGACGTGGTTCACCCAGGCGGTGGCGGCGTCGCGGGAGACCGGCACGGCGCAGTGGGGCTGGGCGATGGCGGCCTCGGGACTGGCGATCGCGGTGGCGAGCCCGTTCCTCGGCGCGGTGGCGGATCGCTCCGGGCGGCGGACGTGGTGGGTGGCGGCGTTCACCGTCGGACTCTGCGCGGCGACCGGGCTGATCTGGTTCGTCCGTCCGCAGCCGGACGATGCGCTGCTGTGTCTGGTTCTGGTGGCGGCGGGTACCGCGTGCTTCGAGATCGCCACGGTGTTCTACAATGCCCTGCTGCCTGCGGTGGCGGAGCGCGAGCGGATCGGGCGGATTTCCGGCTGGGCCTGGGGGCTGGGGTATCTCGGCGGCCTCGCCTGCCTCGTCGCCGTGCTGTTCGGGCTGATTCAGGCCGATCCGCCGCCGTTCGGGCTCGACCCGGCGGCGGGCGAAACCGTGCGTGCCGCGGCGCTGCTGGTGGCGGCGTGGGTCGCGCTGTTCTCCCTGCCGTTCCTCGTCTGGGTCAAGGACCCGCGCGGCGCGGGCGGCGGCCTCGGTCCGGCGGTCCGCGGCGCGCTGCCCAACCTCGCGCGCGCGGTGCGGCACTGGCCGCCCGCTTCGCGGATCGGGCGCTTCCTGCTCGCGCGGATGCTCTATACCGACGGCCTCAACACCCTGTTCGCGTTCGGCGGCGTCTATGCGGCGGGCACCTTCGGCATGCCGCTCGCCGAGGTGATCGTGTTCGGCATCGCACTCAACGTCACCGCCGGACTCGGCGCCGCCGCGAGCGGCTGGCTCGACGACGCGTTCGGTCCCAAGGCGGTGGTGCTCGGCGCGGTGGCGGCGATCTCCGGCATCGGCCTCGCCCTGGTGCTGACCGAAAGCGTCACGGCGTTCTGGATCCTCGGACTGCTGCTGGGCGTCTTCCTCGGCCCGGCACAGGCGGCGAGCCGCACCTACATGGCGCGGATCGCTCCGCCCGAGAACCTCAACGCCTGCTTCGGCCTCTATGCCTTGTCGGGCAAGGTTACGGCGTTCGCCGGTCCCGCCGTGCTCGCCCTCGTTACCGACGCCACCCGCTCGCAGCGCGCCGGAATGGCGACGATCCTGATCTTCCTCGTCTCCGGCGCCCTCCTCCTCGCCACCGTGCCGCGCCCGAGGCGGTAAGGCCGGGGGATCTCGGTCTCCCGACCCCAAAAGCAAAAGGGCCTCCGCACGGGGGCCCTTTTGCTTCGGAAATCACGGGAGCCAAGGGCAACGCCCCTGGCCTGACGGCTTCAGCCGTAGCGGACGGCGGTGCCGTTGGCGGAGACCATCAGCATGGTCTTGTCGTCGCCGCCGATGACTTCGTAGTCGAGGTCGACCGCGACCACCGCGTGGGCGCCGAGGTTGTAGGCTTCCTCGCGCATTTCCCGAAGAGCCAGTTCCTTGGCTTCGCGCAGGGCCTTTTCGTAACCGCCCGCGCGGCCGCCGACGACGTCGCGGATGCCGGCGAAGAAGTCCTTGAACAGGTTGGTGCCCATGATCGCCTCGCCGGAGACGATGCCGAGGTAGGCGCTGACCTTGTGATCCTGAATGCCGTCGGTGGTGGTGATCATCACGGCGTCGGCCGGGTTCTGAGGCATGGTGGAAATTCTCCGAAAAGGAAGGCCGAAAAACTCAATGGCGGAAGTGTCGCATCCCGGTGAACGCCATGGCAAGACTAAAAGTCAAATACGCCAGTGAAATCAAACCTCTGAACAAAGGCAGGGTGATATTCGAAATCATGAGCGAAGAACGTGCAACCGAGTGGCGCGCCGCATCGCGTAGGGTTTAATTGGTGTCGTGCAATCCGCATTGGTAGGACGGCATGTTTGTGCTGTTCTTGAAGGGGTCGGTGAGGACATCGGTATATTCTCCTCGCAACAGACGCTTTTTCGGCAGCAGATGGTGACGGAAATAGCTGCTGATCGAGGCAATGAAACGCCCCTTCGGCGTGAGAATGACGCATCCGTCTTCAATCACGATCGTTCCCGACTGCTCCTGTTCGGTCAAGCGGACGTCAACGAGACGATACTCGTTCATATATTCTTTCGTGAAGACGTTCTCGAATTGGTCGCTTCGGATGCCGCCGCCGCGTTGATCGAGTTTTTCAAGAATGTAGAACGACAGGGACCGGTCGATCACCGTTGGCACGGAGATGGCGAAGGCATATCCGGCAAGAAGCCAGATCGCGGTCAATTGGAGTTTTTCGAAACCATTCAAGGTGGTGAAATAGGATATTCCAAACAGAATAGCCGCAGAAAGTGCGGTTGCGATGAACGCATCGAGTATCGCCGCATAGAAAATGACATCCACATAAAAAAATTTTATATGAATAATGTATATCGTTATGAGAGAAACGACAAAGAAACCCGTAACAGTAAGTGAGTGACGTATTTTTTTCATCTGAATACCAGAAATTTGTTTCCGAGATAGCTCAATGCGAACTGTAAACCGGTTGCGAACAGGAACCCGATGCGATAATCGAGCCCTGCCCAGTCGGTCCATACAAAAAGCAGCGCGCCGTGGAGTAGGGCGATACTGCTGTAGAGACCCGCAAATTTGGCCGCCTGTATGGCTAGCGGCATGTCATGCCGTCGGAACACGAAATAGCGGCTGCCGAGAAAAGAGCAGGTAATCCCGAAACATGCTGCCATCAGGTTGGCAAGGCCGGCAGAGGGTAGATCGAGGGTTTGCAGGAAAAAGGTCAGCGCGAGGTAATGGACGGCCGTCGCAATCAGACCATTGGCGACATAGCGGATGAACTCGTTCAGCCGCCGGCGCATAGGGTTCGGGCCCGAGGTTTGGTTTCGATCACCTGCTCGACGAAATCGCGGTACGAGGGGGTCGTCATCACCGCACCGCTACGGACCACGCCGGTGAGCATCAGGCTCATCAGCGACAATGCGCCGGTCTGGAGGAAGATGAGCACCAGAATGCCGAGAGAGATCGAAAACCACCCCGGGGTGGAGTAGCCGATCGTCTTCAATAGAACGGCGGCGGCACTGCCAAGGACGGAAAGCGCGCCGAGCATCGCCGAAAAGATCCCGACCCGTACGAGCACGTCTTCTGCGAAGACCATCAGCCCTTTGAAGCCGTGTACGGCGAGGCCGACGAAGTTCATTTTGGATTGTCCGGCGTAGCGCGGGCCGCGATTGAGCCCGCAATATCCGATGCGTAACTTCGACGCCAGCACCGCCGATGCGACGTGGATCGACAGTTCCTGCATTGCCGCAAGACGTTTCGCGCCGCGTGCCGAGATCGCCATGAAGTTCCCGAAATTGATCTTACGACCGGTGATCAGGCGGAACATCCTCTTGTAGAGGGCATAGAACAAGCGGAAACGGAATGTTTCGACACGATTGCGCCGTTTCGCGACTACGACGTCGATGCGATCGTCCTGCAACTGCGACAGAAGTTCGGGGATCGTCGCCGGAACGTCCTCACCGTCGCTGTCCATGATCACGATCCGCTGCCAGGGCTGAATGGTCTCCACCACATACCCGAGACCGATGGCAATGGCCTTTTGGTGCCCGACATTGCGGCGTAATTTCAAGATTACGCCGTCGAGGCCGGCGATATCGAGGCCGGTTGTATCGAGAGGTTCCCGGACGGATCCATCGTCGATGGCTACGACGAACAACTTTTCGTGAAATTGCTTTGCGAGCTCCTGGAAAAGTCGAGAGCTGGCTTCGGCATCCTCGTAGACGGGCGTGACGATGATCAGTTCATGTTGTTCGGTGCTCATTGACGTCGCAACTTTCGGAAGAGGTAGTCCATGGATCTGGGGTTCTTGTGGCGGCTTCAGCCCGTAATTCGGAAAATGACGATCGCGCTACCTGGAATCGTTTCGCGCGTCACGTGCTCCATGCTGCACATGGTCTGCGAGTTCAACGCGATGACGGTGGTTGCGAGGCGGCCGTCTTGCGATCGGATCGATTGGATACAACCGTTGGCTCCGGTCGTCAGCGTCGGATGGCGGGCCCAGTTCAAATTCGGGAAATAATAAAACTCCCAGGCACTTCCGGCGGCGCTGCCGACGAGGCCGTCGGTATTCCCGAGACGGGCTCCGACCGCTTCGATCGGAGTGATCGCATTGTTGCGCCAAAGGGGGTTCCCAAAGGATCGGGCGGCAACGTCATCTGGATACGAGGTGTCGGAATAAGGCCACATATGGAGCCAGAACGTCCATGCGCCGATAGCAGCCGCGACTAGGCCGATCACTGCACGCGGGGCCGTCGCGGCGAGAGTTTCGTTCGATCGGAGAATCACGGCTGCCGCGAAAGGGAAGCACCAGACGGTCAGACTGAGAAAATGTTGCCCGGTATTTCCGGACATGTAAAATGATATAATTATAAAATATAAAAATGAGGACGCGAACAAGGCTGGAGATCGACGCAGCATACCGATAAGGCCAATTGCTGAAATCAGAGGTCCTATAACCGGAAATGTGTAGTAATTTGTTGTCTTGATATTATCAATAAGGGATTGAATATTGAGGTGCGCTGTCTGGGAACGCAAGAGATTCTGATGCAGCTGTCCAAACGGTGCGTCGACATATCCCTGTTTAAGCATGTAGAGCGGGACACCGATAAAAACGGCGTAATACGCGAGATATGCAAGAACAAAGGGGAGAGCGAGCCAGATCAGCCGCGAGATCGCGCGACGCCGGTGGTCGATCGGCGCACGAATCGCCGATATAAGATAGAAAGTATAGATGGCGGCAACATACAACGAAAACGTCGTAAAGCAAAGGAAACCCGCATAAAGAATCATCGAGGTCTTTATGAATGCCCGCTCGTCCTCTTTTTCGAGAAGTGCTCGAGGAGGATCGATCAGCAGCTGTCGACATAGCAGCAATCCGATGCACGTCAGATAGCCGTGTCCGATCGCCATCGCCTCGAGCTGAAATAGTCCAGTCAGCGCCACCAGGATCCCGCTGATGAGACCGATGAGCCTCGATGAGGTCAGCCGTACGGCGATCGTGCCGGCCAGAACGCAGGAAAGAGACCACGCGAGAATACTCGGCAGACGGACGGCAAACATCGTTGGGCCGAGCAACGCGATCGACGGCAAGGGAAGCAAGTTTCGCAGCGGTGGGTGATAGTCGGCGCCCAGGAGCATTGCAGTAAGGCGAAAGTCCCCGGTCTTCAATGCGTCGACGACCCGAGCAGCCACCCGGAGAGTCATGACTTCGTCGTCGCCATGGAAGCTTGAGAAGAACATGACCGCCGAAACGCCCAGAGACGCGCCTACGATCACAAGATAATCCAGCCACGTAAAGAGGTGCAGTTTGCCTTCGCAGGAACCCGCGGAAGCGTTTGTCATCAGGCTTGGCACCTTGGTCTTCCCTGTCTCAATGGCGGAAGTGTCGCATCCCGGTGAACACCATGGCAAGGTTGGCCTCGTCGGCGGCGGCGATCACCTCGGCGTCGCGGATCGAGCCGCCCGGCTGGATCACTGCGGTCGCGCCCGCTTCGGCGGCGGCGAGCAGGCCGTCGGCGAACGGGAAGAACGCGTCGGAGGCGACCACCGAGCCCTTCGCCAGGGATTCGGCGAGACCCGCGGCCTCGGCCGCGTCCACCGCCTTGCGCGCGGCGATGCGGGAGGAATCGACGCGGCTCATCTGCCCCGCGCCGATGCCGACGGTGGCGCCGTTGCGCGCGTAGACGATGGCATTGGACTTGACGTGCTTGGCGACGGTGAAGGCGAACAGTAGGTCGCGCATCTCCCGCGGCGAGGGCGCGCGCTTGCTCACCACCCGGACCTCGGCGGGGAGGACGCGGCCGTTGTCGCGGTTCTGCATCAGGATGCCGCCGGAGAGGGTCTTGGCGAACCAGCCCGCCGCCGCCGGGTCGGGCATCGCGCCGGTGACGAGGAGGCGGAGGTTCTTCTTCGCGGCGAAGATCGCCAGCGCGTCGTCGTCGGCCTCGGGGGCGATCACCACTTCGGTGAAGACCTTCGACACCTCCTCGGCCACCGCGCCGGTGAGGCGGCGGTTGAGGGCGACGATGCCGCCGAACGCGCTCACCGGGTCGCAGCGCAGCGCGTCGCGGTAGGCGGCGAGCACGTCGTCGCCGGTGGCGACGCCGCAGGGGTTGGCGTGCTTGATGATCGCCACCGCCGGTTCGGCGAATTCGGCGACCAGCTCGAACGCGGCGTCGGTGTCGTTGAGATTGTTGTAGGAGAGCTCCTTGCCCTGGAGCTGCCGCGCGGTGGCGACGCCGGGGCGGGCGCTGCCGTCGGCGTAGAACGCGGCCTGCTGATGCGGGTTCTCGCCGTAGCGCAGTTCCTGCACCCGGCGGCCGACGAAGAACGCGGTCTCGGGGAAGGTTTCGCCCTCGACCTTGGCGAACCAGGTGGCGATCGCGGCGTCGTAGGCGCCGGTGCGAGCGTAGGCCTTCTTCGCCAGGGCGCGGCGGAACTCGGGCGTGGTCGCGCCGCCGTGGGCGGCCATCTCGGCGATCACCCGGGCGTAGTCGGCGGGGTCGACCACCACCGTCACCGCCGCATGGTTCTTCGCCGCGGCGCGGATCATCGACGGGCCGCCGATGTCGATGTTCTCGATGCAGGTGTCGAAGTCGGCGCCCTTCGCCACCGTCGCCTCGAACGGGTAGAGGTTGACGACCACGAGGTCGATCGGCGCGATGCCCGCTTCGGCCATCGCCTTTTCGTGCGCCGCGTTGCCGCGGATGCCGAGAATGCCGCCGTGGATCTTCGGGTGCAGGGTCTTGACCCGGCCGTCGAGCATTTCGGGGAAGCCGGTGTGCGCGGCGACCTCGGTGACCGGCACCCCGGCGTCGCGGATCGCCGCCGCCGAGCCGCCGGTGGAAAGAATCGCGACGCCCGCGCCGTGCAGCGCCTTGGCGAGGTCGACGAGTCCGGTCTTGTCGGAGACCGAGATCAGGGCGCGGGCGATCGGGGAGGATTGGGGCATCGGGGCAGACTCCGTCTGGAAAGATCAGGACGCGGCGGGATCCGCCGCATGGTATTCGGGTACGAGGGTGGCGAGCACCGCCGCCGCGTCGGCGCGGTTTCCGGCGCGGCAGGCGGTCTCAAGCCGGTCGAGCAGGGCGCGGACATCGGCGAGGTCGACCCGGCGCGGCGCCGCCAGCAGCACCCCCGCGGCGGCGGTGGGGAGCGGCTGCTCGTCGCCGTGGAAGATTTCCTCAAAGAGCTTTTCGCCCGGGCGCAGGCCGGTGAAGACGATCGGCACGTCGAGATCCGGGCGCAGTCCGGCGAGGCGGATCATCCGCCGCGCGAGATCGACGATCTTCACCGGCTTGCCCATTTCGAGGACGTAGATCTTGCCGCGATGGTCGTCGGCGCGGCCGTCGGCGACGCGCATCGCCGCCGCGGCGATGATCAGCTCCACCGCCTCGCGGATGGTCATGAAGAAGCGGTTCATCTCCGGATGGGTGACGGTGAGCGGGCCGCCCTCGCGGAGCTGTTTTTCGAACAGCGGCACCACCGACCCGGTGGAGCCGAGGACGTTGCCGAAGCGCACGGTGACGAAGCGGGTGGCGGCGCCGGAGAGGTCCATCGCCTGACAGAAGCACTCGGCGATGCGCTTGCTCGCGCCCATCACGTTGGTGGGGTTGACCGCCTTGTCGGTGGAGACCATCACCATCGCCGCGACGCCGTGGGCGGCGCACGCCTCGGCGACGTTGCGCGAGCCGATCGCGTTGGTGAAGAGGCCTTCGAGCGGGTTGATCTCGACCAGCGGCACGTGCTTGAGCGCGGCGGCGTGGAACACCAGCTCGGGCGCGCGCTCGGCGAAGATCGCCGACAGGCGGGCGCGGTCGCGCACGTCGCCCACCAGCGCCGCGCGCGGCAAGGCGGGGAAGCGGCGGCCGATCTCCATGTCGATGGTATAGAGCGCGTATTCGGAGGCTTCGACGAGGGTGAGCGCGGCGGGGCCGAATGCCGCCACCTGCCGCACCAGTTCCGAGCCGATGCTGCCGCCCGCGCCGGTCACCAGCACCCGCCGCCCGTGGATCAGCGCCGCCATCGCGGTGCGGTCGAGCACCTGCTGCGGCCGCTGCAACAGGTCCTCGATCGCCACCGGCTTGAGGTCGATCGCGGCGTCGGGGCGCGCGGCGCGCAGGTCGTCGAGGCGCGGCAGGCGCGAGAGGCCGAGGCCGAGGGCGTCGCAGGCGTCGAGCACGCGGGTGACGACGTCGCCGTCGAGGCTGTCCTTGGTGAGGATCACCCGCTGCGGCCGCCGCCCGCTTTCGGAAAGCTGGGCGACCGCGGTTTCGAGGTCGTCCACCGTGCCCATCACCGCGACGCCGCGGATGCGGCGGCCGACGCGGTTGCGGGTTTCGCCGAGGATGCCGACGACGCGGTAGTTGGCAGCCGGGCGGCTTTCCATCGCGCGCAGGAACAGGTCGGCGGCGTCGCCCGCGCCGATCAGCAGCACCGGCACGCCGCCCTCGGCGTCGCGCAGCGAGAAGCGCCGGTCCTTGAGAAAGCGGTAGACGAAGCGCGGCCCGCCGAGCAGCAGCAGCAGCACCCCCCAGAGGATGAACGGCGTCGATCGCGGAAACCCGTCGAGGCGGTTGAACAGGAACAGCCCGAGGGTGAAGGCGGCGACCAGCAGGGTGACGCCGCGGGCGATCGCGATCAGGTCGTCGACCGAGGCGTAGCGCCAGACCCCCTCGTACATCCGCTGGCTGCGGAAGGCGATGGCGGCGAGGCCGACGAACGCCGCGAGCATGCCGAGGTAGAGCGGCGCGCCGAAGCGGTCGAGGCCGGTGTCGTCGAGGCGGAGATAGAGCGCAAGCGGCAATGCGATCGCGGCCATGACGAGGTCGTGGACGATGACGATATGCTTGCGCGACAGCCGCATGGACGATCCGGGCGTTGTATCGGAGTTGGCGTGGCAGCAACCTACACCGATCCGCCGCGGTGCGGAAGTCCGTTCAATCCTTGGGATTCCGGTAGCGTTGCGCGAACAGCGCCAGCACCAGAAGCGTGGCCGCCGCCGCGCCCGCGAGCGCGAGCCACGGATACCCGAGCCCGGCGAGCCGCGCCATGCCGATCAGGCCGAGGTTGCCGAGGAGCACGATGCCGCTCACCCGCGCGTGGCTCCAGCCGCCCTGCGTCGCGCGTTGGTAGAAATGCTCGCGATGGGCGCGCCAGATCGCCTTGCCCGCCAGCGCCCGCCGGACGAGGGTGACCGTCGCATCGGCCCAGTAGTAGGCGGGCAGGATCAGCGCCACCGCCCAGCCCGCCGGATGGTGCGCCGCGCCTGACAGCAGCAGGTAGCCGAGTACGTAGCCGAGCGGAATGCTGCCGACGTCGCCCATGAAGATCTTCGCCGGGTGCCAGTTCCACACCAGGAAGCCGAGCGCGCAGCCGGCGACGATCGCCAGCGGTCCCGCCGCCACCGCGCCGGGCAGGGCGATCGACAGGCCGACCGCGATCGACGCGGTCTCCACTCCGGTGATGCCGTCGATCCCGTCCATGAAGTTGAAGAGGTTGACGAACCACACCCACGCGAGCCCGACGAGCAGCGTCTCCGCGGCGGCGGGTAGAAGCCCGGCGCTGAAGCCGACGTGCGGCATCGTCGCCAGCGCGGCGGCCACCGCAACGATCTGCGCGGCGAACCGCGGCAGCGGCGGCAGCGACGCGGTGTCGTCGCGCCAGGAGACTCCGGCGAGCAGCGCCGCGCCCGCCAGCATCGCCCAGTCGCCGGGGCCTCCGCCCGCGAGCGCGAACCACCCGGCGCAGCCCGCGAGCACCAGCGGCGTGACCGCGAGGCCGCCGCCGCGCGGCGTCGGCACGGTGTGGCTGGACCGGTGATTGGGGCGGTCGAGGATCTCGCGCGCGCGCAGCCAGCGCCGCACCGCGCCGGTGGCGAGCGCGGCGGCGGCGAAGGCGGCGGCGAACAGCAGGCCGAGGGTCATGCGTCGAGGCCGCGATAGAGGGCGAGGGTGCGCGCCTCGATCGCCGGCTCGGCGAATGTCGCCTCAACCTTCGCGCGGGCGGCCGCGCCCATGCGGCGGCGCGCCTCCGGATCCTCGGCGAGGCGGGCGATCGCGTCGGCGAGGAGCTTGGGATCGCGCGGCGGCACGAGGATGCCGGTCTCGCCGTCGATCACCAGTTCGCGGCAGCCGGGCACGTCGGCGGCGATCAGCGGGCGGCCGCTGGCGGCGGCTTCCAACAGCGATTGCGGCACGCCCTCGTGATGCGAGGCGAGCACCGCGATGTGGCTCTCAGCCCAGACCTTAGGCATGTCCGGCCGCGCGCCGGTCCAGGCGACCCAACCGTCGGCGTTCCACAGCGACAGCGTCGCGGGGTGGACGTTGTTGGGGTTGCCGGGGTCGACGTCGCCGACCAGCCGGACCGTCACCGGCAGCTCGCGCTCCTTGAGCAGGCGCGCGGCGGCGACGGTTTCGCGCACCCCCTTGGTCCACAGCATCCGCGACGCCTGGGTGACCACAACCGGGCTGCCCTCGGGCTCGGGCACGGGGCGGAACGCTTCGGTGTCGACCCCCGCGCCGGGCAGGATCGCGATGCGCTTGGGGGCGACGATCCCGGACTCGCGCAGCGCCTGCGCGTCCTCGGGGTTCTGCGCCAGCAGCGTCGCGCCGGGGCGGTCCATCGCCCAGCCGAGCGGGCGCATCCAGCGGCGCTTGAGGCCGCCCGGGCGCGGCAGCCGATCGAACGGGAAGTCGGCGCCGTCGATGGTGCCGAGCGCGAACGGCACGCCCGCGAGGCGCGCGGCGATCGCGCCGTAGGCCACCGGTCGCGGCCCGACGTGATGGACGAGACGCGGTTCGACCGCCTCGTAGATCCGCCGCAGCGCGCCGATCGCCTGAAAGCGGCGCCAGGGATTGCCGGAGAAGCGCTTGAGCGGCCAGACGTGAACCGGCAGGCCGAGGGCGTCGAGCACCTTGCGCTGGGCGTCCACCCCCTCGCACACCACGCCGACGGCGTAGCCCGCGGTTTCGGCGGCGCGGGCGAGCGTCAGGCGGCGGGCGACGAAATCGGAGACTTCGCCGACCACCACCAGCATCCGCGGCGGCGCGCCGCCGCATTCCGGCCGCGCCGAGGCGATCAGCAGCAGGAACAGCAGGGTCAGCCCCCACCACGGCGCCCAGATCGAAAAATTGAACGACGCGATCGCGAAGAACGTTGCGACCATCGCGAGCCGGGCCGCGATGCGCGCGCCGCCGCCTGCGGCGAGGGCGCGGGCGTCGCGCGCGAACAGCCCGATCACCAGCAACAGCACCGGCGCGAACCCGAACGCGCCGGTCTCGGCGACGATCTCGAGCGCCCAGTTGTGCGGGTGCGACGGGGTGAACGGCGTGGTGCCGGGCAGCAGGTGGTCGGCGCCCGGGATGCGCGCGAGCGCGTTGAGGCCGCGCCCGAACCACGGCGCGTCCGGAATCCGTTCGACCATGAAGGCCCAGATGTTCTGGTGGCGGAAGTCGGCGAGCCAGAGCGGCAGGCCGAGCGCGCCGGTATCCTCGACGGTGGTGCCCGAGGTCGCCAGCAGCGCCGCCACCAGCGCCGCCGCGAGGGCGAGACCGAGCAGCGCGAGCGGCGCGCGCGCGGCGCGCGCGCGCAACCCCGCGCAGTAGGCGGCGAGGGCGACGCCGCCGCCGAGGCAGGCGACGAACGCGAGACCGCCGCCGCCCACGGAAACCGCCAGCGCGGGCACGAGCGCGAGCGCCGCCGCGAACCGCCGCCAGCCGCGCGCGGTGGCGGCGATCCACGCCAGCAGGGGCGCGAGGCAGGCGAGCGCGGCGGCGAACTGGCGATAGCGCATCCACGGATCGTCGGGCGAGTTCCGCATCTCCGCGATCCAGTCGGGCGCATACAGCAGCGCCGCCGCCGAGGCGCCGACCAGCAGCAGCGCGGAAAGCGCGAGGCTGTCGCGGGCGATGCCGATGAGGCGGTCGTTGCGGTCGAGGATCGACCACAGGTAGGCCGCGCCCGCGATCGCGATCGCGATCCGCGCCCAGGTCTCGGCGCTCTCCCGCGCGTCGAACGAGATCGCGAGGTCCGGCAGCCACAGCGCCAGCATCAGGCCGCAGAGCAGCCCGACCGGGTGATAGAACAGCATCAGCAGCACCCGGCGCAGGTGCGTCGCGCGGTCGGGCACCGCGAGCCCGGCGAGCAGCGCCGCTGCGGCGACGGCGGCGAGTGCGGTGTAGCCGAGCCCCCCGGCGGGGATGGCGAGCCCGACCAGCACGGCGGTCAGGCGGTGACGCCGGGTGGCGGGGGCGACGGCGGAATTCGCGCTCATGGACGGGGTGGCTCCGAAACCGGCTGAAAACGTTGGCTGAGAGGCTAAGATGGGGCGATTCGGGCGTCAAGCCGCGCCGCGCGGTTGGCGCGGCTGCGCAACTATGATAACGCATGACCCCGCGAACGCGGCGTCATTTGCGAGGCGGAAGATCATGAACGTGCTGCTCACCGGCGGCCTCGGCTACATCGGCAGTCACACCGCGGCGGCGCTGATCGCCGCCGGTCACGCGCCGGTGCTGCTCGACAATCTCGCCAACGCCGGGCTCGACGTGCTCGACCGCATCGCGGCGGCCGCCGGAGCCCGGCCGCCGTTCGTGCACGCGGACGTTCGCGATACCGATACCGTCGCCCGGGTGCTCGTCGACCATCGCGTCGACGCGGTGATCCATTTCGCGGGCCTGAAGGCGGTGGGGGAGTCGGTGCGCGTGCCGCTCGCCTATTTCGACGTCAACGTTGGCGGTGCGCTCAGCCTGCTGCGGGCGATGGAGGCCACCGGTGTGCGCAAGTTCATCTTCAGCAGCAGCGCCACGGTCTACGGCGCGCCGCAGTATCTGCCGTTCGACGAGGCCCATCCCACGGCCGCGATCAACCCCTATGGCCGCACCAAGCTCCATGTCGAGGAAGTTCTCATGGATCTGACCGCGGCGGGCGGCTGGCGCGCGATGACGCTGCGCTACTTCAATCCGGTCGGCGCGCATCCCTCGGGGCTGCTCGGCGAACGGCCCAACGGCGCGCCGAACAACCTGATGCCGTTCGTCGCCCAGGTGGCGGCGGGCGAGCGGCCGTACGTCGAGATCTTCGGCGACGACTACGACACCCCGGACGGTACCGGGGTGCGCGATTATATCCACGTCATGGATCTGGCGGAGGGGCACGTCGCCGCGCTCGGCCGCTTCGCCGTCGACGCCCCGGGCTTCGAAGCCTTCAACCTCGGCACCGGCCGGGGGTACAGCGTGCGCGAGATGATCGCGGCGTTCGCCGCCGCCGCGGGGCGCGAAATTCCCGCGCGGGTGGTGGCGCGTCGCCCCGGCGATCTGCCGTGCTATTACGCCGATCCCGCGCGCGCCGAACGGGTGCTCGGCTGGCGCGCCCGGCGCGGCCTGGCCGAGATGTGCGAAAGCGCCTGGCGGTTCCAGTCGCGCGGCGTTACCGACACCGTCTGAAGCGGGCGGCGTAGAAGCCGTCGAGCCCGCCTTCCGCCGCCAAGTGGCAGGGCAGGGTGCGCAGCGCGCCGTCCGGCCGGATCGCGAATTCCCAACCGCCGATCTCGTCCGCGCCGATCGGCTCCGGCGCGAAGCCCGTGGGCGGCGACGCCGGAGACGCGGTTTCCTCGGCGGGTTGCAGCGAACAGGTGCAGAAGATCAGCCGTCCGTCCGGTTTCACCAGCCGCGCGACGTCGGCGAGCAGCGCCTGCTGCGCCGCGCGCAGTTTGTCTACGTCCGCCGCGCTCTTGGTCCAGGCGACGTCCGGATGGCGGCGCAGGGTGCCGGTGGCCGAGCACGGCGCATCCAGCAGCACCGCGTCGAACGGTTCGGGCGGTGTCCAGGTCGCGGCGTCGGCGATCGCGATCTCGGCGTCGAGCCCGGTGCGCGCGAGGTTTTCCCGCAGGCGCTTCAGGCGCGCCTCCGACCGGTCCACCGCCGTCACCCGCGCGCCCGCGGCGGCGAGTTGCAGGGTCTTGCCGCCCGGCGCGGCGCACAGGTCGGCAACGCGCAGGCCGCGCACGTCGCCGAGCAATTTCGCGGGCAACGCGGCGGCGGCGTCCTGCACCCACCACACCCCCTCGGCGAGCCCCGGCAGGTCTTCCACCGCACCCGCGTGGCGCAGCCGCAGCGTGCCGGTCGCCAACCTGTCCGCGCCCAGGCGCTCCGCCCAGTCGGCGGCGGTTTCCGGATCCTTGAGGGTGAGGTCGAGCGGCGGCTCGTCGAGCAGCGCCGTCAAGATTCCGGCGGTGGTCTCGGCGCCGTACGCCGTTCGCCACGGTGCCACCAGCCACTCCGGCAGCGACGCCTGCGCGCGCGCCGCGTCGAATCCCTTCGGTTCGCGCAGCACTCGCCGCAGAACCGCGTTCACCAGTCCCGATTGACGGGCGAAGCCCACCTTCCGCGCCAGCTCCACCGCGGTCGCCGCGACCGCGTGCGGGGCGGTGTCCATGAACAGCGCCTGCGCGATGCCGATCGCCAGCACGTGCCGCGCGCCGCGCGCCGCGGGCGGCAACGGCCGCGCGAGGCACGCCGCGATCACCGCGTCGATCTCCGGCTTGCGCCGCAGTGCCAGCGCCGTCAGCGCCCGGGCATAGGCGCGGTCGCGCGGCGCGAGGTGCGCGGTGTGGCGCGCGAACGCCTCGTCGAGCGGCTGGCGCTGGTCGAGCACCGATTTCAGAATTTCGAAGGCTGCGAGTCTCTGGGGCATGATCGGCTCGACATAGACGAAACGCGGGAAAAAGAACAGGAAAAGGTCGCGGAGGGACCCGGTCCCTCCGCACCTCCCGGACGTTTTGGTTTTGCGCGAAGCGTTCGCGGACGATTGTGCGGCGTGACGGATGTCTCCCGCTGCGCGGAAAAACCAGGAATGGGAGGTCCGGAGGGACCGAGTCCCTCCGGTCCGGGCGGAGCCCATCTTCCCTCTTTATTACTTAGAAAATGCTGGAGAAGGTCGTTACCGGCCCGGCGCGGAGCATGTCGGCGAGGCGGGTGAGGCCGTCCTCGATGCGGGCGCGGGATTTCGAGCCGCCAAGACCGAGGCGGACGGCGGGCGGCGCGGCGCGGCGGCCGAGGACGAAGTGGTCGGAGGCGGAGACGATGATGCCGCGGTGGCGGGCGGCGCGGGTGAACTCGTCGGAGCGCCAGGGTTCGGGCAGCGCGAGCCAGAGGTGGTAGGACCCGGCGTCGCCGTAGACGTTGTAGCCGTCGAGCGCCTTGAGCGCGAGGTTGCGCCGCACGCGCGCCTCGGCGCGGTGCCAGCGGCAGGACTCGCGCGCGGTGCCCTCTTCGATCCATCGCACCGTGACCGAGAGGGTGAGCGGCGCGGGGGTCATGGTGGAGAGGCGGATACCGGCGGAAAGGGCGGGCAGGAGTTCGGCGGGGCCGATCATGAAGCCGACGCGCAGGCCCGGTCCCATGCACTTGGCGGCGCTGTTGAGGTAGATGGTGCGGTCGGGGCAGAGCGCGGCAAGCGGGGCGAGGCGTTCGGTATCCTCGGCGAGGAACCCGAAGACGTCGTCCTCGACGATCCAGATGCCGTGGCGGGTGGCGAGGCGGGCGAGGGCCTCGCGGCGGTCGCGCGGCCACACCGTGCCGGTGGGGTTCTGGAAGTTGGGGACGATGTACACCGCCCGCGGCGCATGGTGGAGGATCGCGTGTTCGAGCGCCTCGACGGTCATGCCGTGGTCGTCCATCGCCAGACCGTGAAGGCGCACGCCGAGGAGGCGCGCGAGGTTCTTCATTCCCGGATAGGTGAGTTCGTCGCACAGCACGGTGTCGCCCGCGCGGCAGAGGGTGAGCAGCGCCGCGAGCATGCCGTTTTGCGCGCCGTTGTTGACGATCAGGCGGTCGGGCGCGAACGGCGCGCCGAGCGATTCGGCGAAGCCCGCGAGGCTGCGGCGGGCGAGTTCGAGGTCGGCGTCGGTGGGATAGCCGACCAGGGCGTCGGGGCTGACCTCGGCGGCCATGCGCGGCAGGGTGTCGCGCAGGCGGTCGGCGGCGATGCCCTGGGCGGGAAGGTTGACGGCGAAGTCGAAGACGTCCGGCTGGGCGTCGTCCTGCCGCGTCGACAGCGGCGTGAAGTTCATCGGCGAGGTGCGCACGAAGGTGCCCCGGCCGACCTCGCCGGTGATGAGGTCGCGGCGGATCGCCTCGGCATAGGCGCGGGTGACGGTGCCGACGGTGACGCCCAGCCGAGTCGCGAGATCGCGATGGGTGGGCATGCGGGTTCCGGGGGCGAGATCGCCGGTCGCCACCGCGTCGGAGATGGCTTCGGCGATGGCAATGTAGCGGGGGCCGCGCCGTTGCGCGATGTCGGGAGTCCACGTTGTCATGGTGACAATAAATACATTGACGGCGATTTTGAGTCAAACTACGTATTGTCTACAGACAATGCACACGCCTACGGGAGAAACCACCATGGCAGCCGCCCAATATATCGGTACAATCCGACCTAATACCGCCCCCAAGGCTTCCGCGCCCGGGCGCCGCGAAACCTCCGGGGGTTTGGTGCGCGATCGCCGCGCGATGGCCGAACAGGTCCTCGAGTGGTGCCGCCGCATCGGCTATCGGCGCTCGCTGCGCGTGCTGCCGGACCGGATGCTGTCGGCGATGGGGTTGAGCCGCATGCAGGCGGCGGAGGAGGCGGCGAAGCCGTTCTGGCAGCCGTAACGGCAGCCGGAGGCCGAGGGATACAAAAAGGGCGGAGCCGCGCGGCTCCGCCCTTTGTCGTGCAAGCCCGCCGCGGCTCAGGCGGCCATCGCGCGCAGGCGGGCGATCCGCTCCGCCATCGGCGGATGGGTGGCGAACAGCGCGCCGATGCCGCCGCCGCGCAGCGGATTGACGATGAACATGTGGGCGGTGGCGGGGTGGCCCTCCGCCTCGGGATTGGGGATCTGCCGCGCGCCCTTGTCGAGCTTGCCGAGCGCCGAGGCAAGCCACAGCGGGTGGCCGCAGATCGCCGCGCCGTCGGCGTCGGCCGAGAACTCGCGGGTGCGCGAGATCGCCATTTGTATCAATCCGGCGGCGAGCGGCGCCAGCAGCGCCATGGCGATTGTCCCCACCAGACCGAGGGGATTGTCCCGATCGCGGCTCCCGCCGAAAAAGAACGCGAAATTCGCCAGCATCGACACCGCGCCCGCGATCGAGGCGGCGATCGTCATCGTCAGGGTGTCGCGATTCTTCACGTGGGCCAACTCGTGCGCCATCACCCCGGCGATCTCCTGCGGCGTCATCATCCGCAACAGGCCGGTGGTGGCGGCGACCGCGGCGTTCTCCGGGTTGCGGCCGGTGGCGAACGCGTTGGGCTGGTCGTTCTCGATCACGTAGACCTTCGGCATCGGCAGGTTCGCGTTGATCGCGAGCTGTTCGACGATGCCGTAGAACTCGGGAGCCTGTTCGCGCGTTACCGGCTTCGCGCGGTAGGCGGCGAGCACCATCCTGTCGGAGTTCCAGTACGCGAACAGGTTCATGCCGAGCGCGAACACCAGCGCCATGATCATTCCGCCGCGCCCGCCGAGGGCGAGGCCGAGCACCAGGAACAGGGCGGTCAGCGCCGCCAGCAAGATCGCGACACGAGCGAAGCCCATGGCCGTCCTTCCTCAGAGTTGATCCGTCGCGAAGCAATATCGGCGTGCGCACGGCCTTTGCGCAAGGGGATGCGGCGGCTGTCGGGCGCGCGGAAATCGTGCTATGAACCCATCGAATCGTCGATCGGAAGGATTACCGGATGAAAGCGTCAGTCGCCAACCGCAAGCGGGTGCTGGTCACCGGCGGCGCGGGTTTCCTCGGCTCCCATCTTTGCGAACGGCTTCTCAAGGACGGCTGCGACGTCATCTGCGTCGACAACTTCTACAGCGGCGCCAAGGACAACATCCTTCATCTGCTCGACGATCCGCACTTCGAGATGATCCGCCACGACGTCACCTTCCCGCTCTACGTCGAGGTCGACCGGATCTACAACCTCGCCTGCCCGGCCTCGCCGGTGCACTATCAGTGGGACCCGGTGCAGACCACCAAGACCAGCGTCCACGGCGCGATCAACATGCTCGGGCTGGCCAAGCGCACCAAGGCCCGGATCCTCCAGGCCTCGACCAGCGAGGTCTACGGCGATCCGGAAGTCCACCCGCAGCGCGAGGACTACTGGGGCCACGTCAACCCGATCGGCCTGCGCTCGTGCTACGACGAGGGCAAGCGCTGCGCGGAGACCCTGTTCTTCGACTATCACCGCCAGCATGCGTTGGAGGTGCGGGTGGTGCGGATCTTCAACACCTACGGCCCGCGCATGCACCCCAACGACGGACGGGTGGTCTCCAACTTCATCGTCCAGGCGCTCACCGGGCAGGACATCACCATCTACGGCGACGGCAGTCAGACCCGCAGCTTCCAGTACGTCGACGACCTGATCGAGGGAATGGTGCGGCTGATGGAGAACGACGCGGGCGTGGTCGGCCCGGTGAACATGGGTAACCCCGGCGAGTTCACGATCCGCGAACTGGCCGAGAAGATCCTCGCGATGATCCCGGAGAACCGCAGCAAACTGGTGTTCAAGCCCCTCCCCGCCGACGACCCGACCCAGCGTAAGCCGGACATTACCCGCGCCAAGGAGAGCCTCGGCTGGGAGCCGAAGGTGGCGCTGGAGGAAGGCCTGGCGAAGACCATCGCCTATTTCCGCGGGATCGTGAAACCCTCCGCCTGAGATCGTCGACGACGGAACCGGCGCGGGCGCGAGCGGCGGATCGCGCCCGTCGATTTGACATCCCGACGCGGCTCACCAATACTTTCGCCGCCGGCCAAGACATTCACTCCGGATCTGCACATGAACACTTCTTCCGCGAAGACGGCACTGATCTTCGGCATTTCCGGCCAGGACGGCGGATACCTCACCCGATTGTTGCTCGAAAAGGGCTACGACGTTCACGGGACTTCCCGCGACGCCGAGACCAGCGCGTTCGCCAATCTCGTCGCCCTGGGATTGCGGGACAAGGTGACGGTGCACTCCGCCGCGCTCACCGATTTCCGCAGCGTGCTGCAGACGGTGGTCAAGGTCGAGCCGGACGAAATCTACAATCTCTCCGGGCAGAGTTCGGTCGGCCTGTCGTTCCAGCAGCCGGTGGAAACCCTGGAGAGCATCGCCACCGCGACGTTGAACGTGCTGGAGGTTCTGCGGTTTCTTTCGAAGCCGATCCGCTTCTATAACGCCGGGTCGTCCGAGTGTTTCGGCAACACCGGAGACGAACCCGCAAACGAGACGTCTCCCTTCCATCCGCGCAGCCCCTATGCGGTCGCCAAGTCGACGGCCTTCTGGGAGGTGGCGAACTACCGCGAGAGTTACGGCCTGTTCGCGTGTTCGGGTATTCTTTTCAATCACGAATCGCCGATGCGTCCGAGCCGCTTCGTGACCCGCAAGATCGCCGCGGCCGCGGCGCGCATCGCCCGGGACGGCGGCGGCGAGGTGAGCCTCGGCGATCTCTCCGTGCGGCGCGACTGGGGCTGGGCGCCCGAATACGTGGAAGCGATGTGGGCGATGCTGCAGCATGCCGAGCCCGAAGATCTGGTGATCGCCACCGGCGAGGTGAATCCGCTGTCCGAATTCGCCGCCGCCGCGTTCTCCGCCTTCGATCTGGACTGGCGGGATCACGTGAAGAGCGATCCTTCGCTGTTGCGCCCGTCGGAAATCCGTTGCGGCTTCGGCTGCGCGGCGCGCGCGAAAGACAAACTCGGCTGGACGGCCCGCACCCGGATGCGCGAGGTGGCGCGCCGCATGGCGCTGGCGGAGCGCGCCCGGCTCGATGGCCTCCCCGTCGACGAATGGTTGTTCTGATGTTGAAAGATCTGCTGCGCCCGTGGAAGTTCCGCGCCGCCTGTCTGCCGTGGCGGCTGGCCGCCGCGAGCGGCCTCTACCGGGGCCGGGGCGCGCCGGTGCAGTTCGTCGTCGAAAAGGCCGATTGGGCGATCCGCTGGGTCGGCGAGCACGTGCGCGACGAAATCGACGGCTTCGCCCCCGGCACGGTCGAGACGACCGTGGACCCGCAGCGCCTGGCAAACCGGATCGTGCACTTCGGGTCCCAGTACATGTGGCTGGCGTGGGGGCCGCATCTTCCGGCCTGCAATCGCTACGCGACCTCGTTCTTCCACGGCAAGCGGGAGGACGGTCCCGAAATCGCCGAGCACATCGACCGGTTTCTCGACAGCG
This sequence comes from uncultured Alphaproteobacteria bacterium, assembly GCA_900079695.1. NCBI lineage: Bacteria > Pseudomonadati > Pseudomonadota > Alphaproteobacteria > uncultured Alphaproteobacteria bacterium. The sequence goes on from LT599022.1 coordinate 2,801,342, forward strand.
TGCCGCGCCTCTCGATGGTCGTCACCGGCGCGGGGCTGATCGAGCGGCGGCTGCTCGGCTGGGGAGTGCCGCGGGAGAAGCTGGTGCGGATTCCCATCGGCGTCGATACGAAGACGTTCCTGCCGCCTTCGCTCGAGCAGCGGGCGGCGGCGCGCGCACGCTTCGGCATCGCGCCGGACCGGGTCGTCGTCGGCTCGTTCCAGAAGGACGGGCAGGGATGGGGCGACGGCATGGAGCCGAAGCGGATCAAGGGACCGGACATCCTGGTCCAGGCCGCAGCCGAACTCGCCAAGGATTTTCCCGTCACGGTGTTCCTGACCGGACCGGCGCGCGGTTACGTCAAGCGGGAGCTGGAGGCGCGGGGAATCCCGTTCGTCCATACCTACGCCAAGGGCCACGCCGAACTGGCGGAGTGCTACCATGCCCTCGACCTCTATTTCGTCACCTCGCGCGAGGAAGGCGGGCCGATGGGGCTGATGGAGAGCATGTCGAGCGGCGTGCCGGTGGTGTCGTCCCGGGTCGGCATGGCGCCCGATCTGGTGACCGACGGCGTGTGCGGCGCGCTGACCGACCCCGAGGACGCCGCCGCCGTCGCCGCGCGCGCCGCCGCCATCCTGGCGCTGCCTCCGGCCTCCGCCGAGGCGATGCGGCGCGCCGCGCGCGAGGCGGTGAAGGTGGCCGACTGGTCGGTGGTCGGGCGCGAGCATTGGGAAAAAGTCTACCGACCGCTGTTGGCCCGATGACCGCGAACACGCACCGCGATCCGCTGCTGAAATCCGTGCTGCGAAGCGGCTGGCGCGCGGCGCTGGCGGCCCGCGTGCTGGCGGCGACGCCGCTGTCGGGCCGCGGCGGCGAGCCGAGAGTGTTCTACGGCGGCGCCCGCGCGGGAAACGTCGGCGGGCCGCTGGTCAAGGTCAAGCGGTTGCAGGAGTACTTTCCCGAGCGCGCCTGGACGTTCAACCTCGTTTACGCCCTCTCGAACGCACCGTATCTCACCGCCGCCGCCTTGGATTGGCTGCGCTTGCGGAAAATCCCGATCGTCGTGAACCAGAACGGGGTCTTCTATCCCGGCTGGTATGCGGGAGACTGGCGGGGGATGAACGCGGTGATGGCGCGCGCGTATCATCGCGCCGACTACGTGTTCTGGCAGAGCGCGTTCTGCCGTCGCGCCGCCGACCGCTTCCTCGGCGAGCGGCGGGGGGCGGGAGAGGTGCTGTTCAACGCGATCGACACGCGGCGGTTCTGCCCCGCCGAGGTTCGGCCGGAACGCCCCTTCACCTTCCTGTTGTCCGGCAAGATCGACGCGCACATCGCCTATCGCTTGGAGGCGACGATCGCCGGGCTCGCCGCCGCGCGCTCCGCGGGGCTCGACGCGAGGCTGGTCGTTGCCGGGTGGGTGGCCGATCCCGCCCGGGCGGCCGCCGACCGGTTGATCGCACGGCTGGCGTTGCGGAACGTGGTGGACTTCACCGGCGCCTACACCCAGGAAGACGCGCCCGCGGTCTATCGCGCCGCCGACGCGTACGTGATGACGAAGCACCTGGATCCCTGCCCGAATACGGTGCTGGAGGCGATGGCCTGCGGTCTGCCGGTCCTGTATTCCGCCAACGGCGGCGTTCCCGAGCTGGTCGGAGCCGATGCCGGGGTGGGGCTGGCGGTCGAGGAAGACTGGGACGTCATTCTGGCGCCCTCCGCCGAGGCGCTGGGCGAAGGCATGCTGAGGGTGGCCGCATCCGCCCCGACGATGGCCGCCGCCGCGCGTGCGCGTGCCGTCGCCGCCTTCGATATCGTGCCGTGGATCGCGCGCCACGCCGAGATTTTCCATTCCCTTCTGGAGGCCCGTTCGTGAAAGCTCTGCTGCTTCGTCTCGCCGACTTTCTGGCGGTGTTCTGGCGGCTGTTGCCGCAACGACTGCGCAACGGCTTCGCCACCGCGGTGTTCGTACTGGATTCGCGGGACCCCGATCCGGCGCAAGGTTTGAAACGCCTGTTCGCGCTGCGGGACCGACTGGAACTGGTGACCGCCGAACGTGCGATGGCCTACGGACGGGGCGAACACCCGAAGCACCACCTGACCCGCTACCATGATTTCTTCATCGACCGGATCGCCGACGGCGAGCGGGTCCTCGACGTCGGCTGCGGTTACGGTGCGGTGGCGCGCGACATCGCCGCGGCGCGCCCGGCGAGCACCGTCGTCGGCATGGATATGAACCAGCCCCGCCTCGCCCAGGCGCGCGCCGCCGCCAATCCCCCGAACCTGTCGTTCGTCGAGGGCGACGCCACGCGCACGGTGCCCGAAGGACGGTGGGATGCGGTCGTCCTGTCCAACGTTCTCGAGCATATCGTCGATCGGGTGGGGTTCCTGTCCTCTTTGATCGCCGCCACCGGCGCCGGGAAATTTCTGATCCGCGTGCCGCATTTCGAACGCGAATGGCAGATGGCGATGCGAAAGGAACTGCGGGTCAACTACTACAGCGACGACGACCACAAGATCGAGCACACCCTCGCCGAGTTCCGCGACGAGGTCGAACGCGCGGGCCTTCGCGTCGTCGAGGTGAGCACGCCGTGGGGGGAGATCTGGGCGGAGTGCCGCCGGGACCCGGCATCGCCATGACCGCCGCGCCGTCGATCAGCGTCGTCATTCCCTGCTACAACAGCGGCGCGACCCTGCCGCAGACCTTGGACTCGTTGCGCGCCCAGACTCTGCCGCCGCACGAGGTGATCGTCGTTGACGACGGGTCCTCCGACCCCGCGACCGTGGCCCTGCTGGACTCGCTGACCGCCGTGCGACTGGTGCGTCAGCCCAACCGCGGTCTGCCCGCCGCGCGCAACGCGGGCTTCGCCGCCGCGACCGGCGAATTCGTGCTGCCGCTCGACGCCGACGACTGGCTCGAACCCGATGCCCTGGAGAAGCTCGTTGCGGCGCTGCGCCGCGAGCCCACCGCCGCCTTCGCCTTCTCCCACCTCCGGCTGGAGGGCGAGAGCCGCGGCGTGCTGGCGAAGCATTACAACTTCTTCGAACAGCTGTTCCTGAACCAGTTGCCCTACGCCCTCCTGATCCGCCGGTCCGAATGGGCGGCGGCCGGGGGCTACGACGAAACCATGCGCCGGGGCTACGAGGATTGGGAGTTCAACGTCCGCCTGGGCGCCCGCGGCGGCTTCGGCGTGGTGGTGCCCGAGCCGCTGTTCCACTACCGCGTCACCAGCGGCGGCATGCTGCTGTCGAAATCCCGCCACCTTCACGGCAGCCTGTGGGCCGAGGTGCAGGCGCGCAATCCGGCTGTCTATCGCTGGACGGCGCTGTGGAAGCTCTGGCGGATCTGGCGGCGGCGGCCGTCCACCTATCCGCTGGGGCTGTTCTTTCCCTGGCTCGCGCTGCATCGTTTCCTGCCCGACGCGGCGTTTCAGGCGGTATTCCGCCGGTTGGTGCAGTACTCTCACGGGAGCCGCGTCGCGCTTCGCGCCCCGGCGAAGGAGCGTGCGCCGTGAGGTGCGGATTTATGACGGCGGGCGCGGATCGCGCCGTCGCCGGGCGTTTCGCCAAGCCGTTCCGGTTCTGATCGGGGGAGCCATGAACCAAGACTATTTCTACGATCTCAAGGGGAAGCGGGTCTGGGTCGTCGGGCATACCGGCATGGCGGGCTCGGCGCTCGTCCGCCGGCTCGCGCGGGAATCCTGCGAGCTGATGACGGTCGGCCGCCGCGATCTCGACCTGACCCGCCAGACGCAGGTCGAAGACTGGCTGGCCGCCAATCGCCCCGAGGCGATCTTCCTGGCTGCGGGCCGCGTCGGCGGCATCCACGCCAACTCGACCATGCCCGCCGAGTTTCTCTACGAGAACCTGATGATCGCGGCCAACGTCATCCGCGCGGCCCACGCGCAGGACGTGGAGCGTCTTCTGTTCCTGGGGTCGTCGTGCATCTATCCGCGGGAAGCGCCGCAGCCGATCCCCGAATCCGCGCTTCTGACCGGGCCGCTGGAGCCGACCAACGAATGGTACGCTCTGGCCAAGATCGCCGGGATCAAGCTGGCGCAGGCCTTCCGCCGCGAGTTCGGGCGGGACTACATCTCCGCCATGCCCACCAATCTCTACGGCCCCGGCGACAATTTCGAACCGATGAACAGCCATGTGCCCGCGGCGTTGTTGTGCCGGTTTCACGAGGCCAGGCTGGCGAATGCGCCGGAAGTGGAGATCTGGGGCACCGGCACGCCGCTGCGCGAATTCATGCACGTCGACGACATGGCGGATGCCTGCGTCTTCCTGATGCAACGCTATTCCGCCGACGACATCGTCAACATCGGCTCGGGCGACGAACTGTCGATCGCCGATTTCGCGCGCAAGGTGGCCGAGGCGGTCGGCTATCGCGGCGCCTTGCGCTTCGACGTCTCCCGTCCCGACGGCATGCCGCGCAAGCTCCTCGACCCGTCGTCCCTGCAGCGGATGGGGTGGTGCCGGAAGATCCCGCTTGGCGAGGGACTTCGCAGCTATTACCAATGGTATCTCGACAACCAGGACAGGCTTCGCGGTCTCTCCCGCGACACGGAAAAGAAAGTCTCGAAATGAAGCGCGCGTTGATCACCGGCGTGACCGGTCAGGACGGAGCCTACCTGTCGGAGTTGCTGCTCTCCAAGGGCTATGAAGTGCATGGCGTGAAACGCCGCTCTTCGTCGTTCAACACCGGGCGCATCGATCATCTCTATCAGGATCCGCACGCGGGCGGGGTGAAGTATCGCCTGCACTACGGCGACATGACCGACGCCACCAACCTGATCCGCCTGGTGCAGGAGGTGCAGCCCGACGAGATCTACAACCTCGCGGCGCAAAGCCACGTGCAGGTGAGCTTCGAGACCGCCGAATACACCGCCAATTCCGACGCGCTCGGCACGCTGCGTCTGCTGGAAGCGATCCGCATCCTCGGGCTGGAGAAGAAAACCCGCTTCTACCAGGCTTCGACCTCCGAGCTTTATGGAAAGGTGCAGGAAACCCCGCAGCGCGAGACCACGCCGTTCTACCCGCGCAGCCCCTACGCGGCGGCGAAGATCTATGCCTACTGGATCACGGTGAACTATCGCGAGGCCTACGGCATGCACGCCTCCAACGGCATCCTCTTCAACCACGAAAGTCCGATCCGCGGCGAAACCTTCGTCACCCGCAAGATCACCATGGCGGTCGCCGCGATCCAGCAGGGCCTGCAGGACTGCCTCTACCTCGGCAACCTGGACGCCCGGCGCGACTGGGGCCATGCCCGCGACTACGTGGAAGGGATGTGGCGCATCCTGCAGCAGGAAACCCCGAGCGACTACGTGCTCGCCACCGGCGAGACCCACTCGGTGCGCGAATTCGTCGAGCGCGCCTTCGCCGAGGTGGGGCGGAAGATCGTCTGGCAGGGCAAGGGCGTGGACGAAACCGGCACCGATGCCGAAAGCGGCACGGTGGTGGTGCGGGTGGACCCGCGCTACTTCCGCCCCACCGAGGTGGAGCTGCTGCTCGGCGACCCCACCAAGGCGCACACCGTGCTCGGCTGGAAACACACCACCCCGTTCGCCGACCTGGTCAAGGAAATGGTGGCCGCCGACGTCGCCCGCCTCGCCAGCAAGACCAAGCTCCGCCACGCGGAGTGAGGGCCGTTCAGACCCCGGCGCGCACCGCGGCGATTACCCGGTCCTGGTCGGCTTCGGAAAGGTAGGGGTGCATCGGCAGGCTCAGAACCCGTCGCGCCAAGCTCTCCGAAACCGGGCAGCCGCCCGGCGCCAGGGGATAACGGGTATAGCCGGTCTGGGCGTGCATCGGGATCGGGTAATACACCTGGGTCGGCACGCCGACCGCTTTGCACGCCGCCATCACCTTGTCCCGGTCGTCCACCTGGATGGTGTATTGCGCCCAGGCGGAGCGTGCGCCCGTCCGGCCCGCCGGGGTTTCCACGCAATCGGCCAAAGCGGCGGTATAGCGCTCGGCGATCCGCTGCCGCGCCTCCAGCTCGGCGGGGAAGATCGCGAGCTTTTCCAGCAGCACCGCCGCCTGGATCGTGTCCAGCCGGGCGTTGAGGCCGTGGCGCACGTTATCGTATTTGTCGGCACCCTTGCCGTGCACGCGGATCGACTTCAGCAGCTCCGCCAGGGCGTCGTCGTCGGTCAGCACCGCGCCGCCGTCGCCATAGCATCCGAGCGGCTTGGCGGGAAAGAAGCTGGTGGCGGTGGCGTGGCCGAATGCACCGATGCGACGATTGTTCAGGCTGCCGCCGAAGCCCTGCGCCGCGTCGTCGAGAACCAGCAGGCCGTGCCGCGCCGCCGCCGTTGCCACTGCCGCATGGTCGGCAGGCAGGCCGAAGAGATCCACCGGGACCACCGCGCGCGGCCGCAGACCCAGATCCTTCGCCGCCGCCACCGCACCGTCGAGGGCGGCGGCATCGATGTCGAAGGTATCGGGCCGCACGTCGAGAAATACCGGCGTCGCGCCGACCAGGACCGCGCATTCGGCGGTGGCGATGAAGCTGAACGACGGCACGAACACCGCGTCGCCGGGGCCGATGCCCCACGCCATCAGCGCCATCACCAACGCTTCGGTGCCGTTGGCGCAGCTCACCGCGTGGCGCACCCCGGCGAAGGCGGCGAGGTCCTTCTCGAAGGCCGCGACCTCCGGTCCCATGATGAACTGTCCGTGGTCGAGCACGCGGGCGATCGCCGCCTCGACGCGGCCGCCGAGATGCGCCCGCTGCGCCTGAAGATCGATGAACGGGATCGACGACGGTTCAGACATCGGCAACTTCCTCCAGGCGGCCGCCGGCGACGCGGTAGCGCCGCCCCTCGCGCGGGCAGACCAGGGTTTCGTCGAGAATCTCGCCGGCGTGGCTGACCCAGCCTTTCTGCCGCGCGGGAACTCCGACCATCAGGGCGTGCGGCGGCACGTCGCGGGTGACGACCGCTCCGGCGCCGACGAAGGCATAGGCGCCGACGGTGACGCCGCAGACGATGGTGCAATTGGCCCCCAGCGTCGCGCCCCGGCAGACCCGCGTATCGCGGTATTCGTCCTTGCGCGATACGTGGGCGCGCGGGTTGTAGACGTTGGTGAACACCATGCTGGGGCCGCAGAAGACGTCGTCCTCCAGCGTCACGTTGTCGTAGATCGAGACGTTGTTCTGCACCTTCACCCGGTCGCCGACGACCACACGGTTGCCGACGAAGACGTTCTGTCCGAGCGAGCCGTCCTTGCCGATGCGCGCGCCGCCGCAGATGTGCACCCAATGCCAGACGTGAGTCCCCCCGCCGATTTCGGCGCCGGCGTCGACGATCGCGGAGGGATGAACCACCGCCTTGTCCGAAACGCTCATCCCTTGAGCCCCCTTTTCACCGCGAACCATTTGCTGCGCGCCCGGCTGGCCAGCAGCTGCGCGCGCAACTCCAACGCCGCTGCCGGAGAAAGACGCTTGCGCGGCGCGGTATCGGCGCACACCGCGGCGACGAACGCGGCATAGGCATCGGCGACACCGTCCGCCGAGCGGTCGGGCAATTTCGCGCGCAAATCACCCAGAGCATCCGCTGCGGCTTCCACCGCCGCAAGCACGTCGTTCTTGCCGTCGAACAACGTCCCTCCTTCGCCGACCAGTTCCGGATGCCCCCCGCTTCGTTGCGCCACCGGCACGGCACCGCAGGCGATCGCCTCGGCCAGAGAGTTGGAGCACGGGTCGTCGCGGCTTGCGGTGATGAAGATGTCCGCTCGGCGCAACAGCGCCGCTACGTCCGCAGAATCTCGCGGCGGCAGTTGGCGGATGTTGCGGAAGGCGATCGGGCTGTTGCCGACGAACGTCATGTCGTAGCGGGAAAAATCCAGCGTTTCGTCGAGGTGGCGGTAGACGTCGAATCCCTTGTTCCAGTTCGCGGACCAACTGACGGCGATCAGCCGCAACCGTCCGTCGGCGGAGGGAGCGCGCCCCTCGGCATGGAAGATCCGCCGATCCGGGGCATTGAGAATCACGGTGGAACGCCGCGGTTCGCGCAACCCCATGCCAAGAAAGCCCTGACGGGTGTATTCGCTCTGAAAGATCACGCCGTCGGCGACCTTGTCCGCCAGGCCGATCACCACGCCGTCGATACCGCTGTCCTCGCCGCGATACAGATGCACCGGACCGTTGATCCGGTGGACGAAGGGCACCTCCGGCAGGCGGCGCTTGCAGGCGATCACCTCCGCCGCGCCGTTGAAGCTGTCGAACAGTACCGCGTCGGCATCCTCGGGCGCATCCGTCCATTGTCCGCGTTCGCGCAACATGTCGCGGAGCGCGGCCAGCATCTGATTGCCGCCGCCCCAGGGGCCCTCGCGGAAGGGAAACAGGATATGAACGCGCGGTGCGCGGGCGCTTACCAAGCCGACCACCCTCCGTCCACCAGGATGTTCTGGCCTGTGATGTAGGCGCCCGCGTCACTGGCCAGCAAGGCGACGACGCCCTTGAAGTCCTCTTCCACCGCCATGCGGCCCAGAGGCGCGCGCGCCTCGTAGCGGGCGAGAAATTCCGCCGCCTGGCCGCGTTCCACGCCACCCGGAGACACCGCATTGACCCGCACCGCAGGGGCAAGGGTGGTGGAAAGCCAGCGGGTGAACTGGATGAGACCGCCCTTGCTCGCCGCGTAGGCGGCGGGGTTGCCCATCGCGGTGCCTTCGTAGAGGCGCCAGTCGGGACCGGCCACACCGTAAATCGAGCCGATGTTGACGATGCTGCCGTGGCCCGAAGCGGCGAGCGCCGGGGCCGCTGCCTGACAGAGGACGAAGGCGGCGGTGAGGTTGACCTCAATTGCGCGGCGCCAGGTTTCGGCGGATTGTTCGGCAAACGACGTCGCCCAGCCCTGCAAGTCGCTGGTGCCGACGAAGGCGGCATTGTTGACCAGAATGTCGAGGCGACCGAAACGTTCCACCACATCGGCAACTGCAGCCCGCACCGCCGTTTCGTCCGCAAGATCGACGACCACCGCCTCGGCGCGCACGCCGAAGCGATCGGCAAGATCGGTGCACAACGCTTCGGGAACTGCGCGGTCGAGTACCGCCAGCGCGCACCCCTGTTCCGCCAGCGTCTCACAAATCGCCCGTCCGATGTGCCCCGCGCCGCCGGTCACCAAGGCGACACGGCCGGACAGGTCCAGCAGTTCCGAAAGCTTGCGCATTCCCCAGGTCTTTCCCTTGCATGACGGCCCACCCCGTGCGCGGCGACGGACCCGAGGGCCGTACGATAGCTCAGCGCCCCGCTCCGGTGAAGATCGTTGTGCGGATACGGCGGATGCGACAAGGCTTGCCATTGTGAGGACGCAAAATATAGTACGTCGAAGCAGCCACCGGCGCGGTTTTCCGGCTCGGCGCGGCGAACAGCTCAGGGGCGAACATCGTGACACGCGTGCTGGTTACGGGGGCCGACGGATTCATCGGCTCCCATCTGACGGAAACCCTGGTGCGGCGGGGTTACGATGTCCGCGCCTTCGTGCTTTACAACTCCTTCAGTTCCTGGGGTTGGCTCGACCACGCGCCGCAGGATATCCGTGACGGCCTCGACGTGTTCGCGGGCGACATCCGCGACCCCAACGGCGTGCGCACCGCGATGGAGAGCTGCGACGCGGTGCTGCACCTCGCCTCGCTGATCGCCATTCCCTACTCCTACCACTCGCCCGACACCTACATCGACACCAACGTCAAGGGTACCCTCAACGTGCTGCAGGCGGCGCGCGCACTAGGCGTGCGGCGGGTGGTCCACACCTCGACCAGCGAGGTCTACGGCACAGCGCGCTTCGTGCCGATTACCGAGGAACACCCGTTGTGCGGCCAGTCGCCCTATTCGGCATCGAAAATCGCCGCCGACCAGTTGGCCTATTCGTTCTACGCCGCGTTCGACCTGCCGGTGGTGATCGCCCGTCCGTTCAACACCTACGGACCGCGCCAATCGGCGCGTGCAGTGATCCCCACGGTGATCACCCAGATCGCCTCGGGCCAGCACAAACTGAAACTGGGCGCCGTCCATCCGACGCGGGACTTCAACTACGTCGCCGACACGGTGGAGGGCTTCATCGCCGCGATGACCGGCGAGGCGGGCCTGGGCGAAGTGGTGAACTTCGGCTCCGGCTACGACATCTCGATCGGCGACACGGTCGCCCTGATCGCCGAAATCATGGGCGTGGAAGTGGAGATCGAAACCGATGCCGCCCGCCTGCGCCCGGAGAAAAGCGAGGTGGAACGCCTCTGCGCCGCCAACGCCAAGGCACACGAACTGTTCGGCTGGGCCCCCGCCTACGGCGGACCGGAGGGCCTGCGCCGCGGTCTGGCGGAAACCATCCGCTGGTTCAGCGAAACGGCGAACCTGGCCGGATACAAGGCCGGGCGCTACAACATCTAGGACGACCGTAATGTCCACGCCCCTCTGCGACGACTTTCTCGCCGGTCTGAACGCCGTGCTCAACGGCGCTACAAAGCCGGTAGCCCTGCACGAACCGGAATTCGCCGGATGCGAATGGGAACTGGTCAAGGACTGTCTGGACACCGGCTGGGTCTCCTCGGTCGGCAAGTACGTCGACGAATTCGAGAACCGTCTCGCGGCCTATACCGGCGCACACCATGCGGTCTCGGTGGTCAACGGCACCGCCGCCCTGCACGCCGCTCTGCTGTGCGCCGGGGTCGGCCGCGACGACGAGGTGCTACTGCCCAGCCTCACCTTCATCGCCACCGCCAATGCGGTATCCTACTGCGGCGCGATCCCTCACTTCGTCGACAGCGTGGCGGACAACCTCGGTCTCGATCCGCAGGCCTTGGAGGCACGCCTCGCGGACGTCGCCGAGCCCCTGTCCGGCGGCGGCTACCGCAACCGGCAGACCGGACGCCGCCTCGCGGCGGTGGTGCCGATGCACGTGTTCGGCCACCCGGTGGACATGGCCGCCCTGCTGGAAGTCTGCGGACGTTACGGCCTCCCGGTGGTGGAGGACGCGGCGGAGTCCCTCGGCTCCCGCATCGGCGGCAGGCACACCGGCACCTTCGGCCTGGTCGGCACCCTGAGCTTCAACGGCAACAAGACGATCACCACCGGCGGCGGTGGCGCCATCCTCACCGACGACGCCGAGATGGGCAAACGGCTGAAACACCTGACCACCACCGCGCGGGTGAAGCACCAGTGGGAATTCATCCACGACCAGATCGGCTTCAACTACCGCATGCCCAACCTCAACGCCGCGCTCGGCTGCGCGCAGATGGAGCGCCTGCCCGAGATGCTGGCGCGCAAGCGCCGCCTCGCCGCCGCGTATCTCGCCGCTTTCGACGGCAAATCGGGCTTCCGCGCGGTGCGCGAGCCCGCGGGCTGCGAGGGGAACTATTGGCTGAACGCGGTGGTGCTGACCGAACCCGACCGCACGGTGCGCGACGCCTGCCTGCAGGCCGCCGCCGACGCCGGATACCAGTGCCGCCCGCTATGGCGCCTGATGCACCGCCTGCCGATGTACGAGGCCTGCCCGCGCGGCGCCCTGCCGGTGGCGGAACGTCTGGAGGCGAGTCTGATCAACATCCCGAGCAGCGCCAAACTGGGCGGAGGGGCATGAGATGACGCGTACCGTCTGCGTGGTCACCGGGTCGCGCGCCGAATACGGCCTGCTGTCCCCGCTGCTCAAGGAAATCGCCGCCGATCCCCGCCTGACCCTGCAACTGGCGGTGACCGGCATGCACCTGTCGCCGGAGTTCGGCCTGACGGTCAAGCAGATCGAGGCCGACGGCTTCACCCCCGACGCACGGGTGGACATGCTGTTGGCTTCCGACACGACGGTAGGGGTAGCGAAATCCCTTGGCCTTGGCGTGATCGGCTTCGCCGACGCGCTGGACCGCCTGCGGCCCGACCTGCTGGTGATCCTGGGCGACCGCTTCGAAATCCTGGCGGCAGCGCAGGCAGCGATGATCCTGCGCATCCCGATCGCCCACATCCACGGCGGCGAACTCACCGAGGGCGTGGTGGACGAGGCGATCCGCCATTCCCTGACCAAGATGTCGCACCTGCACTTCGTCGCCGCCGAGCCCTACCGGCAGCGGGTGATCCAACTGGGCGAGGCGCCGGAACGGGTATGGACGGTGGGCGCGCCGGGGCTGGATTCGATCCGCCTGATCCCCCGCATGTCGCGCGCCGAACTGTCGGCGTCCCTCGGCCTCGACCTCACCGAACCCTATTTCCTGGTCACCTATCACCCGGTCACCCTGAATGCGGCGAACGGCGGCATCGCCCCCCTGCTGGCAGCACTGGCAGAATTCCCCGAACACCGCCTCCTCGTCACCGGGGTCAACGCGGATCCCGGCAACGCCCCCATCCGCGCCGCCTTCGAGGCCCTTGCTGCGACGCATCCGGACCGCGTGCGCACCGCCGTCTCCCTGGGCCAACACCGCTACCTCAGCGCCCTTGCCCATGCCGACGCGGTGATCGGCAATTCCTCTAGCGGATTGCTGGAGGCCCCCTCGTTCCGCACCCCGACGGTAAACGTCGGCGACCGCCAGCTCGGTCGCCTGCGTGCCGCCTCGGTGATCGACGCCGCCGAGGACGCCGCCGCCGTCGCCGCCGCGATCCGCCGCGCCATTTCGGCGGACTTCCGCGCCGGACTGGCGGACATGCAAAGCCCCTTTGGCGACGGCCATGCCTCGGAACGGATGCTCGAGATCATCGCCAACCATCCGTTGGAGGGCATCTTGGTGAAACGCTTTCGGGACATCGGATCATGAGCGTGTTCGTCATCGCCGAGGCCGGGGTCAACCACAACGGCGACATGGAAATGGCGCACCGGCTGCTCGACGCCGCCGCCGACGCCCATGCCGACGCGGTGAAGTTCCAGACCTTCCGCGCCGCCGAACTGGCCAGCCGCGACGCGCCCAAGGCCGCCTATCAGGAACGCACCACCGGCACCGCCGAAAGCCAGTTCGAGATGCTGAAGCGGCTGGAACTGCCCGCCGCCGAACACTTCGCCCTGCGCGATCACGCGGCGCAGCGGGGGATCGAATTCCTGTCCACGCCGTTCGACGGCAAGAGCCTGGATTTCCTGACCGGCGAGTTCGGCATGCGGACGATCAAGGTCCCCTCCGGCGAGATCACCAACGGCCCGTTCCTGCTGGCCATCGCGCGCGCCGCGCGGCGGATCATCCTCTCCACCGGAATGAGTTCGCTGGGCGAGGTGGAAACCGCGCTCGGTGTGCTCGCCTTCGGTTTCACCGCCGCGCCGGATGCCGCCCCCTCGCGTGCGGCGTTCGAGGTCGCCTTCCTGTCGGCGGCGGGGCAGGCGGCGCTGCGTGACCGCGTCACCCTGCTGCACTGCACCACCGAATACCCCGCCGCCCCCGCCGACGTGAACCTGCGCGCCATGGACACCCTGGCCGCCGCCTTCGGCCTGCCGGTCGGCTATTCCGACCATACCGAGGGCATCCACATCCCGGTCGCCGCGGCGGCGCGCGGCGCGACGCTGATCGAAAAGCACTTCACCCTCGACCGCGCCCTGCCCGGGCCCGACCACAAGGCCTCGCTGGAACCGGGGGAACTGGCGGCGATGGTGCGCGCCATCCGCGACGTCGAGACCGCGCTGGGCGACGGCATCAAGCGCCCGGCAACGGCGGAGATCGGCAATCGCGCGGTGGCCCGCAAAAGCCTGGTGGCGGCGCGGCCGATCGCCGAGGGCGAAACCTTTTCCGTCGACAACCTGAAATGCAAGCGCCCCGGCACCGGCCTTTCGCCGATGGACTTCTGGGACCTCTGCGGCCGCGACGCGACGCGCGCCTACGCGGCGGGGGAGGCGATCGACCCATGAGTACGCCGCTGATCGTCATCGGAGCCGGAGGTCACGGCCGCGTCGTCGCCGATCTGGCACGTGCCGCGGGATTCGAGGTCACCGGGTTCCTAGACCCCAGCCCCGCGCTGCGCGGCGCGATGGTGGACGGCCTGCCGGTGCTGGGGGACGACGCCTATCTGGCGTCCGCCGCGCCCGGCTCGGTGCTGCTGGCCAACGGCGTCGGCGGCGCGGGCAAACCGGAAATCCGCCGCGCCGTGTTCCTGCGCTTCGCCGAAACCGGGCACGTCTTCCCGGCCCTCGTCCACCCGCGCGCCCATGTGTCGGGCAACGTCGCCCTTGCGCAGGGCTGCCAAGTAATGGCAGGGGCCACTCTGCAAACCGGCGTACAGATGGGCGCCAACGCGCTGGTCAACACCGGCGCCGTGGTCGACCACGATTGCCGCATCGGCGCGCACGCCCAGATCGCCCCCGGCGCGGTGCTGTGCGGCGGAGTAACGGTAGACGACGGTGCGCATGTGGGCGCCGCCGCCTGCGTGATACAATGCCTGCGCGTCGGTGCGGAAGCGATGGTGGCGGCGGGCACCGTGGTGATCCGCGACGTGCCGCCGCAAGCGCGGGTCGCCGGGGTTCCGGCGCGAACGATGGGATGAAGTATGCCGAACTGGACTGACATGCTGGTGCCGCCCGAGGCGACGATCCGCCAAGCCCTGGCGGCGATCAACGCCGCGCGCTCGCAACTTGCCCTGGTGGTGGATGCGGAACGGCGGCTTCTCGGCACCCTGTCCGACGGCGACATTCGCCGCGCTCTGCTCGGCGACGCCACCTTGGACGACGCCGTGGCCCCCTGGATGAACAGCCGACCCAAAGTGGCGCACGACGGCAACCGCCCGGAAGACATTCTGGCGATGATGCGGGTGCATGGCATGCACCGCCTGCCGATCCTCGATGCGTCGTCCCGTGTCGTCGGATTAAGTTCGGTCGACGACTTCCTGCAAAGCCCGGAGCGCCAAAGCCCGGTGGTCATCATGGCCGGAGGCCTGGGCTCCCGCCTCAACGAGCTCACCCGCGACCGGCCGAAGCCGATGCTGCCGGTCGGCGGGCGCCCGATCCTGGAAACCATCATCGACCGTTTCGTCGCCCAGGGGTTCCGCGACATCTGGCTGGCGGTGAACTACCGCGCCGAGGTCATCGTCAACCACTTCGGCGATGGTGTAGCGTTCGGCGCACGCATCCGCTACTTGCGGGAAGAAAAACGCCTCGGCACCGCCGGGGCGCTCAGCCTGCTGCCACGCGATCTGGCGCATCCGGTAGTGGTGAGCAACGCCGATCTGCTCACCAGCCTCGACTGTGGTGCGTTGGTCGACGCCCATTGTGCCGCACGGGCGGAAGCGACCATGGCGGTGCGCGAGCAGGAGCACGCCATCCCATTCGGCGTGGTCACCGAATCCGAGGGCCGCGTCCTGCGCATCGAGGAAAAGCCGAGCCAGCAAATTCTGGTCAACGCGGGCGTCTACGTTCTCGAGCCTTCGGCCATACGTCTGGTGCCGGACGACACCTATTACGACATGCCCCAACTTCTGGATGAACTGATCCGCCGCGAGCGCACGGTCTTCTGCCACCGCATAGACGGCTACTGGCTGGATATCGGCCGCCGTGCCGACTACGAACGCGCGCAGAACGAGTTCGGAACGCAATGACACACGCTCCCGCATCCCCAATCCTGGTGGTCGGGTCGGGCAGCATCGCCCGGCGCCACATCGCCAACCTGCGGATACTCCGCCCGGAAAACCGCATTCTGGTGCTGCGCCGCCAGGACAGCGACTCACCGCCGCTGCCGGAGGGCGTGGAAGCCGTGGCCGACGTGGAAACTGCCCTAGCGGAACGCCCTCTGGCCACCATTCTGGCCAACCCCGCACCGTTCCGCGTCGCCCTGGCACGGCGTCTGGCCGAAGCAGACTGCCACCTGTTTCTCGAAAAGCCGCTTTCCACCACGCCCGACGGCATCGCCGACCTGTTGCAAACCGCCGCGGAGCGAAAGCTCGCTGTCCTGGTCGGCTACAATTTGCGTTTCCTGCCTTCTGTCCGCGCCTTTGCCGATGCGGTGAAACAGGGCATGGCCGGAGGCCCCTTGCGCATAGAGGCCTCGGTCGGCCAGTACCTGCCGGACTGGCGGCCGGACGCCGACTACCGACACGGCGTGTCGGCGCGCGCCGAACTCGGCGGCGGAGCGCTCCTCGAACTCAGTCACGAGCTTGATCTGGCGCTCTTCCTCGGCGGCCCGGCGCACCGGGTGTCGGCCCGCCTCGCCAACGTCGGCGGCCTGGGCATTGACGTCGAGGACACCGCCGATCTGCTTCTCGACTTCGCGACCGGCGCTCAGGGGACCGTCCACATGGACTTCCTGCAACGCGCGCCGCACCGCGCCGTCCGCGTGATCGGCAGCGAGGCGACCCTGGAGTGGGACTACTTCGCCGATCGCGTAACGCTCCGTCGCACCGACGCGGAAACAGAAAACCTGTTCCAGGGAGAACTGGCCGATCGCAACCGGATGTATCTCGACGAGATGCGCCATTTCTTCGCGTGCGTCACACAGGACGCCACCCCCCAGATCAGCGGCGAGGAAGGCTTCCGGGTGGTGCGCGTGATCCACGCCGCCCGGAATTCGGCCCGCCACAACAGTGCGTTCGTGGAATTGACGTAATGACTTTCAAACAACGCCTCCGCGGCAGCTTTATCGGCACCCTGATCCGCAAGGCAATCCGCCTGTACTGGCTGACCATCGGCTTTCCCCGCTTCTTCCGCACCTGGAGCATCGACCGGCTGAACCGCCACACCTACCGCCGCCTGAGCGAAGAGGAACTGCGCGCGGCGCGGCGTTCCGACACCGTCTTCATCTGCGGCACAGGAGCCTCACTCCTCAACATCACACCCGAGGAATGGGCGCGCATCGGCGAACACGACGTGTTCAGCTTCCGCGACTTTCCGCGCCAGACCTTCGTGCGGGCAGACTTTCACATGTCCGGTGAGATCGACGTGCTGGACGACTACGCTGCGGCGATCAACGACAACCCCCGCTATGCCGACGCCAAATTCCTGGTCCAGGAAGGCTGGGAAGCCTGGATGTGCAACCTCTTGATCGGCAAGCGTAAACTGCGCACCGATGCCCCAGTGTTCCGCTATCGCCGCACCGCACGCGGCAAGATGGCCCTGCCCAACGAACGCTTCGCCGACGGTGTGGTGCACGGCGGCGGCTCAGTGGTCAGCGCCGCCAATATCGCCCTGATGCTGGGGTGGACGCGCATTGTCTTCGTCGGCATCGACCTCTACGACCACCGCTATTTCTACATGCCGCCGGATCAGACCCGCGCTTTGGAAAAGAAGGGCGTTACCCACGCCAGCGCCTTCTCCAGCGGAGATCTCATCGTCGAACAACTGGGGACTTGGGCTGTCTGGGGGCACCCTCAGGGGATAGAATTCCTCTGCTATAATCCACGCTCTCTGCTGACTCGCCGGCTGCCCATATTCGATTGGGACACACCGCCACACTCACACCCCCATCAACCCGAGGGAGCCTCCGTATGAACATCCTCGTCGTCGGAGCCGGTCAAATCGGCAGCCGTCACGTCCAGGGTTTGGCCGCCATTCCCCGGGTCCGCTGCGTCACCGTGGTGGACCCTTCGCCGGAATCGCGCCAACGCACGGCAGAGCGCTGGCGCGACGTGCCCGGGCATGAGGACAAGAAACTGGTTCTCCTGGAAGCCCTGCCCGCATCTGGAGACTTCTCCGCGGCTATTCTTTCGACCAATGCCACGGCTCGTCTCGACCTTTTGCGGCAAGCCGCCACTCTCGGCATCCGCCGTTTCCTGGCCGAAAAACTGCTGTTTCAATCGGAGGCGCAGTGGGACTTGGCCCTTGATCTTGCCGCGGCTCAAGGTCTTGAAGTCTTCCCAAACTATGTTTACCGCTATGCCCGGCCTTGGGCGGAGGTGCGCGAGACTCTGCGGGGGCGAACATTCTCGATGGAGGTGTCGGCCGGAGACATCGGGTTGACCACCAACCTTCCACATTGGCTGGATCTCTTCGAATTTCTCTCCGGATCGCCGCTACACCGTCTGGATGTGGAAAAAATCGCCGCCATCTACCCAAGCAAACGAGGGCAAGGCCTGATCGAATGCTCGGGCGCCCTTTCCGGAACCGAAGCCTCCGGCTCCCGCGTCCACATCGATTTCTCCGCCGGAACCGCCGCCCCATCCTGTACGATCCGGACGGGGTCCGACTGGATTCGCATAGACGAAGGCAACGCTGCGATCGAGGGGACCCTGGCCACGCCGGATATGCGCATGGAAACGCCCATGGTCAGCCGCATCACCTCCCAGGCCATTCCCGACATTCTCGATGGCCAGACCCTTCTGCCGCCTCTGGCCGCAACGGCGGAAATGAACCGCCTGTTGCTGCACTCCCTGGGTCCGGCTCTGGGTTTCGCAGGGGGAGCGGAGCAGGCCATTCCGATCACTTGAAGTTAAGGATACCACCATGCTGTTGATCATCGGAGCGGGCGAGATCGGTCGCGAATATGCCAAGACCTTGCGTCACCTCGGCATCGGCGACGTGGACATTCTGTCCCGTCGCGCCGATCCGGCCGAGGCATTACGCCGTGAATTTAGCTTTCACCAAGCTTTTGGGGGTGACTTCACACGCTTGCCGGAGATCATCGACCGCTACGACGGCATCATCGTCGCCGCGCCGATCGATACGCTTTCCCGGTATTTGACGACCCTTGCCGAACTCACCCGCGCGCCCGTTCTGGTCGAAAAGCCCGCGGCCTTGACGGCGGCGGAATTGGCGGCCCACATCGACCGCCACCCGCATCAAAACGTCATGGTCGCCTTGAACCGATTGTTCTACCCCTCGGTCCTCAGGCTCCGCCAGAGCCTGTCCGACGATCCCGTGCTTTCGGCTGATTTCTCTTTCACCGAGTGGCTGCACCGTGTCGACCTGACCCGCTATACCTCTCCCGTACTGGCACGTTGGGGAATCGCCAACAGCATCCATGTGCTTTCCACGGTATTCGACATCATCGGCCATCCCGCTACCCTGCATGCGGAAGTTTCAGGACTGGAAAGGGTTGCCTGGCATCCTTCCGGTACCGTGTTCGCGGGAAGCGGTCATAGCGAGGCTGGCGTCCTTTTCTCTTATGCCTCCAATTGGGTCAGCGCAGGCCGGTGGAGCGCCGCTTTCCGCACCGAGAAGGGCTCCTACCACCTGGAGCCCTTCGAAGGCCTGAGCTTTTGCCCCAAGGGACGAATCGACCGGGAGGAAATCGAGCCGGTCTGGAACGGCGAACTGAAGTGCGGGTTCGAGGGCATGGTCCGCCGCTGGTTGAGCGGAGAAAAGGTCGACGAACGGTTTGGTCTGCCGCAGATGCTCCGGCACCTGACCACGGCGGAGCGCATCATCTATCCGGACGAATCCTGATGTCACACCCTCTTTGCCCTCAGGACATCTTGGACCTATCCGCCGATTCCTTCGTCTTCTACAATGTTCTGCCCGGCGATGTGCAAGACCTGTCCGCCGACTGGCCCTCGGTCGACCTCGTCCGTGTCGGCGACTTGGCGCTGAAGCAACAGCCAGACGAAGCCACGTTGGACAAGCTTGCCCTGGGCCTGATGGCCTTGCGGGGAGAGCCTTTGCCGGAATCCGTCGACTGGGCGGCACTGGCGGAAACCTGCGCGCGACTCTATGCCCGGCAGTTGCAGCCCGATGGCCAACGCCCCTTACGGATGCGTCTGGCCCGGGCCACCTTCATGCTCCATGACGTTCTGGATCGGAACCGTCCGGACGATACGGAGATACTCGCCCAACAAACGTTCCCTCAAGGATTCGTCTGGGACTGGCTTCCCCTGGAGCACGGGACGCTGATCGCCGACAGCCGCCAAGAAAACATACACCACGACGTCGGCGGCATCGTCCGTTCGTCCCAACGCCTCGGACTTCCGACCCAGATTGACGCTCTGCCGGATGGGTGCGCCGGTATCGGTTCTTGCTACAGCGGTGGGTGGTACTCATGGAAACCGGGAGAAGAAGGCCGTCATCACCCACGAGAAACCTCCGTCGTCATGGTCTTCCCGCATGACGGGCAGTTGGCGGAACTCTCCTCGGACGGCACCGTGCGCTCGGAAACCGGCACCGTGCTTACCCGCTTGCCGATACGGAAGGTTTGGTGCGCCCGCCATATCGACGGCCGCGTTTTTGCGAGCGACTGGAGCGAGCCGGGCGTTCTTTGCGTTCTCGATCTCGGCAACATGCTCTGCGAGCGCATCTCCTGCGCCCCGGTGATCCAGGTCAACGACATCTGCCGTCTGGGCGAGTCCTATTATCTGGTGGACAAGATGCACGGCCGGATTTTCGCCTTCGATTCCGGCTTCCGCTTCCGCGAGGCCCGCATGAAATTTGGCAAGGGGTTCGGACGGTTGTACGATCCGATCGCGATCCGGGCGCATCAAGGCCTGCTGCATGTGCTCTCCTGGGTTACCGGCTCCCTCGTCACCATAAGGCCGTTCTGATGGCTCTGCTGCACGTTGTCCATTGCATCGACACCGAAGGCCCCCTCACCGAGACACTGGAGGCCAGCTTCGAGCGCCTGCGCGGCAACTTCGGCATCGACCTGCCGCCCGATGCGGATACCCTCGCCCGGCTGCAACGCCGCGAAATCCCGTTGGACGGGCGGGAAGAAGCGGTGGCGCGGATGCTCGCTCCCGAACTCCTCGCCTACAATTCCTCATGGCAGGAGATCGACGCGATGCTGGTGGAGTTACTCTCCCCCGCATTCCGCGACCGGATGCGCGGCGACGACGGCAAGGGCTGGGTCTATTCCTGGCACTGCATGGACCATATGCGCTATGGCGAGAACCCCCGCCACAAGGACGTCGGCTACGGCAACGTGTTCCGCTTCTACCGCGCGGCATTGCGCCGCCACGGCGTGGGGCAGGACGAAATCAATTGGCATTTCCACCCGCTGTCGCTGACCCGCAACCCCCTGCACGCCGCCACCAGCTTCGCCAACTCACAGGACGTACTGCTCGAGATCATCGCCCGGCGCATTCTCGAGGACGCTTGGTTCCCGGTGGTCAATCGCCCCGGCTTCCACGCCGAGCGGCCCGATTCCCACCTTTTTCTGGAGCAGTGGCTTCCCTTCGACTACGCTAACCAAGCGCACGAGAACGAAACCGACCAGCCCGATCTCTCCGGCGGACGCTTCGGCGACTGGCGGCGCGCGCCGCGTTCCTGGCGCGGTTACCGGCCTAGCCACGATGACCACCAAGTTCCCGGCGACTGCCGCCGCTGGATCTTCCGTTGCCTCAACGTCGGCACCCGCTTTCGCGCACTGACCGCCGACCACGTGCGCGAGGCATTCCGCGAAGCGGGGGAAACCGGCACGGCGATTCTCGCCTTCGCCGACCACGACTACCGGGACATTCGCCGCGATGTCGCTGCGGTGCGGGCGTTGCTGGCCGCGGTGCGATCGGAATTCCCCGGCGTCGAACTCCGTTTCTCCGGTGCCGAGGCCGCGGCTCGCGACCTGCTGGGCATAGCCGACCATCCCGCGCCGCGCCTGTCGCTGCGCATCGAAGACAACCGCGCCGTGGTCCGCGTCGAGGCCGGGGCGATTTTCGGTCCGCAGCCCTTTCTCGCCTTGCGCAGCCGTGACGGTCGTACGCTGCACGACAATCTGGACGTTCAGGAGCCGGGTCGTCTGTGGACCTATTGCTTGGACGACCAGACCCTTCCGCCCGAGGCTCTAGCAGCCATCGGCGTCGGCACCGCCGGACGATGGGGTGGCTTCGCTACCGCAAAACTGGAGATGCTGCGATGAGCTCCCGCGTTGTTGCCTTCATCTTCGCGCGCGGCGGTTCCAAAGGCCTTCCGGGGAAGAATTTGCGTTTGCTGGCGGGCAAGCCGCTTCTGACTCACGCCATTGACGTCGCCAAGGCGGTCCCCGGCATCGCGCGGGTAGTGGTTTCCACCGACGATCCCATGATCGCCGAGGCCGCGCGCGGCGCCGGAGCCGAAGTGCCGTTCCTCCGCCCGGCGGGCCTCGCTACCGACACCGCTCCGGAGTGGCTGGCTTGGCAGCACGCCATCCGTGCGCTGCGAGAAGAGGGCGACCCGGTGGAGGTTTTCCTCAGCTTGCCCACCACCGCGCCGTTGCGCCGTCCGGTGGACGTGGCGTGCTGCATCGACACCCTGGCGAGCGGTGACGCCGATATAGTGATCACGGTGCGTGAGGCAGAGCGCAATCCCTACTTCAACATGGTGCGGCGGGAAACTGACGGTTCGGTGCGGCTGGCAGTGGAGGGTGTCTACCATCGCCGACAGGATGCCCCTCCGATCTTCGATATCACCACCGTCGCCTACGCGGCACGGGCCGATTTTATACTCTCGGCAAACCGTATCTTCGACGGGCGGGTGCGCGCCATCGTAATCCCGCGGGAGCGCGCCCTCGATATCGACGACGCCTTCGATCTCGCCGTTGCTGAAGCCCTATACGATCGCATCTCTGATTTTCCTGATCCTTGTCTGCTCTAGGCTCTGTGCCTATAAACGGAATTTTCATTTAGGCGGGTTGTGATTCAAATTTCCAAAAGCTTGGAATTTTGTTATGGCTTTGCTGTGACCCTCGAGAATTCGCCCAAAGGACGCCCGGCCGTAAGCTCATAAATTGCTTCGCGATTGGCGGAGGATGAGTCGTAAGCGTCGTCTGACGACTACGGATTGGGCTTGAGTTTTCCGCGGCGTCGGTTTGCGTACTTGGCGAGGGCCTTGTGGATGCGGGCGATATCGACGGCGCTGGGATCGAAGCCCGGTCCATGCCACGCGATCATTTCCTGGTGATCCTCATGGGACGGATCGGCGATGGCCTCGAGGAAGTGGGCATAGCCGCAAGGGCCGCCGCAGTCCTCGGGCGGGCATGCGCCGATTGCGTCGAGGAGGCGGGGATAGGTCGCACCGGTATCGGCTTCGGCGAGGGCTTCGAGTTTGACGGTATGGCACCAGTCGTCGCCGAAGTCGTAGACGTATTCGAAGATCTTGACGCATTTCATGTGGATCAGCAACTCGGCCAGGGTGACGGTTTTGGCGGCACGGGTCGGGTCGTCGGGCCAGTCCGGGTCGGGCTCGCCCCAGGAGAGGCTGCGGCCGACGTGGAAGGCATAGAGGTGGGCGTTCTCCCATCCCATGACGACCTGGATGACGGCATGCAGATTGGCCAGAGTGATCCCCACCGGTACTTCGACCCGGCGCAGGATCTCGGGGTCGACGTCGTCGAGGCGGATGCTCAGGCGGGCGATATCGGGCATGGGACGAAGCTCCAGGGCAACAACTCGCCGATGCGGTTGACCGGATGTTCGGCGATCCGTCCGAGAACATCGCGCAGATAGGCCTCGGGGTCGAGGCCGTTGGGCTTGGCGGTTTCGACCAGGGTGTAGATGGCGGCGGCGCGTTCGCCGCCCGCGTCCGAACCGGCGAAGATCCAGTTCTTGCGCCCCAGGGTGATCGGGCGGATGGCCCGTTCGGCGGCGTTGTTGTTCATGTCGAGGCGCCCGTCATCGATGCAGCGGGTCAGCGCCGCCCATCGGGAGCGCGCGTAGCGGATGGCGGAGGCTAACTCACTTTTGCCGGAGATTTTGGTCACTGCCGCATCCATGAAGGTCGCCAGTTCGACGATCAGAGGCCCGGCCCGATCCTGGCGAGCCCGTCGTCGGCCGTCGGGAGGTTTGCTGCCGATCTCCCGCTCGATGGCG
This sequence comes from uncultured Alphaproteobacteria bacterium, assembly GCA_900079695.1. Taxonomy (NCBI): domain Bacteria; kingdom Pseudomonadati; phylum Pseudomonadota; class Alphaproteobacteria; species uncultured Alphaproteobacteria bacterium. The sequence continues at coordinate 2,824,911 of LT599022.1, forward strand.
AACAACGCGCCGATCCGCTCCAGGGCTTCCGCCGCCAAAGGCGATGCGGTGGCCAGATGAACGTCGTGGAACTTACGCCGCACATGCGCCCAGCACGCCACCTCGACGGCGGCGGGGCGGCCCGCATTTTCCGCATACAGCGGACCGAACCCGGCGTAGCCGTCGGCCTGAAGGAAGCCCGTGAAGCTTGCGAGATGGGCGCGGGGATGCTCGCCCTTGCGGTCGGGACTGTAGCGGTAGAGCACCGCGGGTGGCTCCCGTTCGCCATGAGGCCGTTCGTCCCGCAGATATGCCCGCAACCGCCCGGTCTTGGTCTTGCCGGTGCCCGGCGCCAGCACCGGAACCGGCGTGTCGTCGGCATGCAGCCGTTCCGCCGCCAGAACGTGGCGCTCGACCGCATCGACCAGAGGCCGCAGCAACCCGGCGATCTGGCCGACCCAGTCGGCCAGCGTGGCGCGTTCGAGGCGGACACCGTCGCGGGCATAGATGCCGGATTGCCGATAGAGCGGCAGGTGGTCGCAGTATTTTGAGACCAGGACATGGGCCAGCAACCCCGCCCCGGGCTGTCCGCGCATGATCGGCAGCGCGGGCATCGGCGCCTGCACCATGCTCTCGCAGGTCCGGCATGAGAACGCCGGGCTCACATGGCGGATCACCTCGAAGCGCCCGGGAACGTAGTCGAGAATCTCGGTGACGTCTTCGCCCACCTGGCGCAGCACCCCGCCGCAGATCGGACAGGCACCGGCCTCCGCGTGGACCACGTCCCGGCGCGGCAGATGCGCGGGCAATGGGCGACGCCCGCCGTTACGGCGGGGGCCATTGCCATCGAGGGTCGGCTCGGCGGCTTCGGAGAGAGGCGGTTCGCCAACTCAATCCGCCTCGAGGTCTTCTCGCCCCAGTTCGAGTTGCTCGATCTGGCGCGTCAGCTTCTCGGACGAGCGGCCGAACTGCTGATGCCGCAGACGCGCCAATTGCACCTTCATCGTCTCGATCTCCAGTGCCTTGGCGACTAGACCGGCTTCGGCCACCGCCAATCGCCCGCTCAGATCGGCGATGATCCGGTGCAGCGTCTCGGGGTCGTCGGGGGTGTGGGCAGTGGGCTCGAGCATGCCGCCATTATACCCAACGCGATGCAATCAAGCCATTGATTCGCATGCCATAATGAATATTCCTCGGCCCGCCGACACCGGCTGCCAGGTCTGCGACGGCATCCGCCAGTCGATCCCCTCCAGCAGCATCGAAAACTGCGCGGGCGTCAACGTCACCGATCCCTCACGCGTCATCGGCCACACGAACCGACCCCTCTCCAGCCGCGTCGCGAACAGGCAGAAGCCCTGGCCGTCCCAGAACAAGACCTTCACCAGATCGCCCCGCCGCCCCCGGAAAATGAAGAAGTTCCCCGAAAACGGATCCTGCCGAAGAACCGTCTGCGCCAGCACCGCCAACCCGTCGAAGCCCTTGCGCATGTCCGTCACACTCATCGCCAAATGGATGCGCGCGCCCGCCGGAACCCCGATCATCCCTCGACCGCCGCAACCAACCGCCGCAGTCGCGATGCCGCGATGTCTTCCGGCACCACTAAATGCCGACCGTTCGACAGAAACACCTCGATGAGCGCCCGGCGCTCCGGCTCGCTCGGCGATGATCCGGTCGGCGCGGCATCGAAGGGCGCAACCGTCACCGGCACAAATGTCGCAGTAGGCAAACCCGGCCGGCAATCCTCCGCGCCATAACGCCGACGCCAGCGACCAATCACACTCGCGTGAATCCCATGGCGCCGCCCCACCTCCGCAAGCGACGCATCCGCCTCGCCAATCTCCGTCACGATCCGCCGCTTCTCCGCCTCGGACCAACGCCGACGACGCCCAACACCGCCCTCACTACATTCGTAGGCCATAAGCACCCCTGCCCGAATTGACCTCTCGCCGTAGCAACAGGCCATTCACGCAGGACATGCCTTCTGCAGCAAGGCAGCCCTCAGACGACGCTTACGATGAGTCTGTGCTCTAGTGATCTCTTTGACATATATGAAATTATTGAATATTCTGTTCATGTTGTGAATGCCAAATGTGTCTCACGCAAGGGCTGGGTGGCTCCTCCATTTCGCGGCTGGTGGACTAATCATCGGAGAGAACGGTAAAATGCACCCCTCTCTCGGTATGGTCGCGAAACGAGCGGCCGAGCACCTGATCGGTGCGTGCGGACGGGTGAGGTCGGGTGAACGCGTGCTGATTATCAGTGATGCGAGCACAGCCGAAATTGCGACGCTGGTGCACGTCGTGGCCGGTCATGCCGAAGCCTCCACGGAAACTCGGATAATCCCACCGTTGCGCCGCCATGGCAAGGAGCCGCCAGAAGATGCGGCTCAGGCAATGCTGAGCGCCGACTTGGTAATTGGGCTGACACGGCATTCCATGGCCCATACTCGTGCTCGGGTGGCGGCGGGGCACTCCGGAGCACGTTATCTTAGCCTGCCCGATTATTCTCCTGCGCTGATGAACGATCCGGCGATCATGGTAGATTATGCCGCGCGTTATGGTTTGGTGCGTCGCTTTGCGGATGCGTTTACCCACGGGCACGAGCTTCGAGTGCAAACCCGTGCCAGCACCGACATTCGTATCGCCATTGAAGGGCGAATCGGAAATGCATGTCCCGGCTGTGTTTTGGGGGCGGGAGATCTTGGTTCGCCTCCAGACATCGAGGCCAACGTGTCGCCGCTCGAGACCGGGTCCAACGGTGTGGTGGTGGTGGATGGGCTCTATCCCTTGTCCGGAAATCGGGCTCCTGAGCGCGCCGGTGACCCTGCGCGTCGAAAAGGGGGCGATCGTCGATTTCGCCGGACTTGAGGACACGGTGTCGACGCTGCGCCGGATGTTCGCCGCGATCGGTTCGCCCAAGGCCTACGTGCTGGCGGAATGCGGCGTCGGCCTCAACGACCGAGCCAAGCTCACCGGCGTGATGCTGACCGACGAGGGGCCTTCGGCACCATGCATTTCGGTTTCGGTTCCAATGCCACGGTGGGGGGCCTCAACGACGTGCCGTTCCACCTGGATTTCGTGTTTCACGACGCCTCCCTCAGCGTCGACGGCATTCCTCTTCTGATCGATGGAAAGGTGGCAGAGCCATGATCCGCAACTTCCTGGACGACCTGCGCCGCACGGCCGGTCTCAACGGCTCCCGGACGGCGATCATCGACGGGCGTACCGGCGACGCCCTCGACTGGGCGGCGATGGACCGCCGTTCCGACGATGCCGCAGCCTTTCTGGCGGCGCGCGGCGTCGGCGCGGGCCGGGCAATCCATTATCCGCAGGTTTTCCCGCATGGCACCGGCTTCATTCTCGACCTCAGCCTGAAGGCGCGCGACGGCTCCTTCACCGTGATGCGCGGCTTTTCCGCCGACGGGCTGACCTTCGGCGACTGGAACGAGGACATGCCGCGAACCTTCCGCCGCGGCCTCGCCCACCGCATCCGCCGCCGCCTGCGTCGCCACGCCGAACGCTTCGCCCTGGGCCTGGCGCATTCGCACGTCATCCCAGGCGAGACCGCGACCTATTTACCACGCCTATCACCTGAACGCGCGCGGCCGCGCCTGGATGGACGTGGTGCGCCGCGACGCCGCCGAACCCGGCGTGGCGCGGACGGTGTTTTCCCCCGCCGAAGCGGCGGATGCCTGGGACGGCTTCTTCGTCGCCGATCCCTTCGCGACGCGGCTGGACTGAGCGGCTTCTACCGGTCGCGGATTTTCGCCGCGGGAATCCCGGCCCAGATTTCGTAGGAACCGACGTCGCGCGTCACCACCGAGTTGGCGCCGATCACCGCCCCCTTGCCGATGCGCACGCCGGGCATGATCACCGCGTTGACGCCGATCCAGACGTCGTCCTCGATCACCACGTCGGCGATATCCGACCCCTGATGCATGATCGGGATGTCGCGGTCGGCGATGCGATGGGTACTGGTCAGGATAGTCACCGACTGTGCCAGAAGGACGTGCCGCCCCATGGTCAGGTGGCCCTGGCGGAAACGCAGGTTGCAATAGGCGTTGATGCAGGTTCCGGGACCGATCTGCAGGGATGCGTCGGGACCGGTCAGGCGGGTCTTGGGGCTGATCTCGCAACCGAAGCGGCGGCTCAGGCGATAGACCCGCACCACGTGCTTCCACTCCTGACGAAAGTGACGTAGCGCCATCAGAATTGGACTATACATGGCTCCTCCACCGTTTTACGGCAGCGTGGTTATACGTGCGCCATGTTGTAGGCGTGCTGCGCCATGCAGCGTTCGATCGTGGTGCGGTTGGCGCGGGTCCATGCCACCGTTTTCTCGAGTCCTTCGCGCACCGAGGCTTTGGCCTCGAAACCGAGTTCGCGACGCGACTTGTCGGTGGAGCCGAAGCGCTTGCCCGAGTGGTCCCAGTCGCGCGCCGGACGCAGGTCCACCGGCGTGGGATTGCCGACATGGATGGCGACCCGTCTTAACATGAGTTCGGAAAATTCAAAAAATGCTGAGTTGCCATACATCATGGTGGTCGTCTCCCCGCCTATGTGCCGAGGTTTCTGCAGGGCGGCTGGCGTTATAATTCGGCTCATCACATTTCGACAACGATTGAATATTGCCCTAGGTATGACTCTACCTCAGACAACATCCATAAGAAGATCTGCGAGTTGATCTGTGAGATGTTGGTAGGTTAGCTCACCCATAACCAATTCATAAGCAGATTCCGTTAATTCTGTGCAATACGCATCGTCACGGAGCTTTTCCATGGTTTCATCGAGGTTGGAGAAATCTTTTTCCAATGGGATGTAGTGCTCGTCTGGCTGAAAATATTCATTGTAACGGCCTCGGAACAGGATCTGTACCGTCTTGCATGCCGCAGCTTCAACCTGACGTCCGCTGACGATCCGCATCGGCACCTTGCGGCCTTCATAGGCATCGAAGAACCGTGCCTTGATTTCCGGCCACGTTGCGTTCGGATGCGCTTTTTGGAAAGCGCCGACACGATAACGTGTCGTGTCGGTCAGTTCGAAGAAATCACCGCCTGATTCTGTGCCGATCTGGCCGCGGCAGCGATTCAGGAATGCGGCGTAGCCGGACGGTTCGAAGCGGTCGGCAGCGGACAGAGAAATGTCGGTATGGAGTCCGAGCCGTTCGGCATTTTCCAGGAACGTTTCGGCTATGTCTTCTTTTTCCCGGTTGCCCAAGTACCAGGGTGCGGGATAGGAGCGGTAGCCGACGTCGATTGGCCGTTCCGCAAGGGGGGTAACGGGGGAGAAAATTGCTGGATTGAAACCGGTGTTGGGGATGGATCCGACCTTGCATCCCAACGTTTTTCCGTACAAGTCCAAGACTTCCGGATCGTTGCTTTGGCTAATCAACAGCGATAGGCTCAAGTGACGGCAGAAAGAAATTTTCTCCGGCATCAACTTGTATTCGTTGCCGATGAAGTAAACCTTCGGTACAGGACAGACTGCAACCGCCCAGAACAGCCCTCGCCGCAAAAAATTCTGGTTCGAAAAAACCGAATGCAACAGCACAACCGCATCCGGGCGTTCCAGATAGATCTCTCGCATCAAACCTGCGATATCCGCCAGTCCACGATCTGCCAGATTGAAACCGCGACATACGAAACGCGGGCTTTGAGCGAGGGCTTCCGGCCACCCCAGCTGATACGACAGGGTGGCGGAGGCGGCGGATCGGTGGAACAGAACGGCGATACGTAGCTGTCGCATGTCGGTGTTCTCTAGAACTTGAACTGAGGCATCTCGCCCGCCGCCAGCCGTTCCCGGATGCGGGTACACACTCGGTTGACGCCCTCGGTCAGCGAAACCTTCGGGGTTACGCCGAGGATATCGCGCTGTCGGTCCAGTTTCGGCCGCTTGACCAGAGTCATGCGGTCCGGCAGGTCGTGATGGGTGATCAATGCCGGGTCCGCTTCCAACTTGGCACGGACCATTTCCGCCATCTCGTCGATCGGTACGATGTCGGGGTGGCCGATATTGATCACCGCATAATCCGTGACATGGGCGGCAGCTTCGATTGCCCGCACCGCGTCGGAAACATGCAGCCAGCCGCGCTGGCTGCCACGATGCACTTCGATCTTCCGGCCCAGGGCCAGATTGGTCGCAAACCGGATCATCGCCGAGCGGTGGTCGCCCAGATCCTCTTCTTCATCGTACATCATGAACGGCCGCAAGGAGACGGCGCGCAGGCCGTGAGTGCGGACTTCGTATTCGACCAACTGCTCGCCCAGCAATTTGGACAAGCCGTAGCGATTGTTCGGTTTGGGGTTGGAGATCGCCTCGTCCATCGGGTTGCAATCCGGCCCGTAGACTTCGGACGTGGAAAAAAACACCGTCATTGCGTCGACGCGTTTGCAGAGCTGCAGCACATTGTTGATGCCGCTGAGGTTGGTGCTGATCGCCATGCCCGCAGCCTGCTCGCAGGTGACTCGGCTGACCATGGCGGAAAGCAGGAACACTACATCCGGCTTCCAGTCGAACGCAGGCAACAAATCTACGGGGTAGTTGATATCCGCCATCAGGTAGTCGTCACGCCATCCTGGACGGATGTCGCTTTCCAAGACCTCGTATCCGTTGCCGCGCAAATGTTTGACCAGCGGCACGCCGATGTTGCCTTCCGATCCGATAACCAGTGCTTTTTTCTTCATAATACCCTCTTTTTGCATTCTATGCGGCGATTTTTCTTTACCGATTTTTAGGCTAGGGTGGAAGCGCCGAAGTGTTTCCTGTCTCAACTCTCATCGAAAGACTTAGGAACGGTTTCGTCGGGTCCCCCAGCATTGTCGTCTGTCGTTAAACCCCGTTTTTCGGCGTTATACCGAGTCAAGAACCCAGCGACATACCAAGCAGAAAGGCTCAGGATTGCGATGATTCGCGCCTCCACCATGCCGGACACTCCGTCGCCAGCGAGGCAAACATACAGGCTCGTCTGCATAACGGGAAACCCGACGTTCGGCACATATAGAAACGACCGCTGTCGGGTCGCCAGCAGCGCCGTCCCGAGAAAGGTGGGTGGAATCGTTGCCGCCAAAGCCAGCCACAGCCATTTGCCGTATTCCGCCGCCTCGGCGTAACGTTCAGTGAACAGCCAGCGCGTCGCTGGCGGCAGGATGAACACCCCGGCTACGCCGATGACGGCAACAGCGCCGCACAACAAGTAGAAGATGCGCCGCAAGGATTTCCACGTCTCGGTTACGCGAGTCGAACGATAGATATACGGGGACGCTGCCTGTCCAAGCACCGAATAAACGGTCTTCAGCTGCTCGGGGAACTGCATCGCAATGGCGAATATCGCCACATCCCTCGCCGAGGCGAAATGATTGAGGAACACCATGTCTAGGGCGAGCAGACTGTTAAAGAGCAGCGCCGTAGATGCATGCTTCCCGTAGATCAGGATACCTCGATCGACGTCGCGGTTCTTCCGTCGCATTGCGGCCCGAACCAGAATCACTGCGTTGACCGCCGCTTGCCCTGCCATGTAGGCGGCGAGGATCGGCCATAGGCGGTCGACGCCGAGAAACGCTCCGCCCGCCACCGCGGCCAGGGTGAGAGCCGCGATCGCGCCGCGTGCCAGCGCCTGTTCGGCGAAGCGCGCCTTGCCGTTGACCCAGGCCTGCCAGATGTCGGCGACGTTGTAGACGGGAAAGATCACTGCGGCCACGATCAGCGCGGCGGCGATGCCGGAGCTTCCGCCGTCGGCGTGGCTGTAATAGGTCGCCGCTCCGGCAAGCGCGAGGCCGCCCAGGCCGTTCGCCAGCATCTTGTTCCGCAGCAGGGGGATCAGGGTGCCGTCGCGGTTTTGCGCCGCGGCCATGGTTGCGGCCTGTCCGGTTCCCAGCAGGCAGAACGTCGAGACGAAGCTGATCACCGAAAGCGCGGTGCGGAACTCGCCGTAGGTCTCGACCGGCAGAAAGCGCGCCCACACCGTGGTGGTGGCGAGGCCGCAGGCCATGGCGAACGCCTGCGAGAGCGCCAGCGGTCCGATGCTGCGCGTGACCCATGCCAGGCGGCCGAGGTTCATGCCGCGCTCCCGTTTCGGGCCGAGAGAATCGCGGCGATCTTTTCCGCCGCATGGCCGTCGCCATAGGCGCGCAGGGGTTGGGCGGGCGGGCGGGACTGCGCCTCCACCGCGGTGACGATGTCATCCGCGCGGCCCCAGGCGAGGCGGTTCCAGCCGGTCTCCACGGTTTCCACCCACTCGGTTTCCGGTCGCAGGGTGACGCACGGCGTGCCGGCGAAACAGGCCTCCTTCTGCACGCCGCCGGAATCGGTCATCACCAGGGCGGCGGCGTGCAGCAACGCCAGCATGTCGAGATAGCCGAGCGGTTCCACCGTGCGCACGTTGCCGGGCGCGGCGAGGCCGAAGGCGCGGATGCGCGCCAGGGTGCGGGGGTGGACCGGGAACACCACCGGTCGGCCGATGCGGGCGAACGCCGCGAAGATTTCGGAAAGGACGTTCGGCTCGTCGACGTTGTAGGGGCGATGCAGCGTGGCGAGGACGAAGTCCTGCCCGGAAAGCCCGAGACCATCGAGAACCCGCGACTTTTCCCGTGCCGCCGGGGCGAAACGCAGCAGCGCGTCGTACATGGTGTCGCCCACCAGATGCACGCCGTTCCGCAGGTTTTCCGTCGCCAGATTGGCCACGGCGGTCTGCGTCGGGCAGAACAGCAGATCGGCGCAGTGGTCGGTGAGAATGCGGTTGGTCTCTTCCGGCATGGTGCGGTTGAACGATCGCAACCCCGCCTCGACATGGGCGATCGGCACGCCGAGCTTCGCCGCGGCCAGGGCGCCGGCGAGGGTGGAGTTGGTGTCGCCGTAGACCAGCAGCAGGTCGGGCTTGCGCTCCAGCAGCAACGTCTCGATCGCCGCCAGCATCGCGCCGGTCTGCTGCCCGTGTCCGCCGGAGCCGATGCCGAGGTTGACCGTCGGTTCGGGGATGCCGAGCTCACGGAAGAAGATCTCCGACATCCGGTCGTCGTAATGCTGGCCGGTATGCACCAGGCTTTCGCGCACCCCGGCGTCGCGCAGGGCGAAGCACAACGGCGCGGCCTTGATGAACTGCGGGCGAGCGCCCAGAACCGTCATCACATGCATGCGGAATCCCCCTCGCGCACGGTCGGTTCAGCCCTTCGCCGCAAGCGCGGCGAGCGGGTGGTAATCCCCCACCAGTCCGAGCGGCGCGGCGGCGCGGATGTCGTGCACGGTTTCGATCGACGCGCGCGATTCCTCGATGCCGAAACCGCCGCCCGACAGGATGTCGCGATAGGATTCGGTGTGCAGGTTGGTGAAGCCTTCGGAGAACTCCAGTTCCTCGCCCTCGATCAGGATCGAGCGGTAGGTGCGCTTGCCCGCCGCCTTGGCGGCCTCCGGCAGGTGAGCCTGGTTGATCGAGAGGAACCAGCGCACCCGCGCGCGCTCGTAGGTGAGGAAACCGCTCGCCGCATCGGCCTGCAGCACGTGGACGCGGCTGTCCAGGCGCTTGCCGAACACCCAGGCCAGCATGTCGAAGAAGTGCACGCCGATGTTGGTGGCCACGCCGCCCGATTTCGTTACGTCGCCCTTCCAACTGGTGTAGTACCAGTTGCCGCGCGAGGTGAGGTAGGTGAGGTCTACGTCGAACACCTTGCCGGCCGGAGCCGCGGCGACGCGGCGACGCAGTTCCTTGATCGCCGGGTGCAGACGCAGTTGCAGGATGTTGAAGACGCGGTGGCCGCTTTCCGCCTCGATCTCGGCGATGCCGTCGATGTTCCACGGGTTGAGCACCAGCGGCTTTTCGCAGATCGCGTCCGCTCCGGCGCGCAGGGCGAAGCGCATGTGCGCGTCGTGCAGGTAATTCGGCGAACAGATCGACACGTAGTCGATGCCTACGCCGCGGCGGCGCAGCTTGTCGACATGGCGATCGAAGCGCTCGAACTCGACGAAGAAATGCGCGTCGGGAAAGAAGCTGTCGATGATCCCCACGGAATCGTTGGGATCCAGCGCCGCGACCAGACGATTGCCGGTGTCCTTGATCGCCGTCATGTGGCGTGGCGCGATGTATCCTGCCGCCCCGATCAGAGCAAAGTTCAAGGGGGTGGCCTGCTTTCCTGACATTTTCGAATCACTCCGCCTGGGTTTTCGGCTTGAGATTACGGCATTCCGGACCTTGTCCCGCGTCCGCCTCGTCGCGCCGGATGCGCAGCAGTGCCGGCGCGAAAACCCGCCCCGGCCCGAAGGCGGCGCACGCGCGGTCGAAGGCGTCCTGGGGGGCGCGGGCGTCGGCGACGATGACGGCGTCCGCGTCGGACAGTTCGTCGAAGGAGCGGACCACCGGAACGCCTTGCAGATGCTCCTTGTTGGTGGCGCGGTCGAGCACCGCGAACACCTCAACGCCGCTGTCCCTCTGCGACAGCATCAGAATCTCCATCAGTTCGCCGCCGCCGATCACGGCGACGCGGCGCGCGCCGCCCCGGTGCAGAATTGCCAGCAGTTCGTCGAACTGGGCGCGCGCCTTGCGGAAGAAGTGCAGCGAGGATTCGAGATAGTCGGCGACGAGGCGGGCCTTCTCGCGGAAGCCCTTGGGCGTGACGTAATAGACGTAGCGTTTGCGCGGTGCCGCCTTGACCTTGACGAATCCCTTGTGGACGGCGCGCTTGAGGAGCGCGTTGACCAGGCCGATCGACACCATCATGCGCCGGGACAGCGACATCTGAGTGATCTCCCCGCCTCCTTCCAGGGCGGCGAGAAGATCCAGTTCGGCCTGGGTTCTGGTTTCGTCGGACATGCCGGACCACGCAACGGTTTCGCGCGGCAGGATAGCGCTGCGGCCTGCATCGTTCAAGCCGTGAAATTCACGGTCTGAATGTTGCGACGCGGCCTCGCAAGACAGACGCGGCAGCGGCTACAGGCGCCAGAGGTCGGTTCCGGCGGGGGCCGTGTCGCGGTCGAGGACGCCTTTGACGTCGGCCACGATTCCCGCGCCGTTCTGCAACTGCGATTGCACCAGATCCCATCCCCGCGCCACGAACCCGGCATGCGCCACGGCGAGGATCACCGCGTCGGCCGGGCGCAGGTCTTCCAGCGCCGTCAGGGCGATGCCGTATTCGTGACGGGCCTCGTCCGCGTCGGCGACCGGATCGTGGACCTGCACGGTGATTCCGAACGCGGCGAGTTCGCCGACGATGTCGACGACCTTGGTGTTGCGGATGTCGGGTACGTTTTCCTTGAAGGTGAAGCCCAGAACCGTCACCACCGGGTGCGGGCGCGCGCCGCTCGCGAGCAGCCGCCGCACCACTTCCCGGGCGACGTGGGGGCCCATGCCGTCGTTGATGCGCCGGCCTGCGAGGATCACCTCGGGATTGTATCCGGCGCGCTGGGCGCGATGGGTCAGGTAATAGGGATCGACGCCGATGCAGTGACCGCCGACCAGCCCGGGCGTGAACGGCAGAAAGTTCCACTTCGTCCCCGCCGCCGCCAGAACGTCGCGGGTGTCGATGCCGAGCCGGGAGAAAATCAGCGAGAGTTCGTTCATCAGGGCGATGTTGATGTCCCGCTGGGTGTTCTCGATGACCTTCGCGGCCTCCGCCACCTTGACCGACGGAGCCTTATGGATGCCCGCCCGAACCACCGAGCCGTAGACCTGCGCCACGATGTCGAGGGTCGCGGCGTCGGAGCCGGATACGACCTTGCGGATGGTGGTAAAGCGGTGCTCCCGGTCGCCCGGATTGATGCGTTCCGGGCTGTAGCCGACGGTAAAGTCGCGCCCGAACGTCAGGCCGCTTTCCGCCTCGAGCACGGGCACGCAGTCTTCTTCGGTCGCGCCGGGGTAGACGGTGCTCTCGTAGACGACGATGTCTCCGGCCTTCAGGATGCGCCCGACCGTCCGGGTGGCGGAAATCAGGGGCGCGAGATTGGGCTGCCGGGCGTCGTCGACGGGGGTCGGCACGGTGACGATATGGAAGTCCGCGGTCGCAAGATCGGCGGGGTCGGTGGTCAGCAGCAGGTCGGCCTGACGCAGCTCGTCCGCCGGAACCTCGCCGGTGCGATCGGCCCCCGCCCGCAGTTCCTCGACCCGCCGCCGGTCGATGTCGAAGGCGACGACGCGTCGGCCGGAGCGACCGAACGCGACCGCCAGCGGCAATCCCACGTAGCCCAGGCCGATGACGGAGATCTTCCGGTTGTCGCTGCTCATGTGTGCCGCCGCTCGCTTGCTTGAGAGAAGTCGATACCGGTTACACCTTCACTTTGGAGCGATCAACCGAAACCTCCTCGACAGAGGGCGCGGTTCCGCAGCCGGCGGGGGTTTGACGCGTATCGCATTCCCTGTCACAAACGGACCCCGGACAACAGCGCGGGGAATATCGCCATGTGCGGGATCGCCGGTTTCTGGACGGTCGCCGGGGCGCGCGAGCAGGATCTGGCCGAGCGCGGGCGCCGCATGTCCGATGCGATCGCCCATCGCGGCCCCGACAAGGGCGCGGTCTGGGCCGACGCCGAGGCGGGCGCGGTGCTGGCGCAGCGGCGGCTGGCGATCGTCGATCTCTCCGCCGCCGGCGATCAGCCGATGCGGAGCGCGGACGGGCGCTGGACGATCGTCTACAACGGCGAGATCTACAACGCCCCCGAGATCGCCGAGGACCTGCCGGGGATCACGTGGCGCGGCCATTCCGACACCGAGGTGCTGCTCGAAGCGTGCGCGGCCTGGGGGATCGAGGCGGCGGTGCGCCGCTGCATCGGCATGTTCGCGTTCGCGTTGTGGGATCGGCGGGAGCGCAGGCTGCACCTCGTGCGCGACCGTTTCGGCATCAAGCCGCTGTACTACGCCCGCCAGGCGGGAGCGCAGGCTGCACCTCGTGCGCGACCGTTTCGGCATCAAGCCGCTGTACTACGCCCGCCGCGACGGGGTGTTCCTGTTCGGCTCGGAGCTCAAGGCGTTGCGGGCGTATCCGGGGTTCGCGCCGGAGGTGGAGGGCGCGGCGGTGGCGCGCTTCCTTCAGTTCGCCTACGTTCCGGAAGGGCTCTCGATCTACCGCGGCGTGTCCAAGCTTCCGCCCGGTCATCGGCTGACGGTGGCGGCCGAAGGCGAAACCCTCGCCTGCTGGTGGGACGTCAAAGAGCGCGCCGTCGCGGGGCAATCCCAACTCGACCGCCGCCCGGAAGACGACGTGATCGCGGATCTCGACGGCCTGCTGCGCGATGCGGTGGGGCGGCGGATGATCGCCGACGTGCCGCTGGGGGCGTTTCTTTCCGGCGGCATCGATTCCTCGACCGTCGTCGCGCTGATGCAGGCGCAGTCGCGGGTCCCGGTGCGGACGTTCTCCATCGGCTTTGCGGAAAAGGCGTACGACGAATCCGCCCACGCGCGGGCGGTCGCCGCCCATCTCGGCACCGACCACACCGAACTGATCGTTTCGCCCGAAGAGGCGCGGGAGGTGATCCCGCACCTGGCCGAGATGTTCGACGAACCGTTCGCGGATTCCTCGCAGATTCCCACGTTTCTGGTCTCGCGTCTGGCGCGCCGCCACGTCACCGTGTCGCTGTCCGGCGACGGCGGCGACGAGGCGTTCGCCGGGTATACGCGCCATGCGGCGATCGCCGCGCTGTGGCGGCGCGTCGGGCGGATTCCGCCGGGTGCGCGGCGCGCGGCGGCGGCGGCGCTGCGCCTGCCGACGCCGGAGGCGTGGGATGCGGCGTTCGCGTGGCTGCCCGGCCGCTTCAAGCCCAGCCATTTCGGCGGCAAGATTCACAAGGGCGCGGATCTGCTGGCCCTCGGCGGCGTCGACGAGATGTATGCCCGCGTGGTGTCCCAGTGGCCCGAGGCGGAGCTTCCGGTGGTCGGCGGCGTTGCGGCAACACCCGACGACGGGCTCGCCCGGTGCCTGCCGGACGTCGCCGCCCGTCTGCGGTGCCGCGACATGCAGGGCTATCTTCCGGGCGACATCCTGACCAAGGTCGATCGCGCCAGCATGGCCGTCAGTCTGGAGGCGCGGGTTCCGCTGCTCGATCACCGCGTGGTGGAATTCGCGTGGCGGCTGCCGCCGGAGATGCTGATCCGCAACGGCGTGGGCAAGTACGCGCTGCGCCGGGTGCTCGATCGCTACGTGCCGAGGCATCTCGTCGAACGGCCGAAGATCGGCTTCGGCATCCCGGTCGGACAATGGTTGCGCGGCCCGTTGCGCGACTGGGCGGAAGACCTGCTGTCTCCGGCGGCGCTCGATGCGAACCCGTTCCTCGATGCCGCCGCGGTGCGCGGCGCCTGGGAGCGGCACGTATCCGGCGCGCGCAACTGGGAGCACCGGATCTGGTGCGTGCTGATGCTCCAGTCCTGGATGCGACGCTGGTCCTGAGCGAGGCCCGGCGCGGCCGCGCTTGACGCGCAAGCCGCGCCCGCCGTAGCCTCGCGCTCCTGTCGTATCACGGCGCGCGGACCCTTCGATGCCCGTAGTCCTTCCCGATCCTCCGGCCACCCGGCGGCACCGTCTCGCGGCGGTTCTCGCGGGTCTGGCGGTTCCCGCCGGAGCGTTCGGCGGCGTCGCGGTTGCGGTGGCGGCCGTGGTCGCGGGCGCGTGCGTGCCCGATCGTGGCCGTCATGCGCGGCGCGTGCTGCTGGCCGCGGCGTTTCATCCGCTCGGACTGCTGTGCGCCCTGGCGTGGCTGGCGTGGCTGGCGCTCCTCCTCGCCGTGCCCGGTTTCGGAGGGGGCGCGTCGGCGTGGGTGGCGAGCGCTGCCGCCGTGGCCGGAGCGGTCTATCTCTGGTCGATTCTCGACCGCAATCCGATCCTCACCCGCATCGCGACGGATTCCCTGGTTCTCGGCACGCTCGCGGCCTCGGCCGCCGCCGGGCTCCCGGGTGCGCCCGCGACCGGCGGGGGGCTTCCGCCGCCGGTGCTGGCGGGAGCGATTCCGCTGTTCGCCTGCCTCGCCTGGAAACGGCCCGGCTGGCGGCGGATCGCCGCAATCCTCGCCCTCGCGGGGGCGGCGGCGGGTCTGAGCCGGTTTCGTCCGGGTGGGGTTGCGGACGACGCGTGGATCTTCGCGCCCGCTCTCCTGATTCCGGGCGTCCTGGTCGCACGTGACGCGCTGGCGGTAGCGCGGCGCGGATGCTGGCTCCGGGCGGCGCGGCTGGCGTCGGTCGCCGGGTTCGGGGCGGTGGCGTGGTTCGACGCCGCCGGGGCCGCGCCGGTGTGGGGGACGAGCTTTCTCGCCCTGGTCCTGATCGCCTCCGCCCGGCCGCCGGTTTCCCTCGGGCTCGCACCCCGCATGCTGTTCGCCGTCACCGAGGGCGGCGCGTTCCTGTCGCACCGCCTGCCGATGGCGCGTGCCGCCAAGACCGCCGGATTCAGCGTGGGGGTGGCGTGCGCGCCCGGGGCTCACCGCGCGCGGATCGAGGAATTCGGGGTTTCGGTTCATCCCTGGCGCATCGCGCGGGCGTCCACCAATCCGCTACGCGAATACCTGACGCTGAACGCGTTGCGTCGCCTGTACGAAGACGCCACGCCCGCGCTGGTCCATCACGTGGCGGTGAAGCCGGTGGTCTACGGCGCGGTGGCGGCCGAGCTGGCGGGCATTCCGATGGCGATCAACGCCCTGATCGGGCTTGGCTTCCTGTTCATCAACGACACCCGTAAGACCGGCCTCTTGCGGCGCGTCGTCCTGCTTGCCCTGCGGCTGACGCTCGACCGGCCGGGGTCGCGCCTGCTGGTGCAGAACGCCGACGACGCGGAGATGTTCGTTCGCGCCGGGGTGATCGCCGACGATCGGGTGGCGATGATCCCGGGTTCCGGCGTCGATGCCGTGCGGTTTCGCCCGACGCCCGAGCCCGCGGGCGATGCCGTCGTCGTTTCCGTGGTGTCGCGCATGCTGTGGGACAAGGGGATCGGCGAGACGGTGGAGGCGGCGCGGATCCTGCGCGCGCGGGGCGTGTCGGCGACGATCCGCCTGATCGGCGACGTCGATCCGGCCAATCCGCAGAGTATTCCGCCGGAGACCCTGGCGCAATGGAACGCCGAGGGCGTGGTGGAGTGGCGCGGGCCGCGCGCCGATATCGAGGCGGTGTGGGCGGAAAGCCACGTGGCGCTGCTGGCGTCCTACCGCGAGGGGATGCCGAAGGCGTTGCTGGAGGCGGCGGCCTGCGGCCGCCCGCTGATCACCACCGACGCGCCGGGCTGCCGCAGTCTGGTGACGGACGGCGAGAACGGGCTGTTGGTGCCGATGAAGGATGCGGCCGCGATCGCGGCGGCGGTCGCTCGCCTTGCCGCGGACCCGGCGGAGCGCCGCCGCATGGGCGCGGCGGCGCGGCGGCGGATCGAGGATGTCTACGCCGATCCGGTGATCGAGCGGCAGGTCGTCGAACTCTACCGCTCGCTGTCGCGGAACGCGCCGATCAATGCGCGCCCTTCGGGTCCGTGCCGATCAGGGCGGTGATGGCTTCGAGGTGGTAGCGCACCGCCACGGCGTCGCCGCGGGTTTCGATGTTGAGGCGCAGGAGCGGCTCGGTGTTGGAGCGGCGGAGGTTGAAGCGCCAGTCGCCGAAGTCGAGCGAGACGCCGTCGGTGTCGTCGCGCTGTGGGTTCATCGGCAGGTAGTGGGCGAGGATGCGCTCGGTGGCGGCGGCCGCGTCGGTCTCGAAGTTGATCTCGCCCGAGCAGGGGAACGCCGCCATCCGCTCCGCCACCAGTTCCGCCAGCGACTTGCCGGAGGCCGAGACCAGCGCGGCGATCAGCAGCCAGGGAATCATTCCGGTGTCGCAGTAGGCGAAATCGCGGAAGTAGTGGTGGCCGCTCATCTCGCCGCCGTAGACCGCGTCCTCCTTGCGCATCCGCTCCTTGATGAAGGCGTGGCCGGTCTTGCAGCGCACCGCGGTGCCGCCGCAGCGGGCGATGTCGGCCACCGTGCTCCATTCCAGGCGCGGGTCGTGAATGATCTTCGCGCCCGGGTGGCGGACGAGCATCGCCTCGGCGAGCAGGCCGACGAGGTAATAGCCCTCGATGAAGTTGCCCGCGCCGTCGTAGAGGAAGCAGCGGTCGGCGTCGCCGTCCCACGCCACACCGAAGTCGGCCTGATGCTGCACCACCGCCTGGGCGGTGGCGGCGCGCATCTCGGGCAGCAGCGGGTTGGGCACGCCGTCGGGGAAGTCGCCGTCCGGGGTGCCGCGCACCAGTTCGATCGCGAACGGCAGGCGCTTCGCCAGGCGCTCGACGATCGGTCCGGCGACGCCGTTGCCCGCGTCGGCGAGAATCTTCAAGGGTTTGAGCGCGGTGGTGTCGACGAAGCTCAGCAGGTGGTCGACGTAGGCGGATTTGTCGAGGTCCCGGCTCGACTTGCCGACGCGCTTCACCGGCGGCTCGGGCTGGGTGACGCGGTCGCGGATGTCGGTGAGTCCGCTGTCGCCCGAGATCGGTCGCGCGCCTTGGCGCACCAGCTTCATGCCGTTGGTGCCCTTGGGGTTGTGGCTGGCGGTGACCATGATGCCGCCGCCGACGCCGTCGGCCTCGCGGTGCGCGGTCTGGAAGTAGACCTCCTCGGTGGCGCACAGGCCGATGTCGATCACGTCGGCGCCGCCCTGGGTCAGGCCGTCGATCAGCGCACGGGCGAGTTCGGGGCTTTCGAGGCGCGCGTCGTGGCCGACCACCACGGTGCCCGGCTCCACCACCTCGGCGTAGGCGCGGCCGATGCGGCGGGCGAGCTCCGGGTCGAGGTCGAGGGGAACGCGGCCGCGGATGTCGTAGGCCTTGAAGCACGAAAGGGTCATGCGGGCACCTCGTCGAACAGGGGTTCGAGATCGCGCAGGTCGGCGGTCAGCCGTCCGCAGTCGGGCCGGGCGGCGAGGGTGCCGCGGTCGAGCCCGGCGAACCGGCAGCCGATCTCGGCGGCGGCGTCGCGATCGTCGAAACCGTCGCCGACCATCAGGATCTCCTCGGGGGCGAGACCTTCGGCGCGCATCACCGCGCGCAGGTTCGGCACCTTGCGCGCGTGTCCGCCGAGCACGCCGTCGAAGGTGCCGGGCGGATACCGGCGCTTGACGACGCCGCGCAGCGGCGCCTCCGGCGTCGCCGAATTGATCCAGAGGCGGAGGCCGTCGCGCTTCAGCCGCGCCAGCAGGTCGGACGCGCCCGGGCGCTCCGGCGCGGCGAGGATTTCCGCCTCGCACCACGCGCCGTAGCTTTCCGCCAGCTCGCCGGCGTCGAGGCCGAAGCGCGCCGCGAACGCCGCGAAGATCGCGTAGCGGTCGCCCGGCGGGTCGGCGAGCAGGGCCTCCATCGCCGCGCGGCCGCCCTCCACTCCGGCGGTGACGGCGAAGAACCCCTCGCGCTTGATCGCGTTCGACATCACCAGCGTGCCGTCGAAGTCGAAGACCACGCAGCGGATCATGCCTCCACCCCGCCGAGCCGGCAGATCTTCTCCCAGGCCGCGTCGGGGATCGGCATCACCGAGAGGCGCGCCTGCCGCACCAGCGGCAGCTCGGCCAGCTCCGGATCGGCCTTGATCGTCGCGAGGCTCACCGGCTGCGGCAGCGGTCTGCGCGCCTTGACCCAGACGATCACGAACTTCGACGACGGGTCGGTGGGGTCGGGTTCGGCCTCGCCGACGATCTCGACGATGCCGACGATCCGCTTCTCGGTCACCGAGTGATAGAAGAACGCGGTGTCGCCCGCGCGCATCGCCCGCAGGTGGCGCGCGGCGAGGTGGTTGCGCACCCCGGTCCAGGCCTCGCGCTCGACCTGGGTCTGGTCGTCCCAGCTCCATTCGCCGGGTTCGGACTTCAGCAGCCAGTGGGCCATCTTCGCATCTCCCTGACGATCCCTAGATGGCCCCGAAAGGCCGAGGAAAAAGGGCGCGTTACTTGGGAAACACCTTCTTGTAGGGGCGGACGGTGACGCTCTCGAACAGGCCCGCCTTGGCGTAGGGGTCCTCGGCGAGGGTCTTGTCGAGGCTGGCGCGGTCCGGCGCTTCGAGCACCAGCAGCGAGCCGACCATGCCTTCGCCGTCGTCGGAGAGCATCGGCCCGCCGACCACCAGCGGCAGCTTCGCCGCGTATTCGAGATGGGCGGCGCGGTTGGCGAGGCGGACCTCGGCGGAGCCGGGCTTGTCGAGACAGATGACGGCGTAGAGCATGGGTTCTCTCCCTTGGGTCAGTCGCGCTCGGCGCGGAGCGGCCGCGCGAGCAGGTCGGTGATGGTGTCGTCGATGCCCGCGCCGTCGAACAGGATCGCGGCGACGGCGGAGGCGATCGGCATGTCGATGCCGGATCGGGCGGCGAGGTCGCGGACCGCGCGGGCGGTGAACACGCCTTCGGTCACGGCGCGGCGCGCGCCGAGGATGCTGTCGAGGCTCCGCCCTTCCCCCAATGCCGCACCGAGCGAAAAGTTGCGCGACATCATCGAGGTGGCGGTGAGGATCAGGTCGCCGAGCCCGGCGAGGCCGGTCAGCGACACGTCGTCGGCCCCCTTCGCCACCGCGAGCCGGGTGATCTCGGCGATGCCGCGGGTGATCAGCGCCGCTTGGGCGTTGTGGCCGAGCTTGCGGCCCGCGACGATGCCGCAGGCGATCGCCAGCACGTTCTTGACCGCGCCGCCGACCTCCGCGGCGATCACGTCGCGCGACCAGTAGGGGCGGAAGCCCGGGGCCGCCAACGCGTCGGCGAGACGGGCGGCGAGGGTTTCGTCGGCGCAGGCGAGGGTGATCGCGGTCGGCAGGCCCCTCGCCACCTCGGCGGCGAAGGTGGGGCCGGAGAGCACCCCCCAGGGCGCGTGCGGCAGTTCCTCGGCGAGCACGTCGCTCATCAGCGCGAGGGTGCCTTCCTCGATTCCCTTGGCGCACATCACCACCGGCGTGCCGGGGCGGGCGTGGCGGGCGAAGTCGCGCAGCACCGGGCGCACGAACTGCGCGGGCGTGACCCACAGGATCACGTCGCAGCGGGCGACCTCGGCGAGGCGCGGGGTGGCGACGATGAGTTCGTCGAGGCGGATGCCGGGCAGGTAGACGCCATTCTCGCGCGCCGCGTTGATGCCCTCGGCGATGTCGGGCTCGTGGGCCCACAGCGTCACCTCGCGCCCGGCGCGGGCGGCGACGATGGCCAAGGCGGTGCCCCACGCGCCTGCGCCGACGATGCCGATCCGTTCCATGGGGTCTCCTGGTGGTTTCAGGCTTTGACGCCCGCGCCGCGCGCCTTCGGGGCGTCGCCGTCGAGGGGCCAGCGCGGCCGGGGTTTGAAGTCGAGCGGATCGCCATGGCCGAGGGTGCGGAGCCGTTCCAGCCCCGCCCATGCGATCATCGCGCCGTTGTCGGTGCAGAGTGGCAGCGGCGGCGCGACGAACGCAAGCCCGGATTTCTCCGCCTGGGCGGCGAGCGCGGCGCGCAGATGGCGGTTGGCGGCGACGCCGCCCGCCACCACAAGGTGACGGCCGTCCGGGCAGGCGGCGCGGAACGCCGCGAGCGCGGGCTTCAGTCGCGCACTCAAGGAGTCGGTGATCGCCGCCTGGATCGCCGCGCAGAGGTCGGCGACGTCGGTCCCGGTGGGCGGGCCGGGGAGCTTGTCGAGGGTGTGGCGCACCGCGGTCTTGAGGCCGGAGAAGCTGAAGTCGCACCCCGGCGCGCCCTTCATCGGCCGCGGCAGGGGGAAGCGCTTGGGGTCGCCGCCCGCGGCATGGCGCTCGATCTCCGGGCCGCCGGGGTAGGGCAGGCCGATCATCTTCGCGGTCTTGTCGAAGGCCTCGCCCGCCGCGTCGTCGATGGTGGTGCCGAGCCGGACGTAGTCGCCCGGGCCCTTGACGATCAGGGTCTGGCAGTGGCCGCCGGAGGTGAGCAGCAGCAGGTAGGGGAACGGCACGCCGTCGGTGAGGCGCGCGGTCAGCGCGTGGCCTTCGAGGTGGTTGACCGCGACGAACGGCACGCCGCGCGCGGCGGCGATCGCCTTGGCGGCGGTGACGCCCACCAGCACCCCGCCGATCAGCCCCGGTCCGGCGGCGGCGGCCACCGCGTCGAGCTCGCCGATCGCGACCCCGGCCTCGGCGAGCGCGGCGCGCACCACCGCGTCGATCTGCCCGAGGTGGGCGCGCGCGGCGATCTCCGGCACCACGCCGCCGTACGGGCGGTGGGTGGCGATCTGCGAGGCGACGACGTTGGACAGGATGCGGCGGTCGTCGCCGACGACGGCGGCGGCGGTTTCGTCGCAGCTGGTTTCGATGCCGAGGACGATCATCGCTTCCAATTACCCCTTTGCAGGCGCGGGGCCAATCTCTACAACAGGTCGGGTGCGGGGGGAACCCCGTCCGCCCGTCGATTTACCAGAGTTGTGCGCCCATGTCCCACCCGCTCCTCACCATCGGAACCCGCGGCAGCCCGCTCGCCCTGGCGCAGACCGGGATGGTCGCCGCCGCGCTCGCCGCCGCGCTGCCCGAGCTCGCCGCCGACGGCGCGATCGCGACCCTGGTGATCAAGACCAGCGGCGACCGCATCCTCGACCGGCCGCTCGCCGAGGCGGGCGGCAAGGGTCTGTTCACCAAGGAGATCGACGAGGCGATGCTGGAGCGCCGCATCGACATCGCGGTGCACTCGATGAAGGACGTGCCGACCTGGCTGCCCGACGGCATCGACCTGCCCTGCATGCTGCCGCGCGAAGACCCGCGCGACGCCTTCCTCTCCCCCGTCGCCGCCTCCCTCGACGCGCTGCCCGCGGGCGCGACGGTCGGCACCGCGAGCTTGCGGCGCGGCGCGTTCGTGCTCGCCCGGCGGCCGGACCTCAAGGTGGTGAGCTTCCGCGGCAACGTGCAATCCCGCTTGGAAAAGCTCGGCGACGGCGTCGTCGACGCGACGCTGCTGGCGCTCGCGGGTCTGCGCCGCCTCGGCCTCGCCGACCGCGCCGCGGGAATCCTGTCGATCGAGGAGATGCTGCCGGCGGTGGCGCAGGGGGCGATCGGCGTCACCTGCCGCGCCGACGACGCTCGCGCGCACGACTGGCTGGCGCGCATCGCCGACGCCCGCACCTTCGCCGAAGTCGCCTGCGAGCGCGCCTTCCTGCGCGTTCTCGACGGTTCCTGCCGTACTCCGATCGGCGGCCTCGCCCGGTTCGGGGCGGATGGCCGTCTCGCCTTCCTCGGCCGCCTCGCGCGGGCCGACGGTTCGGCGATCTTCGAGGCCCGCCGCGACGGCGCGGCCGCCGATGCCGAAGCCCTCGGCGCCGATGCGGGTCGCGAGGTCAAGGCCGCGAGCGGGGGACTCTGACCCGGAAAGGAGACCGGCATGCGCGTTCTCGTCACCCGCCCTCACGACGACGCTTCCCGAACCGCGGAACTCCTGATCGCGCGCGGCTACGGCGTGACCGTCGAGCCGATGCTGGCGGTGGTTCCGGTGGCGGCCCCGCAGCTCGACCTGCGGGGCGTGCAGGCGATCCTGTTCACCAGCGCCAACGGCGCGCGCGCGATGGCCGCCGCCAGCGCCGACCGCGACACGCCGGTCTACGCCGTCGGCGACGCCTCGGCGGCGGAAGCGCGCCGTCTCGGCTACGCCCACGTCCATGCCGCGGCGGGCGACGTCGACGCGCTCGCGGCGCTGGTGGTGGCCGAGCTCGACCCGGCCGCCGGTCCGCTGCTGCACGTCGCCGCCAACGTCGTCGCCGGGGACCTGCAAGGCGCTCTCCGGCAACGCGGATTCGAGGTCCGCAAGACCCAGCTCTACGAAACCCGCGCCGCCGTCGCGCTGTCCGACGATCTCGTCGAGGCCTTGAAAACCGGGAGCCTCGACGCCGCGCTGTTTTTTTCGCCCCGAACCGCCGAGACTTTCGTTACTCTTGCAAAAAATGCGGGTGTCGACGGGGACTTGGCCAGACTGACGGCCTATGCGCTGTCGGCGGCGGTGGCGGCGAAGCTGCGCAAGGCGCCCTGGCGCGCGGTGCGGGTCGCGCCGAGCCCCGAGCAGGAGGCGCTGCTGGCGGTCCTCGACGCGGATCGCCCGGCGGACGACCAACCCATCGCCGCGCCCGCGGCGGAGGCAAACGGTGGAGACAGCACGATGACCCCTGAAAAGGAAGCCGGAGAGGCGCAGGTGCCGGCCGCGGCCGAGGCGGAAGCCGAACGCGACGACGCGCGCGTCGAGGAGGTCGAGGAGGAGACGTCCTCGGGCGGTTCCGGCCGCGCCGCGACGATCGCGATCCTGCTCGCGGTGATCGTCGGCCTCGCGGGCTATGCGTCGATCCCGTACTGGCGCGACAAGGTGCCGATGCCCTATCGCAGCTATCTTCCCGATCTGCCCGCCAGCGAGACCCGCACCCTGATCGCCGGGCTCGAAAGCAACGTCGACGCCAACCGCACCGAACTCGCCCGGTTGCGCGCCGAGGTCAAGACCATGAACGGCATGATCGAGGACGTCACCGACGCGGTGCAGCCGCCCTCGGGCAACGTCGTCGCCGAGATCGGCGCGCTCAAGGAACGCCTCGCCGCCCTCGATTCGCGCCTGCGCGCGCTCGCGGCGTCGGGCGGTTCCGGTTCCGCCGAGCCGCAGGCCGCGCCGGGCGTGGCGGGCGATCTCCAGCACCGCCTCGACCTGCTCGCGGGCCGGGTGGAACAGCTCGCCGAGAACAACAAGGCGCTGGCGGGCAAGCTCGAACAGCGCGGCATCGCCCAGCGCGACGAGCTCGAAGGGGTTTCCCAGCGCCTCGCCGCGGTCGAGGCGACGCGCGCCGAGGCGGCGAGCGTGCTCAAGCTCAACGACCGCATTACCGAGGTCGAATCGATGGCGCGCGCGATGGTGTCGCGTCACGACGCTTCGCTCGCCAACCTTCTGGCGGTGGTGCAGCTGCGCGCCAAGGCGCAGGACGGCCAGCCCTTCGACGCCGAGCTGCGCACCGCCCGCGCGCTCGCCGAGGACAAGGCCGCCTTCGACGCCGAGGCCGACGCCTTCGCCGCGGTCGCCGCCGAGGGCGTGCCGACCGTCGCGGCGCTGCGCCAGAGCTTCCAGCGCGTCGCCACCGCGGCGGCGCGGGCGGCCAACGCCCCCGCGGGCGACACGCTGCTCGACAAGACTCTCGCCCGGGTCTCCGGGCTGGTGACGGTGCGCCGCATCGACGGTGGGTCCGAGACCGACAGCGTCGGCGCGGTGCTCGCCCGTACCGAGCGCCTGCTCGACGCGGGCGACCTCGCGGGCGCGGTGAAGGAGCTGCGGAGCATTCAGGACCCGGGTGTGGCGGCGGCGGTGAAGCCGTGGATCGGCCGCGCCGAAACCCGCGCCCGCCTCGATGCCGCGCTCTCGACCCTGACCGCCGACGCGCTCGCCCGGGTCGCCGCCAGCGCGATGCAGCAGCCGACGCAGAAGACGGGGGGCTGAGCCGATGGTCCGCATTCTCGGATACCTGATCGCGGTCGCCGCTCTGGTGGGCGGCGCGGTGTGGCTCGCCGACCATCCCGGCGAGGTCACGGTGCGCTGGCTCGCCTGGCAGGTGGATACCTCGGTGCCGGTGACGATCCTCGGCGTGCTTGCGATCGCCTGCGTCGCCTACGTGCTCCTGCGCTTCCTCGCCGGGTTCCTCGGCCTGCCCGGGCGCTTCGCCCGCAGCCGCCGCGAACGCCGCCAGACCAAGGGTACGGCGGCCCTCGCCGGGGCCGTCACCGCGCTCGCGGGCGGCGACGCCGGGACCGCGCGCCGCTGCATCAAGGATACCGACAAGACCCTCGCCAACCCGCAGCTCACCCACCTGCTCGCCGCCGGGGCCGACCGCGCCGAGGGCGATCTCGAAAGTGCGCGCGGCCACTACGAGGCGCTGTTGGAAACCCCGGAGACCGAGCTTGCGGGCCTGCGCGGGCTGATCGAAATCCTGCCGCCGGACGACCCGCGCGTGCCCGAGCTGGCGCGCCGCGCCTACGCCCGCGCGCCGCAGTCGCCTTGGGCGGCGGAGGCGGCCTACGCCGCCGAACTCGCGGCCGGAAACCTCGAAGCGGCGCAGGCGATTCTCGACAAGGCGCGCAAGAAGGGGGTGTTCGCCACCGCCGAGGCGGAAACCCGGACCGCGCGCATCGCGATGGCCCGCGCCGAGGCCGCGCGCGGCGAGGGCCGTCTCGCCGACGCCGCCAAGCTCGCGCGCCAGGCCCTCGACCTCGCGCCCGACGACACCGCGGCGGCGCTCGCGCTGGCGCGCATCCACCTTGCCGAGGGGCGCGACAAGAAGGCCGCCGAGGTGCTGGAGCAGCAATGGCGCGCCGCGCCCTCGGCGGCGCTGCTGCGCGCCTATCTCGACCTCTGGACCGGCGAGGACGCCGTCGCCCGGGCGAAGCGGGTGCGTCAGCTCGTCGCCGACAATCCCGAGCACCCGGAGAGCCGTTTCGCGCTCGCCGAGGCGCTGATGTGCGCCGAGGCCTATCCCGAGGCCCGCGCCGCCCTCGCGCCGCTCGCCGGGCCTTCGGCGACCGCGGCGGTGAACGGCCGCGCGGCGCTGACGATGGCGCGCATCCTCGCCGCCGAGGGCGCGGACGCGGCGCAGCAGCGCGAATGGATCGAACGCGCCGCCGTGGCGCTGGCGGAATGACGGAGGCGCTTGCCAAGCGCGGAAAATGTCCGTATCTTCCGCCCCTCTCGACTGGTATGCCGGTGTAGCTCAGGGGTAGAGCAACTGATTCGTAATCAGTAGGTCCACAGTTCAAATCTGTGCACCGGCACCAGTTCCCTCGCGGGAACGCCCAAAGTTCCGACGGGCCGCGCGATGTCCGAATCCGGCGAATTCACCGCAGCGATGCTGTCGCCCGAGGCGCTCGAACGCCTCGGCGGAAGTTTGCGCCATGCGCGCCGCCTGCGCGGGCTGCGCCTCAAGGACCTGGCCGACGTGGCCGAGTGCTCGGAAAGCATGCTCTCGAAGATCGAGACCGGGCGCGCGGTGCCGTCCCTCGCGCTGGTGCGGCGGATCGTCAAGGGACTCGAGGTTTCGCTCCACGATCTGTTCGCGCAGCCGACCGCCGAGGTGCCGCTGGTGCACCGCGCCGGGAGCCGCCCGACCGTCGGCGTCGGCCGCGTCGGCGCGGGGCCGAGCGTGGTGCTGGAATTCCTGATGCCGCGCGGCGACGGCCTGATCCTCGAGGCCAACATCCACACCGTCAGCCCCGGCGGCTCGTCGGCGGGTGCGACCAGCCACGTCGGCGAGGAATTCGGCTACGTCCTCGACGGCGAGCTCGACCTCACCGTCGACGGCGAGACCACCCGCATCGTCAAGGGCGACTCGTTCGCCTTCCGCTCCGAGCGGCCGCACGCCTACCGCAATCCCGGCAGCGTTCCGGCGCGGATTCTCTGGGTCAACACGCCGCCTACCTACTGAGCACGCGCGCATGCGGCGCGGTGCCCCCACAGCCCCGCAGGCGGCGGGACGCGCCGGATCGGGGCGGCTGCGGCCGATTGCCGCAAAAACGGGCGGGTCTGACGTTGTTTTGCGCAAAGCCGAAAAATCGGGCAGAACTCGTTCAAGCGACTTGAATTCCGCACTTGTTCTGTCAGGCTTGGGCCCCATCGAGCCCCGCTGCCGCGGTCGGCGCCGGGAAAACTGAGGGAGCCTTCCAGATGAAATCCATCCTGCGTTTCAGCGTCGGCGCGGTCTTCGCCGCCGCGCTTGCGGCGTCGCCGTTCGCGGCCGCGTCGGCGAAGGACACGGTGAAGATCGCGTTCATCGGCCCGCTCTCCGGCGGCACCGCGTCGATCGGCGTCGGCGGCCGCAATTCGGCGGAGCTCGCGGTGCGGATCCGCAACGCCGACCCCAAGGCCAAATACCACTACGAGCTGTTCGCCCAGGACGACGAGTGCAAGCCCAACGTCGGCGTGCAGGTGGCGACCAAGGCGGCGGCCGACCGCAAGGTGATCGGCGGCGTCACCCACTACTGCTCGGCGGTGGCGATGAGCACGGTCGACGTCTATCACAAGTTCAACCTGCCGGTGATCGTGTGGGGCGCGGTGCTGCCCGACATCACCTACGGCAACGACTACAAGGAGATCCATCGCGTCAACGGCACGATGGTCAACCAGAACGAGGTCGCCGCCGACTTCATGACCAAAGCGGGCTACAAGACCTGGGTGATTCTTCACGACACCACCGACTACGGCAAGGGCCACAACGCCTACTTCTCGAAGTACGTGACCGAGAAGGGCGGCAAGGTGCTCGCCACCTTCGGCGTCACCGCCGACCAGCAGGACTTCACCGCCGAGCTGACCAAGGCGAAGGAACTGAAGCCCGACGTGATCTACTTCGGCGGCCTCACGCCGCTCGGCATCCGCATCCGCCAGCAGATGGACAAGCTCGGCATCGACGCGCAGTTCGAGGGGGTCTCGGGGATCGTCTCCGACGCCTTCATCGAGGGTCTCGATCCCAAGCTCGCCGAGGGCGTGCTCGCCTTCCGCGAGGGCGCGCCGGTGGAGAAGCTGCCGGGCGGCCAGTACTTCCTCTCCGAGTACGAAAAGGCCAAGTTCGACCAGGGGCCGGACGCCTACGGCGCGTTCGCCTTCGCCGCCGCGAGCCTGCTGATGGACGCGATCGAAAAGGTCGGGCCGGATCGCAAGAAGGTCACCGCCTATCTCGACGACATCAAGTCCCGCGACAGCATCGTCGGCCCGATCACCTTCGACGACCACGGCCAGAACACCGTCGCCCTGATCACCAAGTACGTGATCCAGGACGGCAAGTGGGTGCTATGGGAAGACAGCGAATACGCCGCCGGCAAGCGCAAGCTCGTCGGGGCGAAGTAAGCCTTCGAGACCGGGGAGCGCTCCGGCGCTCCCCGCCCTGTTCCTCATCGCGCGGGCGGACCCATGGATCTTCTCGGCCAATACGTCGTCAACGGCCTGATGCTCGGCACCATCTACGCCCTGGTCGCGGTCGGCTTCACCCTGTTCTTCGGGGTGCTCGACGTCATCAAGTTCTCCCACGGCGACGTGCTGATGGTCGGCGCGTTCACCGGCTTCTCCGCCGCCGCAGGCGCGGCGGCGATCGGCTTCACGCACCCGCTCGCGCAGCTCGCCGCGACCGTGGTGTTCGCCCTCGCGGGCACCGCCGCCCTCGGCGCGGCGATCGCGAAATGGCTGATCCTGCCGCTCAAGAGCGCGCCGCGGCTCAACATCCTGCTCGCCACCCTGATGCTCGGCACCGCGTTGCGCGAGAGCGTCCGCCTGTTCTATCCGGACGGCTCGAACCCCAAGGCGTTCCCGGCGCTGCTGCCGACCACCTCGTGGCAGTGGGGGCAGTTCACCCTGCGCGCCGACAGCACCATCCTCGTCGTCGCCGGGGTGCTGGTGATCGTCGGCCTGCATCTTCTGATCAACCGCACCCGCCTCGGCCTCGCGATCCGCGCGGTGGCGCAGGATGAGGAAACCGCGCGCACCATGGGCATCAACTACACCCTGATCGTGCTCGTCACCTTCGCCCTCGGCTCGGCGATCGCCGCCGTCGCGGGGGTGATGGATGGCCTCTACTACAACGAGATCAACTTCGGCATGGGCCTGCTGCTCGGCCTGATCGGCTTCTCCGCCGCGATCATCGGCGGCCTCGGCAACCTCTACGGCGCGATCCTCGGCGGCTTCCTGTTCGCCGCCCTGCAGACGATCGGCGCGGTGGCGCTGCCGTTCGCCTCCGCCTACAAGGACGTGTTCGCGTTCGCGGTGGTGATCGCGCTGATGGCGTGGAAGCCCACCGGCCTGATCCCCGAACGCGCCAGCGAGCGGGTGTGACGCGATGATCGACCGTCTTCCCCCCTTCGCCGTCGCCGCCGTCTCCGTCCTCGCCGGGATGGTGTTCGCGATCGTGTTCATGGAGCAGGAAAGCGACGTCGCGGTGATCTCGCTGGTCGCCGCAGCCGCCGTCGCCGCTTGGCTGGGCGGCCGCGCGGGCGTGGCCGGGGCGTTCGCCCGCGCCGCGCAGGCGCGCCCCGCCGCGCTCTCGGCGCTGGTCGCGCTCGCCGGGCTCGGCGTCGTCGCCGCGTTCGCCGAGGATCACTTTCCTCTCCTGATGCTCGCCACGGTGATGCTCTACGCCACCGTCGCGCTCGGGCTCAACGTCCAGTTCGGCTACGCGGGCGTCGTCAACTTCGCCGGGGCGGCGTTCTTCGGCATCGGCGCGTACACCTCCGCCAAGCTCGTCGGCGGTAGCGTTCCGGCGATCCTGGCGCTGCCGCTCGGCGGCCTGTTCGCGGCGCTGATCGGGCTGCTGCTGGTGATTCCGGTGGTGCGCACCCGCGGCCATTACGCGGCGGTGGTGACGATCGCGTTCTCGGTGCTGTTCAAGACCTTCCTCGAAGTCAACGACACGTTCGGCGGTCCGCAGGGGCTACCGGTCGGGGCGATGAACCTGTTCGGCTGGGATTTCGGCGAGGGTCCGACGGCGTTCGGCATCGAGGCGTCGTTCTACCTCAACTACGCGCTCGCCGCGTTCGCGCTGCTGGCGCTGGCGTTCACCCTGGTGCGGCGGCTGGAGCGTTCCTGGCTCGGGCTCGCGCTCGACGCGGTGCGCCTCGACGAGACCGGCGCGGCCTGCTACGGCATCGGCATCCGCCGCTCCAAGATCTTCGCCTTCGTGCTCGGCAACGCGATCATCGGCGTCGCCGGAGCACTCTACGGCTGCATGCAGGGCTATGTGGCTCCGACCAGCTTCACCTTCTCCGACAGTCTGATCCTGGTCGCGATCGTGCTGCTGGGCGGGATGGGCAGCCCGTGGGGGATGATCCTCGCCGCGGCGATCGTGGTGGTGCTGCCGGAGAAGCTCCAGGCGATTCAGGAATACCGCTTCCTGCTGTTCTCGGCGGTGGTGATCGCGATCCTGCTGTTCCGCCCCTCGGGGCTGCTGCCGCGCCGCGTGCGCCGCTATTTTCCGGAGGGCGGACGATGAGCGCCGCGACGCTGCTTTCCCTCGAGGGCGTGGCCAAGAGCTTCGGCGGCGTGCGCGCGCTGAACGACGTCTCGTTCGAGGTCGGCCGGGGCGAGATTCTCGGGCTGATCGGGCCGAACGGCTCGGGCAAGACCACCTCGTTCAACGTCCTCACCGGGCTCTACAAGCCCGACGGCGGGCGCATCGTCTTCGACGGCGCGGAGATCACCGGCGCGTCGCCGCAGGCGGTCTACCATGCCGGGATCGCGCGCACCTTCCAGCGCTCGCGGCTGTGCCTGGAGCTCTCGATCTTCGACAACATCATGGTCGGCAACCACGGCCGCCTGAACCCGGGCCTGTGGCACAACCTGTTCGCCCGCAAGGCGCTGAGGGCCGAGCACGACGCCGCCTTCGCCGAGGCGCGCGAACTCGTGGCGCTGTTCAGCCCGAGCCTCGCGGGGGCGATGTTCCAGGCGGTGGGAGCGCTGCCGATGATCGAGCGCCGCCGCATCGAGATCTGCCGCGCCCTGATCGCGCGGCCGAAGCTGCTGCTGCTCGACGAACCCTCGGCGGGCATGACCCACGACGAGACCTACCAGCTGATGAGCGACATTCTGTCGGTGCGCGAACGCCTCGGGAGCCTCACGATCATCCTCGTCGAGCACGAGATGGGAGTGATCGAACGGGTCTCGGACCGCTGCGTGGTTCTGAACTACGGCGAGAAGATCGCCGAGGGCGCGTATCAGGAGGTCGCCGCCGACCGCCTGGTGCAGGAAGCCTATCTCGGTTCGGCGTGAGGGAACGGACATGGACGCGCAAATTCCGGCGATCGAAATCTCCGGCCTCCACACCGCCTACGACAAGGCGGACGTGCTGATCGACGTGTCGCTGGTGGTCCGCCCCGGCGAGATCACCTGCCTGCTCGGGTCCAACGGCGCGGGCAAGACCACCCTGATCCGCTCGATCCTCGGCCTCACGCCGCCGCGCGCGGGCAGCATCAAGGTGTTCGGCGAGGAGATCGCGGGCGAGCCGACCCATCGCGTGATCGCCCGCGGCGTCGCCTGCATTCCCGAGGGGCGTCGGATGTTCCCCAAGCTCACGGTGGCCGAGAACCTCCGCCTCGGCGCCTATCAGGAGCCCTCGGAGGCGGAGATCCGGCGTCGCCTCGCCGAGGTCTACGACACCTTTCCGCGTCTCGCCGAGCGCCGCAACCAGCTTGCGGGAACGATGTCGGGCGGCGAGCAGGCGATGGTGTCGATCGGCCGCGGCCTGATGGGCCAGCCCCGCGTGCTGATCATCGACGAACCGTCGCTCGGATTGTCGCCGTTGTATGTGAAGGAGAATTTCCGCATCATCGAGGGCATTCGCGCGCGCGGCATCACGGTGTTCCTGGTCGAGCAGAACGTTCACCAGACCCTCGCGATCGCCGATGCGGGCTACGTTCTGTCCGGCGGCCGTCTGGTCGCCGGGGGCACCGCGGCGGAACTCAAGTCCAACGCCGAGTTCCACGCCGCCTATTTCGGGTAGGACGACAACACATGACCGAGCTTTCCCCCGCCGTCGCGCTGACGCGCGAACTGGTCGCGTTCGACACCATCAACCCGCCGGGCGCGGAAGGTGCGTGCATCGCGCATCTGGTGCGTCGGCTGGAGGCCGCCGGGTTCGCCTGCACGCTGCAGCCGATCGGCGAGGGGCGCCCCAACCTGCTGGCGCGGATCGGCCGTCGCGACGCGCCGGGGCTGGTGTTCACCGGGCACGTCGACACCGTGCCGCTCGGGGCGAAGCCGTGGAGCGTCGATCCGTTCGCGGGCGAGATCCGGAACGGCCGTCTCTACGGCCGCGGCACCTCGGACATGAAGTCCGGCGTCGCCGCGTTCGTGGTCGCCGTCGAGGCCCGCGCCGCCGCGCTCGCGGACGGTCCGGAAGTGGTGCTCGCGATCACCGCGGGCGAGGAGACCGGCTGCGACGGCGCGCAGGCGATGGCGCAGGCGGGCATGCTGCCGAAGGCGGCAGCGCTGCTGGTGGGCGAACCCACCGGCAACCAGCCGATGATCGGCCACAAGGGCGCGCTGTGGCTCAAGGCCGAAACCTCGGGCGTGACCGCCCACGGCTCGATGCCGGATCTCGGCGACAACGCGGTCTACAAGGCGGCGCGGGCGATCGCGCGGCTTGCCGATTTCGACTTCAACGTCGCGCGCCACCCGGTGCTCGGCCCGCCGACGCTCAACGTCGGCAGGGTCGCGGGCGGCCTCAACATCAACTCGGTGCCCGACCATGCGGAAATTCTGGTGGACGTGCGCACGATTCCGGGGATGAGCCACGCGGCTGTGCGCGAGGACCTGACCGGGGTGATCGGCGAGGCGGCGCGCGTCACCACCCTGTTCGATCTCGAAGGGGTGTGGACCGAACCCGACGCGCCCTGGGCGGCGCGGGCGATCGCCTGCGCCTGCGCGGTGCTGGGGCAGCCGTTCGCGCCGAAGTCGGCGCCGTTCTTCACCGACGCCTCGGTGCTCACTCCGGCGCTCGGCCATCCGCCGACGCTGATCCTCGGCCCCGGCGAAACCGGTCAGGCGCACCAGACCGACGAATACGCCGAGGTGGCGAAGATCGACGCGGCGGTGGAGATCTACGGCGCGATCCTCGACGACTGGCGGAGCGTCGGACGATGACGCCCGCGCCCTGCGACCTCGCCGCCGCCACCGCGCGGGCGGCGATCGCCGCGGGGCGTCTCACCGCCGTCGCGCTCGCGGAGTCCTGCCTCGCGCGGATCGCCGCACGCGAGCCGGAAATCGGCGCGTTCGCCACGCTCGACGCCGATCTCTGGCTGACCCAGGCGGCGCGGGCCGACGCGGCGGGTTGCCCCGGTCCGCTCGGCGGCCTGCCGGTCGGGATCAAGGATCTGGCGGCGACCCGCGACTGGCCGACCGGCTGCGGCTCGCCGATCTACGCGGGCGCGCGGCTGCCGTTCGACGCGGCGGTGGTGTCGCGGGCGCGGCAGGCGGGAGCGGTGATCGCGGGCAAGACCGCGACCACCGAGTTCGCCGCCTTCCACCCGGCGCCGACCCGCAATCCGCGCGATCCCGCGCGCACCCCCGGCGGCTCGTCGAGCGGCTCGGCGGCGGCGGTGGCGGCGGGGATGCTGCCGCTCGCGGTCGGCACCCAGACCGCCGGGTCGATCGTCCGCCCCGCGTCGTATTGCGGCGTGGTCGGCTACAAGCCGAGCTTCGGCACCGTCGACCCCACCGGCGTCAAGCCCTACGCGACCTCCCTCGACACCGTCGGCGTGCTCGCGCGCACGGTCGCCGACTGCCGCCTGTTCGTCGCGGCGGTGTCCGGCGTGCCTCTCGATCCGCCGCGCGCGGTTCCGGCACGGATCGGCCTCTGCCGCTCGCCCGCGTGGGAACTGGCCGAGCCGGAGATGCGCCGCGCCTTCGCCGAGGACCTGCCGCGCCGCCTTGCGGCCGCCGGGATCGCGGCGGTGGAGCTGGAGCTGCCGCCGCTCTATGCCGAGGCGCTGGCGGCGCAGCGCACCATCATGGCGTGGGAGAGCGCCCGCTGCCTCGCCTTCGAGGCCGAGGTGCACGGCGGGCTGTTGAGCGACGGGCTGCGCGACGCGCTCGCCGCCGGGCGCGCGGTCGACGCGGCCGAGATGCGCGCCGCCTGCGCTTGCCGCGACGCCGCGATCGCCGAACTGCCGCGCCACCTCGCCGACGCCGGGGTGGCGGCGCTGCTCGCGCCCGCGGCTGCGGGCGTCGCGCCGCGGTTTGCGGCGGGCACCGGCAGTCCCGA